>NZ_JBFYGQ010000005.1:0-487734 GCF_041079455.1 Microbacterium sp. 16-032 | reverse complement strand
GCCCCAGGGCGGCCGCAGCCAGGGCCAGCGCTCCGGTGCCGGTCGCGGCCAGGGCACCGGTGGCGGACAGCGCGCCGGAGCGGGCGCCTCGCGTTCGCAGGGCGCGGGCCGCTCGGCATCCGGAACCCCCACGACCGGTATGGTCGTCGGCGCTCGCAGCCCCCGCACGAACCGTCGCGCCCAGGGCTGATCCATGTCACGAGGCCCCCGCAGATCCGTCTGCGGGGGCCTCGTCGTTTCGCGGAGTCGTCTGCCGTCGAGGCGGGCAGGTCGGGGGTCGAGCGTCCTCGCGCGGGCACGTCTCGCGAATGTCGGAGGTGTCCGCCACACTAGGGGGCGACCCGAGGAGCAGCGCATGAACGGTCCCGACACCCACGACGTCATCCGCGTTCGCGGTGCACGCGAGAACAACCTGAAGGACGTCGACCTCGACGTGCCCAAACGTCGGCTGACGGTTTTCACGGGGGTCAGCGGGTCGGGCAAGTCATCGCTCGTCTTCGGGACGATCGCGGCGGAGTCGCAGCGGCTGATCAACGAGACGTATCCGACGTTCGTGCAGCAGTTCATGGGTGAGCTGTCCCGTCCCGACGTCGACGCGCTCGAGAACCTCAGCGCCACCATCCGGGTCGATCAGGAGCGGATGGCCGCCAACGCGCGCTCCACCGTCGGCACGGCGACCGACGTGCACGCCATGCTGCGTGTGCTCTTCAGCAGGCTCGGTCAGCCGCACGTCGGGTCGTCTCAAGCCTTCTCTTTCAACGTCCCGTCCATTTCGGGCGCAGGTGCCGTGACCATCGCGACCGGCGCCAAGAAGGGGCAGAAGGAGCGCCGATCGTTTGAGATCACGGGCGGGATGTGCCCCGACTGCGAGGGTCTCGGCCAGGTCAGCGACATCGACCTCGACCAGCTGGTCGATCCGAAGCTCTCGCTCAACGCCGGGGCGATCCTGGTGCCGGGTTACACCGCCGACGGGTGGATGGTGCGCGTCTACAGCGAGTCGGGCTTCGTCGACGCCGACAAGCCGGTGGGCGAGTTCAGCGAGCAGGAACGCCAGGACTTCCTCTACAAAGAGCAGACCAAGGTCCGCATCGCCAACACGAACATGACCTACGAAGGCCTCGTGCCCAAGGTCACCAAGAGCATGCTGCAAAAGGATCGCGACGCCCTGCAGCCGCACATCCGCGCTTTCGTCGATCGGGCCGTTACCTTCGTGGCGTGCCCGGCGTGCGGGGGGACCCGCCTCAACGAGGGTGCTCGCTCATCGCGGATCGGCGAGGTCAACATCGCGGATGCCGCGGCCATGCAGATCACCGATCTCGCTGCCTGGGTGCGCACGATCGACGACCCGATGGTCGCTCCCCTCATCCAGGGTCTGCGCGAGACCCTCGACGCCTTCGTGCACATCGGGCTCGGGTATCTGTCCTTGGATCGCGCGAGTGGCACCCTGTCGGGCGGCGAGGCGCAACGGACGAAGATGATCCGGCACCTCGGCTCGAGCCTGAGCGACATCACCTACGTGTTCGACGAGCCCACGGCGGGGCTGCACCCGCACGACATCCAGCGCATGAACGAGACCCTGCTGCAGCTGCGCGACAAGGGCAACACGGTGCTCGTCGTGGAACACAAACCCGAGGTAATCGAAATCGCCGACCACGTCGTCGATCTCGGTCCGCGCGCGGGGCGCGGCGGCGGGACCATCCAGTTCGAGGGCGACGTCGCCGGCCTTCGGGCCTCCGCGACGTTGACGGGACGCTTCCTCGACCATCGAGCCCGGCTGAAGGACGCCGTCCGGACGGCGACCGGGGTCCTGCCGATCCGCGGCGCCTCCCAGCACAACCTGCGTGACGTCGACGTCGACGTGCCCACGGGGGTCCTCACCGTCGTGACGGGCGTCGCGGGATCGGGAAAGTCGTCGCTCATCCACGGCAATCTGCCCGCGTTCGACGATGTGGTCGTCGTCGACCAGACCGCCATCAAGGGGTCGCGGCGCAGCAGCCCGGCGACCTACACCGGCATCCTCGATGCGGTGCGCGCCGCCTTCGCCAAGGCGAACGGAGTGAAGCCGGCCCTGTTCAGCGCCAACAGCGAGGGGGCATGTCCGGCCTGCAAGGGGCTCGGTGTCATCGTCACCCAGCTGGGTTTCCAGTCGACGGTCGAGACGGTGTGCGAGCTGTGCGGTGGCACCGGCTTCTCGGACGACGTGCTCGAGTACACGCTCGACGGAAAGAACATCGCCGAGGTTCTCGCCATGTCGGTCGATGAGGCGGCGGAGTTCCTGGTCAAAGGCCCGGCGGCGGCCGTCCTGGGGCGCCTCCGCGATGTCGGACTCGGGTATCTGACGCTCGGCCAGTCCCTCAACACCCTGTCGGGTGGAGAACGCCAACGGCTCAAACTCGCGATCTCGATGGCCAAGACGGGGGCCGTGTACGTCCTCGACGAGCCCACGACGGGGCTGCACCTGGCGGACGTCGACACCCTCTTGCGACTGCTGGATCAGTTGGTGGATGCCGGCAACACGGTCGTCGTGATCGAGCACCACCAGGCGGTGATGGCGCACGCCGATTGGATCATCGATCTCGGGCCGGGTGCGGGCCGCGACGGCGGCGCGATCGTCTTCGAGGGGACGCCGGCCGCTCTCGTCGCGAAGCGGGAGACGCTCACCGGCGAGCACCTCGCCCGATACGTCGGGGTCTGACCGGCGACTCCGCGGTCAGGCGCACGGGCGCGGTCCCGTTATGGGGCCGAGGCCGTCGCGCGGCACGAGGGCAGTTGTCGCCCCCGGGCCTGGTCGGGTCGCCGCGCTCGCGCCGGGCCGTGGTTCAACGCGTCGCGAGCGCGGTCACCGCGCCCGTCTTCGCCTCTCACCGACTGCCGGCAGGAGTGCCTCAGCCGCGTGACGGAAGGGTCGCGTCGTGCAGGTGGCGATCGCCGTGAGAGAGGACTTTGACCATCACGCCGCGTCGACGAAGGTCCGCAACGGCGCGGGTCTCGTCCTCGCGCGTCAGCCCGAGAGCGTGCACGCTCGCGACGACGAGCACGTCACCGCGCGTCAGCGTTCCGAAGAACCGGTCGAGTCTGTTCGACCATCCCTCGAGGGTCTCGGGCGCCGGGTGACGGAAGCCCTCGATCGGCACGCCGAAGCGCGTGAGATCGTCGCGCTGTTGCTTGACGGTCTCCATGTCGGGGCGTGAGACCACGAGGCCGACCAGCCGCGATCCGGCGGGGCGCGCACGCCACCAGTCGCGATCGCTCTGCAGTTCGGTGAAGCACTTTGGACACTCGGCCGCCGCGTGCACAAGTGGCACGGGGCTGGTCCCGGCGGCATCCGCAGATGACGGCATCGTCGGGATCGGATCGCTCATGGAAACCTCCGCAACCATTCTGCCGCACGACCCTGCGAAACGCCCCGTTTCGCCCGCTGCCCGGCGTCCCCCCTGTGTCGAGGCGCGTCCCAGAAAGTGCTGTCTACTGCCCCCCTCAAGCAGCCAAAAGTGGGACATGGTCTGAGGGCGAGCGACCCGCATCTCCCCTCGCATCAATCCGTGTCCCAGAAAGTGTCGGCGCATGTCCCAGAAAACGCTGTCCGCCATGGCCCCAGGCAGCCAAAAGTGGGCCATGGTCGGGGCCGCCAGCGACCCGCGGCCCGCCCGCATCTACCCATGTCCCGGAAAGTGTCGGGACATGTCCCAGAAAGTGCTGTCTGCTGCCCCCTCAGGCAGCCAAGAGTGGGACATGGCCCGGCGGCCATCGACCCTTGTCCCACTTCGCGTCGGGGCATGTCCCAGAAAGCGCTGTCTGGCGCCCCGCACCGCTCAAGCAGCCTCCTGGCCACACCCGCGCGGCCCCGGCAGGCAGCACCGGGCCCGCCGCGGCGGGCCCGGTGGGTTCGGCTCAGTGGGCGGAGTATCCGCCGTCGACGAGGTGGTAGCTCCCCGAGATGAACGACGCGTCGTCGCTCAGCAGGAACAGCGTGAGGGCGGCGACTTCCTCGTCCGTGCCGAGGCGGCCGGCGGCGTGCTCGTTCTCGAGGTGGGTCAGCGCCTCGGGCGACAGGCTCGCGCGCACCAGGGGAGTGTCGATGAATCCGGGGCCGACGGCGTTCGTGCGCACACCCTGGGCGGTGTACTCCAGCGCAGCGACCTTGGTCAGCCCGACGAGGGCGTGCTTGGCTGCCACATAGGCGGAGCTCTGGGCGATGCCCACCGAGCCGAGGACGGATGCCATGTTCACGATCGCTCCGCCACCGGAGGCGACGATCGCGGGGAGCTGGAACTTCAGCCCGTAGAAGACGCCGTCGAGGTTGATCGCGCGCACGCGGTCCCACGACTCGATGTCGTAGTCGCCGATGGTCGCGGCCTGACCGCCGATGCCGGCGTTGTTCACCGCCAGGTGGAGTCCGCCGTAGGTCTTCTTCGCGAATTCGACGGCCGACTCGGAGTCCTGCCACTTCGCGGTGTTCTGGGCGAACGCGGTGGCGGTGCCGCCGACGACGGTGATCTCCTGGGCGACGCGTTCGGCGGCCTCGAGGTTGATGTCGGTGACGATCACCGAGGCGCCTTCTTTGCCGAGCTGCCGCGCGATGGCGGCTCCGATTCCGCTTCCTCCGCCGGTGACGAGGGCGACTTTCCGGGCGAACCTGCTCATGGGTACTTCTCTCCCGCCGTCGAGTCACCCCGACTCTCGCGGTGACCGCATGCGCGCGAGGAGAAACCGAAACCCCGGTCCTGGTATTCCTCGTCAGTCGTCCGCGCCGTCGTCGATGCGCAGCTCGAGACTCAGCTGGTCGGCGTCCAGCTCGGCGAGGGCGTGGCGCAGCGCCGCCGTGCTGAACCGCCCGTCGCGGCTCAGCTCGCCCAGGCGCTTGCGCATCGCTTCGATCGAGGCCAGACGCAGCTCCAGCAGGTCTCGCACCCGTGCGTTCGCTTCATCGTCGTCGTCCGGCGGCTGCACGAGCCGGGCGCCGGCGCGCTCGACCAGGTCGGCGGGGAAGGGCTCGCCGTCGCGCCGCGCGAGCGAGCCCGACTGAACGGCCGTGATCGCGGCATCCCGAAGCTCCGAACTCAGGGCTCGCTGCTCGTCGCGCGTAGGTCCTTCGCCGCCGTCGCCGCTCAGGCCCACGCCGCGCACGACCGGCGACAGCGTCAGTCCCTGCAGGACCAGGCTGAACAGTGCGACGAGGAAGGCGACGAAGATCAGGAGCGGGCGTTGCGGGGTGTCCACCGGGAGCGTCTGAGCCGCCGCGAGGGTCACGACCCCGCGCATCCCCGCCCAGACGATCACGGTCCCGTGACGCGCGGTCAAGGGCGAGTCGCGGTAGTAGTCGAGATCGGCCATCGTGCGCGAGATCCGCGCGCGCATCCACCCGATGCGGCGCTCGGTGCGGGCGGGGCCGGCACGCCCCTCGCCGAACTGCTCGGGTGCCTCCCGGTACGCCTCTTCGAAGCGGTCGAGGCGCTGCTGCGCGCCCTCGATCCGGTCCTGGTGGCGAACGTGCCGTCGGCTGCGCCGAGCCTGCACCGCGATCAGCCCAGTCACGTACAGCGCCCGCACGAGCAGCACGATCCCGAGCGCGGAGAGGGCGAGCCACGTTCCGTGCCAGAGCCCCTCGTGCTCCCTGAGGTTGGCGACGACGATGTCCTTCAGCTCGAGGCCGAAGACGAGGAAGACCCCGCCCTCGAGGATCAGCTCGACCGTGCGCCAGTTGAGCCGGTCGCTGATGCGCTGCTCCGGGGTGAAGCGCCGCGCCGCGCCCTGGCCGGTGACGATGCCCGCGACCACCGCGGCGACCAGACCGGATCCGCCGAGGTGCTCGGTCGGGAGGTAGGCGAGGAAGGGGATGGTGAAACTCAGCGCGGTGTTCGCGGCGGAGTTCGAGACGCGCTCGCGCACGCGCAGGTTGGCCCAGCCGACGACCGCGCCGAACACGAGGGCGATCGCGACGGCCCACGCGAAGTCGGCGAGGGCGTCGCCGAACGCGAATCCCGAAGCCACGGCCGCCACGGCCGTGCGCAGGAGCACGAGAGCGGTGGCGTCGTTGAGCAGGCTCTCGCCCTCGAGCATCGTCACCACGCGCGGCGAGATCCCCAAGCGTTTGGCGATCGAGGTGGCCACGGCATCCGTGGGGCTGAGGATCGCGCCCAGGGCGATGGCGAGAGCGAGGCCGAGACCGGGGATGACGGCCCAGAAGAACAGACCGAGAACGAGCGAGCTGAAGACGACGAGAAGCACGGAGAGCCCCGCGATGGGGGCGAAGTCGCGACGGAACTCGATGGCCGGAAGCTGCACGGCCGCCGAATAGAGCAGCGGGGGCAGAACCCCCACGAGGATGACCTCGGGGTTCACCGAGAACGGTTCGACGAAGGGGAGCAGGCTCACTCCCGCGCCGACCGCCAGAAGGACGAGCGGGCCGGCGACGTTGAAGCGCGGCCCGATCACCGCGGCGAGAGCGACGACCACCACTCCGGCGAGGACGAGGAGGAGGGGATCGATCACCCTTCGAGGCTATCCCTCGGGCTTCGGTCGGCGGAGCGGCACCGGGCGACGAGATGAGCGGGGTCCTCGATGCCGCCGGGCCCTCAGCTCTCCGCGCGCACGGCGGCGGCCACGGCCTGCAGTCCCGCCAGGGTCTCGGCGAAGCTCGTCGACAGGGGCGAGAGTCCGATGCGCAGCCCGTGCGGGTCGCGGTAGTCGGGGATGACGTCGTCGCTCCACAGGCGGGCCGTCACCGCCCTCATCGCGGGGTGCGAGAGCGTCACGTGTCCGCCGCGTTCCGCCGGGTCGCGCGGAGAGGCGAGCCGCACGCCGAGCGGAGTCAGGATGCCGTCGGCCACCCGCACCGCGAACTCGGTGAGAGCGATCGATTTCGCCCGCACCGCCTCGATGCCGGCAACGTCGAGAAGGTCGAGGGTGTCCTGCATGGCGACCATGGCCAGCACCGGGGGTGTGCCGGAGAGGAAGCGGCGCATGCCCTCGGCGGGGCGGTACTGCGGCCCCATCGAGAAGACGTCGGCGGCCCCCATCCATCCCTGGACCGGCTGGGTCAGGGTCGCGTGATGACGAGACGCGACGTACGCGAACGCGGGGGAGCCGGGCCCGCCGTTGAGGTACTTGTAGGTGCAGCCGACCGCGAGGTCGGCGTTCCACGCGTCGAGCTCGACCGGCACGGACCCGGCCGAGTGGCAGAGGTCCCACAGCACGAGCGCTCCGGCTCGGTGCGCGATCGCGGTCAGCTCGGGTCCGTCGGCGAGGAAGCCCGACCGGTACGAGACGTGGCTCAAGAGCACCACTGCGGTGCGCGGTCCGACCGCGGCGCGGAGGGAGTCGGCATCCACTCCGCGTGCGGTGTCGACCTCGACCCAGACCACGCGCGCTCCCCGTTCTGCCGCGATCCCCTCGACGAGGTAACGGTCGGTGGGGAAGTCGTCGCGCCCGACGACGATCTCGACGCGTTCGGGATCGCGTGCCGACTGGGCGTCGAGGGCGGCGCGCAGCATCTTGTAGAGCAAGACGGTGGTCGAGTCGCCGATCACCGTCTGACCGGATGCCGCGCCCAGCGCCAGGGCACCGATCCGGTCGCCGATCACGAAGGGCAGTTCCATCCACGTCTCGTCCCACCCGCGGATGAGACGTCCACCCCACTCGTCGGTGACGAAGCGTGCGAGCCGATCGGCGGTGGCGCGGGGAGGCCGCCCGAGCGAGTTGCCGTCGAAGTAGATCAGCGACGTCTCGCTGCCGACGAAGGCGTCGCGGTGGTGCGCGAGGGGATCGGCCTCGTCGAGGCGCCGCGCCTCGGCGGCGAAGGAGTGGGCCGGGACCTCGAGCCGGTCCACGGAGCCGAAGTCGGGGGAGGGGTCAGTCGACACGGGTGAGCTCCTCGGTCGGAACGACGGTCGCCCGGCTGAGCCAGCTCGCGACCTCGTCGTCGTCGGTGGGGGCGGCGCCGGCGACGAAGGTCGAGACGGCGTCGAGGGGCCGGGCGCGGGGCCAGGGGTCGGTGAGGGCGGTCACGAGAGCGTCGCCGCGCACGCCCGCCTCGGTCAGGGCGAGCAGCTCGCGCCGATTGACGCCCACGGGCAACGAGCCGTTGCCGAGGTCCGTGCCGTAGAGCACGCGGCCGCCGCGCGCGGCGAACGCGCGGAGATTCGAAATTGCGCGCTCGCGATCGGCCCCGCGGTGGATGTCGAGCGTCGAGATCCACGCTTGGCCCGCGGCGACGGCGCGCGCCACCTGGCGTCGAGAGACGGCGGCGTCGAAGGGGGCGTGAGCGAGGGCGGCGACGCCCGCATCGATCGCCCGGTCGACCTGACCGGGGCCTTGGGCGTGGGCGACGACGGGGAGGCCCCGCTCGGACGCCGAGGCGACCACGGCGGCGAGGGCGGCGTCGGACAGCACCGGACCGGCGTCGGCGTGGAGCGCGACCTTGATGAGTGACGCTCCGGCATCCGCCTGCTCATCCACCGCGGTGCGGGCTCCGCCCTCGACTCCCGGATGCCGCGAAGGATCGGTGACGAACCGGACGATCGACGGCGGAGCCCACGAGCGACCGTCGGGGTACCCGCCGGGGACGGTGAGGAAGGTCCCGGCGAACGCGGTCCGCGGCAGGCCGGACGGCCGCCGCGCGAGGGCGAAGGGATCGCCGCCGAGGTCGACGACGGCGGCGATCCCTCGACGCCCGAGAGCCGCGGGATCGATCAGGTGCAGGTGCACGTGGTGATCCACGAGCGCGGGTAGCGCGCTTCCCGTTTCAGCGGTGAGCGCGCGCCGCACGGGCCACGCGGCGGAGAGGATCACGCCGTCGCGATCAGATCAGCGACAGCTCGCGGAGCTTGCTCTCGACGTCGGCGTTCGACGGCTCGACGTGGTGGCTGGAGTCGGGGTAGACGACCACCGGGATGCTGGTGCGCCCGGAGATCTCTTTGGCGACGTCGGCCGCGGCGGGGTCGGCCACGAGGTCGATGTACTCGTAGTCGATGCCGAGCTCGTCGAGCTGCTTCTTGGTACGGATGCAATCGCGGCACCAGTCGGCGCCGAACATACGGATGGTTGCGTCGGAGGACATGCCTCCAGCGTACGCCGCAGCGCGACGGTGAGCGCCGGGGGTCAGGCGGTGACTTCGTCCTCGAGGGGCTCGATCGCACGGACGGCCTTGCCGACACGGCTCTTCTTGGGCGCGTAGACCACGAGGGCGTGGAAGACGAAGCGCACCACGAAGGCGGCGATGAGCGTGAGGGCCGCGGCGATGACGCTGGGCATGTGGGCCTGGCTCACGAGAACCCAGATCACCGGAATGCGCACGATGGCCTCGACGCCGTTGAACGTGAACGACTTGATGAAGCGATGCCGCATGAGGCCGGACTCGGCGCGCATGTCGGCGAACACGAGGTACTCGAGCGCGATGAAGTTCGCGACGATCGTGACGATGCTGGCGATGACCGCGGCGACGAGGTACTGAACGCCGAAGGCCTGCAGGGCCCACATGATCGCGAGGTTGGCCACGGCTCCCAGCCCGCCGACGAGGGCGAACGCCGACATGCGTCCGAAGCGGAGCATGGTCAGCTGGGTGAGGAAGCGCATGCCCTGGCTGAAGGTCGCCTTGGACTCACCGGCGAAGCGGGGGGCGAACGAGAACGGCACCTCGGCCACGCGCATCTGCTTGCGCGCGAGGATCTCGAGCAGGATCTTGAAGCCGCGCGGCTGCAGGGTCTCGATCTCGAGCGTGCGGCGGTCGACGAGGAAGAAGCCCGTCATCGGGTCGGTGCAGTTGTTGAGCTTCTTGGGGAACATCGCCTTGGTCAGCAGCGTCGACGCGCGCGACACGGTGGTGCGCACCGCATTGGCGAGACCGTCGGAGGTACCGCCGGCGACGTAACGCGAGGCGACGACGACGTCGGCGTCGCCGACCTCGGCGCGCGCGAGCATGTCGGCGATGACCTCGGGCGGGTGCTGCAGATCGCCGTCCATGACGACGCAGCGGTCGGACTCCGCGGCACGGATGCCCTCGACCACGGCGCCGCCGAGACCGCCCACCGGGTTGTCGCGGTGGATGAGGCGGACGGGGATCTCGGATGCCGCGGCGACGGCCCGGATGATGTCAGGGGTGTCGTCGGTGGAGTCGTCGACGAAGATCACTTCGACCGTACGACCGAGCAGCGCGTGTGTCGTCCGTCGGACGAGCTCGGCGACGTTCGGACCTTCGTTGAAGGTCGGAACGATGACGGAAAGGTCCATAGAAGCTCGCGTTTTCTCGGTAAGACAGAAGTGAACAGCGCAGAGCGGTCGGCGCGTGCCCGGTCTGAAAGTCTGGCGTACTTACCTGAGAGATCACGGATGCCCACCTCGGTGGGCCATGAGCGACTGCTCGTGAGCGGGTGTTCCCGCCGATTCTCTCCGGCAGGGGGAGGGTCAGCCGATCTCCTTCTTGAGATCGTCGACCGTCATTCCGTAATTCATGCGGATGACGGGCAGGGCGAGTTTATCGGTTCCGATGCGCACGTATCCGTGTTCGATCGTGCGACCCAGCTCGAAGCCGGCGCGACGCAGTCCTTCCTTCGTCGTGTCGTTGTAGTGCCCGAAGGGGTAGGCGACGACCTCTTTCGCTCCGAGGATCTGCGCCGACCGTTCCAGATCGGCGGCGATCGTGTCGGCGTCCTCGTTGACCATGCGCCCCTTGCCGTTCGCTCCGGCGCGGTGCATGTCGTGGGTGTGCGACCGTTGCAGGACGAAGGGGTTGGGTGTGCCTTCCGTACGTGCCGAGGTGATGACGAACGAGGTGGTCAGGAGCTTCCGGTCGCCCACGATCGGGGCGGCCATCTCGAGCCAGGTGCTGTCGGCGTCGTCGTCGGTGATGACCACGGAGTGCTTCGGCAGGAAGAGCTTTCCGTCGATGAACGCGCTCAGCTCGTCCCAGGTGGGCAGGTAGAAGGCGGACTGCTGGATGTGGGCCATCTGCGCGTCGAAGTCGCCGACGTAGGTGTAGTTCAGCCGCAGCCAGTTGTCTTCGCCGTTCGGGTTTCGCGTGAACTGGTGGTACATGAGGATGGGGATGCCGGCGGCCTCGGCTGCGTTCGCCTCGGGGGTCGTCCACCCGGCGTGGAGCGTCCGCTGCCGGTCGGTGCAGGCGACGAGGTCGGCGCCGTTCAGGCGCGCGGTCTGCGTCATCGCCGAGGCCGCGGTCGCGTCGTCGTACCACCCGGCGAAGACGCGGCCGTCGGCGCGCGGGATGGGCAGGTTCTGGTAACGAGCGCCCTGCGTCTGCAGCTGCGGATCGAGGGCGATGCCGTCCCCGGCGAACGAGACGGCGCAGGCGTGTGGGTCGGTCGAGCCGGCGAGCAGCGCTTGCGCGGGCGTCAGGGGCGTCGCCGTCGGGGTCGGCGTCTCTGTGGGTGTGGCGCTCACGGAGGTGTCGTCGGCGACGAGGGGAGCCTCGGGGGCGCGGGTCAGGGCGATCGCGACGACGCCCGCGCCGATCAGGGCGACGGCGATGACGGCGCTGATCGTGCGGCGCCGACGGGTACGGCGGGCGGCGCGGCGACGCTGCTCGGCTCGGGTGGTGTTCATGGTGCCTCGGGCTTCGGACGGGTGATTCGGCGCGATCCTATCGACGTGAAAAGCCACACCCGTGAACGAGGGGACCGTGCGGCGCGGCGTTCGCGGGAGGATGAGGGCATGATTCGCATCGGCATCGTCGGGACCAGTTCCATCTCCGAACGCTTCGCGGACGCGGTCGCCGTCGTCGCGGGCGTCGAGGTCTCGCGGGTGGCGTCTCGAGACGCCGAGCGCGCCCGGGCCTTCGCCGACGCGATCGGGGCGCCACGCACCGCGGTTGGCCTCGCGGACCTTCTCGCGGCCCCCGACGTCGACGCCGTCTATCTCGCCAGCCCCAACGCGGTGCACGCGGAGCAGGTGCGCGAGGCGGTGGATGCCGGCATCCCGGTGCTCGTCGAGAAGCCCGCGGTGCTGTCGGCGGAGGAGTGGGATGCCGCGGTGTCGCACGCTCGCGAGCGCGGCGTCGTCCTGCTCGAGGCGATGCGCTCGGGGTACGACCCGGGACTCGACGCGGTCCGCGCGCTGCTGCCGCGGTTAGGCGTGGTGCGCCGCGTCTCGCTGCGATACGAGAAGCGCTCGGCGCGGTACGACCACGTACTCGCGGGCGAGCAGACGAACATCTTCGATCCGGCGCTGGGTGGGAGCGCCCTGCGCGACCTGGGGGTGTACCCGCTCCACGCGCTCGTGCGGCTCTTCGGCGCGCCCCGCTCGATCGACGGCGTGCGCGTCGGGATCGCCTCGGGGACGGACGGGCTCGGGAGCGCGATCGCCGCATACGACGGGTTCGTCGCCGACGTCGCCTGGTCGAAGATCACCGATAGCGCCCTGCCCAGCGAGATCCAGGGGGAGGGCGCGTCGCTCTCGATCGACGCGATCGACGCTCCCCGCCGGTTGGTGCTGACTCCGCGCTCGGGGCCGGCCGAGGTCATCGAGGTGGACGCTCCGGCCAACCCGATGGTCGGAGAGGTCGAACGTTTCCGCGACGCGGTGGCGGGGGCCGACGTCGCCGATGATCAGCGCGTGACCGGCGTCACCCTGGCGCTGGTGGACGCGCTGCTCCGTCCTCGTCTGGTGTGACGATTCACCCGTCGTTTCCCCCGCTGCGCCAGGATGGGGCGGTGCAGCGGTCCGGTTCCGTCCGCGAGGTGTTCCTCGCCTTCCTTCGTCTCGGCCTCACCTCGTTCGGTGGGCCCGTCGCGCACCTCGGGTACTTCCGCGACGACCTCGTCGTGCGCCGGAAGTGGATGGACGACCGGGCGTACGCCGATCTCGTGGCGCTCTGCCAGTTCCTCCCCGGTCCGGCCTCGAGCCAGGTGGGCTTCGCGATGGGGCTCCAGCGGGCCGGAGTGTTCGGCGCGCTCGCCGCATTCCTCGCTTTCACCCTTCCCTCCGCCGTCCTTCTCGTCGCGTTCGCCGGGGGAGCCGCCGTGCTCGGCGGCCCCGTCGCCGCCGGCGTGATCTCGGGTCTGCAGGTCGTGGCGGTGGCGATCGTCGCCCAGGCCGTGTGGGGGATGACCCGCACGCTCGCGCCCGACGCCCCGCGGGCGGGTATCGCCGTCGTCGGCCTCGCCCTCGCGCTGCTCCTTCCGGGGGCTCCGGGGCAGCTGGGGGCTCTCGCCGTCGGGGTGCTCGGTGGGCTCGCGCTCCTTCGCGGTGTCGTCGAGCCCTCTGCGCCGGCGCTACCGTCGTTCGGCGTGCCCCGCGTCGTCGCCGTGACCTGTCTGGTCCTCTTCGTGGGCGGGCTGGTGGGCCTTCCCGTGCTCGCGGCGGCTACCGGGTCGGGGGTGGCCGCCCTGATCGACGCGTTCTTCCGTTCGGGTGCCCTGGTGTTCGGCGGCGGCCACGTGGTGCTGCCCCTGCTGCAGGCGGGGGTGGTTGAGACCGGGTGGGTCTCGCCCGAGGCGTTCCTCTCGGGGTACGGCGCCGCCCAGGCGGTGCCCGGCCCGCTCTTCACGTTCTCCGCCTATCTCGGTGCGGTGTCCTCCGTCGGTCCCGGGGGGATTGCGGGCGCGGCCCTCGCGCTCGCCGCGATCTTCGTGCCGGGCTTCCTCGTGCTCACCGGCGTCCTGCCGTTCTGGGATGCGGTGCGGTCCAAGCCCCGCGTGCGCGCCGCGATGCGCGGGGCCAACGCGGCCGTGGTCGGCATCCTCGGTGCCGCTCTCTACGCTCCCGTCTTCACGACCGCCGTCACCGGTGCGGGATCGTTCCTGCTCGCGGTGGTGGGATTCGTGCTCCTCACCGCGTTCCGCGTTCCGGCGTGGGCGGTCGTCATCGTCGGGGCCGTCGGGGGCGTGGTGCTCGCCTTCACCTGAGCGGGCGCCGAGAGCCGGTCCCGTCCGGGATGACACCGCGTCCCACGGATGCCAGGATGAGCGCACGGCACCGTCGCCGCGGCAGTTTTCGAGGGAGAGAACCGTGTTCCAGAGCCCGTACCCGAGCATCGAGATCCCCGACCAGAGCATCTACGACTATCTCTTCGCATCGCTCGAGGAGTCCGATCTCGATCGCGTCGCGCTGGTGGATCCCGCCGGGGGTGCCGAGACCACCTACCGCGCCCTCCGCGCCCAGGTCGACGCGTTCGCCGGGGCCCTGGCCGCCCGTGGTGCCGACACCGAGACCGTCGTCGCGATGCTGTGCCCGAACGTCCCCGCGTTCGCGACGGTGTTCCACGGCATCCTGCGTGCGGGGTCGATCATCACCACGATCAACTCCCTGTACACGGCGAACGAGATCGAGAAACAGCTGAGGGATGCCGCGGCCACCTGGCTCGTGACCGTGTCTCCGTTGCTGCCGCAGGCGCATCAGGCCGCGCGCGCCGTCGGCATCCCGGACGAGCGCGTCATCGTGCTCGACGGCGCGGAGGGGCACCCCGATCTGCGCTCGCTGGTGGGCGAGGGCCGCACCCCGCCCGAGGTGAGCTTCGACCCCGCGACCCACATCGCGGTGCTGCCGTACTCGTCCGGCACCACCGGGGTCCCCAAGGGCGTCATGCTCTCGCACCGCAACCTCGTCGCGAACGTGCACCAGTGCCGGGCCGTCATCGAGATCGCCCGCGACGATCGGGTGCTCGCCGTGCTGCCCTTCTTCCACATCTACGGGATGACGGTGCTGTTGAACCTCGCGCTGCGCCAGCGCGCGACGCTCGTCACCATGCCGAGGTTCGACCTGATGGAGTTCCTGCGCACCGTGCAGGATCACCGGTGCACGTTCCTCTTCATCGCCCCGCCGATCGCCGTCGCCCTGGCCAAACACCCCGCCGTCGACCAGTTCGACCTCTCGAGCGTGCACAGCGTCTTCTCGGGAGCGGCTCCGCTCGACGGCGAGACCGCCGAGACCGCCGGGCGGCGCATCGGCGCGCGTTTCTATCAGGGCTACGGCATGAGCGAGTTGAGCCCGGTGTCGCATGCCATCCCGGCGGGTACCGACATGCCGGTCAGCTCGGTGGGCGTGCTCATCCCGAACTGCGAGGGGCGGCTCGTCGATCCGGAGACCGGAGCCGACCTCGAGGAGCACGGCGACGACGGCCTCACGGCACCCGGTGAGATCTGGGTGCGCGGCCCCAACGTCATGCTCGGTTACCTCAACCGTCCGGACGCCACCGCCGAGACACTGGATGCCGACGGCTTCCTGCACACCGGAGACATCGGCGTCCACCACGTCGACGGGTACTTCACGATCGTCGACCGGCTCAAGGAGCTCATCAAATATCACGGTTACCAGATCGCCCCGGCGGAGCTCGAGGCCCTGCTGCTGTCGCACCCGAAGATCCAGGATGCCGCCGTCATCGGCGTCCGCGGTGACGACGGCGAGGAGATCCCGAAGGCGTTCGTGGTGGCCGCCCCCGAGGCCGGTCTGAGCGCCGACGACGTGATGGCCTTCGTCGCCGGCGAGGTGGCCCCGCACAAGAAGGTGCGCCGCGTCGAGTTCATCGACGTGATCCCCAAGTCGACCTCGGGGAAGATCCTGCGCAAGGACCTGCGGGCCCGCGAGACCGTGTGAGGTCATCTCGTCCCGTGGCGGATGAGAGAAGGGCGGGGGCGTCTCACGACGACCCCGCCCTTCTTCTGTGGAGTGATTGCCGCTCAGGGAGCGATCAACGCGCCGGTCTGGGCGGCGGCCTCTTCGGCGCGCTCGTCCTCTTTGTCCTTGCCGCGGCGCTCGTCGGCGGCCTCCTGCAGGGCCGACTTCGACCGCAGCGGCGGGGTGCGGAAGAACAGCGACAGCACGAAGGCCAGCAGCACGACGCCCATCGCGGTCCAGTACACCGTCGTCGCCGAGGAGTTGAAGCCGACAAGGAACGGCTTGGTCAGTCGCGCGTCGGCTCCCACGAGGAACGAGGTGTCGTCGAGCGTCGAACCGCCGATCGAGGTGTTCTCGTCACCCGCGGTGAACTGGTCCTCGATCGTCGTGGCCGCGGTGTCCACGAAGGCCGCACGCTGCGCGGCATCCGAGAAGTCCAGGCTGACCGTGCCGTCAGACGAGACGCGCGCGACCGGCACCTGCTGCTGGATCTGCGTCGTGGCCGCGGTGATGGCCTGGGCGACGGCCGTCTGCGTGGCGGCGGCCTGCGCCGACGCCGGGATGCGACCTGCCGCGGCCTGCTCCGTGACGGCCTGGGTCGCGGCATCCTGAGCCTGCTT
The DNA here is from genome assembly GCF_041079455.1 of Microbacterium sp. 16-032. Taxonomy (NCBI): domain Bacteria; kingdom Bacillati; phylum Actinomycetota; class Actinomycetes; order Micrococcales; family Microbacteriaceae; genus Microbacterium; species Microbacterium sp. 16-032. The sequence continues at coordinate 471,550 of NZ_JBFYGQ010000005.1, read as the reverse complement.
CACCCCGGCCTGCAGCTGCGTCGTGGTCCCCTCGACGATCTTTGACACGATCGGGGTGTAAATGCCCGACATGATCTTCTCGTTCGCGGGGGCCGAGGCCACGGTGGGGTCGAGGGCCGCGTCGAGAGCATCGGTGAGCGTCGCGCGGTCGGCGAAGGAACCGATGATGTTCGTCGGCATGAGCGTGAACAGCAGCGACAGCAGCACCGCGGTGCCGAGCGTTCCACCGATCTGGCGGAAGAACGTCGATCCGCTCGTGGCCACGCCCATGTCGCGCAGGCCCACCGAGTTCTGGCTGGCGATGGTCAGCGTCTGCATCAGCTGACCGAGGCCGAGGCCGATGACGAGCATCGCGATCGCGACGTGCCAGTAGGGGCTGTCGTACTTCAGGAACGTCAGCAGGAAGAAGCCGACCGACATCAGCGCCGTGCCCAGGATCGGGAACATGCGGTAGCGACCGGTGCGCGCGATGATCTGACCGCTCGCGATCGAGGCGATCATCAGGCCGAGGATCATCGGCAGCATCTCGAACCCGCTCTGCGTCGGCGAGGAGCCGAGCACGAGCTGCAGGTACAGCGGCAGGGTCAGCATCGCGCCGAACATGCCGAAGCCGACGAGCACGCCGATGATGGTCGCCATCGAAAACGTCGGCGAGCGGAAGAGCTTCAGCGGGATGAGCGCGTCGTCCTTCATCGCGGTCTCGGCGATGACGAAGGCCAGGATGCCGAGCGCGCCGATGACGTAGCAGGCGATCGCGATCGGCGAGCCCCAGCCCCACTCGCGACCCTGCTCGGCCACGAGGAGAAGCGGGACGAGCGCGACGATGACCGTCGTGGCGCCCCACCAGTCGATGCGCACCGAGTGCCGCGGCTGCTTGGGGATGTGGAGGAAGCGCCAGACGATCGCGAGCGCGACGATGCCGATCGGCACGTTGATGAGGAAGACCCAGCGCCATCCGGTGATAAAGAGGATCTGGCTGGCTCCGGCGAACAGACCGCCCACGAGCGGGCCGATGACGCTGGAGATGCCGAAGACGGCGAGGAAGTAGCCCTGGTATTTCGCGCGTTCGCGCGGGGCGAGGATGTCCCCCATGATCGCCAGCGGCATCGACATCAGTCCACCGGCGCCGAGGCCCTGGATGGCGCGGAAGGCGGCGAGCTCGACCATCGAGGTCGAGAAGCTCGCGAGCACCGATCCGATGATGAAGATGAGGATGGCGATGAGGAACAGCGGGCGCCGACCGAAGATGTCGGAGAGCTTGCCGTAGATCGGCGTCGAGATGGTCGACACGATCAGGTAGGCCGTCGTGACCCAGGCCTGAAGACTCAGGCCCTGCAGGTCGTCGCCGATCGTGCGGATCGAGGTGCCGACCACGGTCTGGTCGAGGGCGGACAGGAACATGCCGGCCATGAGGCCGAAGATCACGAACATGATCATGCGGTGCGTCATGACCGTGTCGGTGGTCGCCGTGTGCGCGCGGCGGCTGGTGGTGATGTCTGACATCGGGGCCTCTTCACGAGAAGGCCTGGCGGACGGCGGGGAGAGCTCGGTCGGGCGCCAGGTGTTTGCTGAAAGTCAAACAAATAGTAGCGCTGTCCGGCGGCGTCGGAAACCACCCCGGCGCCGGGGTCTCTTCGCGCGTCGCTTCGGAGCAGGGGATCGTTCGAGAACATGATGGCCCCCGCTGTCATCGCCCTGTGCTCGCGCTGTCTCCTGTCCTCGCGCGGCGGCCTCGGATCGCGGTCCGTGCGGCGGGGCACCGCGGGCGTCGCCCGGGGGAGTGGGGTGGGGCGCGAGGGGTGCCGCGTGGGCGGGCGCGGGGCGCGAGGGGATGCCGACGCAGAGCGGCAAGGGTGTCGTGCGCGCGGGGCGGGAGGGATGCCGACACAGAGCGGCATCCGGAAACGAAAAAGGTGTTCATCGCGCTGGTCATCCTGCTTCCCCGGTCGGTCCACCCGGCGGCCTCGCGCCGTATCGATGTGCTCGGAGGCCTTCTGGTCACCGCCGCCACGGGAACGCTCATCTGGGCGATCATCAATGCTGGCGAACGGGGAGTCTGGCAGTGGGGCAACGGCGTCGCCGGCCTCGTCGCGATCGCACTGTGTGCGGCGTTCGTCGTCCGGCAGCGGACGGCGCGCGCCCCGTTGATGGATCTGCGTCGAGGAAGCCGGCGTCGCGTCCGGAATTGTGAGCACCTTCCACGAGTTCGGGGCGTCGACCGGAGCCGCGGTGATGTCCAGCGTCGCAGCGGTCAGCCTCGCCGGAGGAACCCCTGATGGGTTTACCGCCGCGCTGCTCGTCGCCGGTATCGCCGCGTTCGTCGCGGCTGGTCTGGCCGCCGTGATTACTCCCCGGCGTCCCAAGGCTCAACCGGCCCAGGAGCGGACGATCGCAGACCGATTGCCGTGAATACGGTAGGGGGGTAGGGTATGCAGCGTGAACGGTTACACGGCGAACAAGGAAGACCTGCTGAAGCGGCTGCGTCGCGCGGAGGGTCAGGTCCGTGGAATCGCGCGGATGGTCGAGGACGACAAGTACTGCATCGACATCCTCACGCAGGTCTCCGCGGCCACGAAGGCGCTCGAGTCTGTCGCGCTGTCGCTGCTGGGCGACCACCTGTCGCATTGCGTTGCTGAGGCCAGTGCCGAGGGTGGTGCCGTTGCCGAAGAGAAGATCCGCGAAGCCAATGAGGCGATCGCCCGTCTGGTCCGTTCGTGACCCACCAACCCACCTACGAGGAGACGATGATGAACACCGAGAACCGCAATGACCTGGGCTTGACGGACACCGGCGCTGGCTGTGCCTGCTGCGCGACCGCATCGACTTCCGAGACCGCGGATGCGGCGACGGCCGCGGTGACGTCTGACGTGCTGGTGACGGGGATGACCTGCTCGCACTGCGTGTCGAGCGTCACGGAGGAGTTGTCCGCGATCGACGGGGTGGAGGGTGTCTCGGTTGACCTGAACGCGGGTGGAACGTCGCGGGTGACTATCCGCAGCTCGGCGCCGATCGCTGCTGCTGCCGTGGAGGCGGCGGTGGAGGAGGCTGGTTACGCGCTGGCCAGCACTACGTCATGAGCACGGTCGATGTCGAACTCGACATCACCGGGATGACCTGCGCGTCGTGTGCGACGCGAATTGAGCGGAAGCTCAACAAGCTGCCCGGTGTGGAAGCGACCGTCAACTACGCCACCGAGAAAGCCCGCGTGCGCGGTGAGGACGTCGACTCGGCCACCCTGATCGCCGCGGTCGAATCCGCCGGCTACCACGCGGCGATTCCGGCGCCGCCGGTCGCCGAGGGCGCGGATGAACCGGGTGCGCCGGTGGACCGCGATCTGGTGTTGCTGCGGCAACGTCTGCTGATCAGCACCGCGCTGTCTGTGCCGGTCGCGGTGCTGTCGATGGTTCCGGTGTTGCAGTTCGAGTACTGGCAGTGGCTGGCGCTCACCCTCACCGCCCCAGTGGCGGTGTGGGGCGCGTGGCCGTTCCACCGTGCCGCGGCTGTCAACGCCCGCCACGGTGCCGCCACCATGGACACCCTCATCAGCGTCGGGGTGATCGCCGCGTTCGGCTGGTCGCTGTACGCCCTGTTCTTCGGTGGCGCCGGCATGCCCGGGATGACGATGACGTTCACTCTCATCGGCACCCCGCAGGCGGGTGGGCATGAGATCTACCTCGAGGTCGCCGCGTTGGTGACGGTGTTCATCCTTGCCGGCCGGTACGCCGAGGCGCGCGCCCGCCGATCGTCTTCTGAAGCGCTGCGCGCTCTGCTCGAGCTGGGTGCGAAAGACGCCGTCAAGCTCGTCGACGGTGTGGAACAGCGAGTCCCGGTGAGCCAGCTGCTCGTGGGCGATGCGGTTCTGGTCCGACCGGGCGAGAAGATCCCTTCCGATGGGCTCGTCATCGATGGGTCGTCGGCGATCGACGCAAGCATGCTCACCGGTGAATCCGCCCCGGTGGAGGTCGGTGTGGGTTCCCGTGTGGTGGGTGCGACGGTCAACGTCGGTGGCCGGCTCACGGTGGAGATCACCCGCGTGGGTGCGGACACCGAACTGTCGCGGATGCGGCGGCTGATGGAGGAGGCGCAGACCGGGAAAGCCCGTGTGCAGCGTCTCGCCGACCGGGTGTCCGGGATCTTTGTGCCCATCGTGATCTTGCTGGCCATCGTCGCGTTCGTGGGTTGGCTGCTGGTCGGCGGGTCTCTGGAGCTGGCGTTCACCGCCGCGGTCGCGACGCTCATCATCGCCTGCCCGTGCGCCCTGGGGCTCGCTACCCCCACCGCGCTGCTGGTGGGCACCGGTCGTGGTTCTCAGATGGGGATCCTGATCCGTGGACCGCAGGTGTTGGAGCAGACCCGCAAGGTCGACACGATCGTGTTGGATAAGACGGGCACCGTCACCACCGGGACCATGGCTGTCACCGCTGTGCACCCGGCTCCGGGGATCACTCGGGAGGAGCTGCTGGCCGCGGCTGCGGCTGTGGAGTCCGGGTCGGAGCATCCCGTTGCCCGAGCGATCGTCGCCGACAGCGTCGCTGTCCCGCCGGCGGAGACGTTCGACTCTCACGCCGGGTTCGGGGTGCAGGGCATCGTCGCAGGTTCTCTCTTCGTCGCCGGCCGTCCATCCTGGCTGCAGGAGCAGTGGGGCATTCACTGCACCGCGCAGCTGCAGCACGACGCCGCCGCGCTGCAAACCGGGGGAGCGACCGTCGTGGCGATCGGGCGTGACGGCGCGCATCTGGGCATCATCGCCGTCGCCGATACGGTCAAGCCCACCAGCGCCGAAGCGGTCGCCCGGTTCCGTGCGTTGGGTATGACACCGGTGCTGCTTACCGGGGACAACGACGGTGCTGCGCGGGAGATTGCTCGACAGGTCGGTATCGACCAGGTGCGTGCCGGGGTCACGCCGGCCGGGAAACTCGACGCGGTCCGCCGACTGCAGGAGGACGGGCATATGGTCGCGATGGTCGGTGACGGGGTCAACGACGCCGCCGCTCTCGCTGCCGCCGACCTTGGTCTGGCGATGGGTGGAGGGACGGATGCGGCGATCGCTGCGAGCGACATCACTGTTGTCTCCGGTGACCTGTTGGTGGTCGCTGACGCGATCCGGCTGGCACGCCGCACCCTGCGCACCATCAAGGGCAATCTGTTTTGGGCGTTCGCGTACAACGTCGCCGCGATTCCGGTCGCGATGGCCGGGTTGCTCAACCCGCTGGTTGCCGCGGCGGCGATGGCGTTGTCCTCCGTGTTCGTCGTCACCAACAGTCTGCGCCTGCGCGGGTTCCGTCCCATCCCGGCGAGCTCGCCGACTGTCATCCCCGAACCGTCCCGCGTTTCCGCCGGGGCCTGACCTGCATCTGCCGGATGCGAATAGTGGAAGGAAGCTCACCATGAGTCAGCACGACCACCACGCACACCACCACACACCGACCGACGTGGGTGGCGATGACACTGCCCAGGGGGTGCGCGAAACCGTCCCCGACCCCGACCCCGACCCCGACCCCGACACCGTCAACGACTCGCACGCGCACCGCGGGTCCTCACAGGACAGTGCTCACGAGGGGCATGGCAGTGAGCACGCGGGGATGCAGCACGGTGGGCACGCCGGGCACGGCGCGGACCACGTCGCGCGGTTTCGTCGACTGTTCTGGATCAACCTGATCCTGGCGGTCCCGGTGGTGGCGTTCTCGGGCATGTTCTCGATGCTGCTCGGTTACCCTCTGCCCGACGCGGCCTGGGTGGGCTGGATCTCCCCGGTTCTCGGCACCGTGATGTATGTGTGGGGTGGTGCCCCGTTCCTGACCGGTGCGGTCGGCGAGCTGCGTACCCGCAAGCCGGGGATGATGCTGCTGATCGGGTTGGCGATCACCGTCGCGTTCGTCGCATCGTGGGGCGCGAGCCTTGGGCTGTTGGATCACGAGCTGGACTTCTGGTGGGAGCTGGCGCTGCTGATCGTCATCATGCTCCTGGGCCACTGGATCGAGATGCGCTCGCTCGCGCAGACCACCTCCGCACTGGACTCCCTGGCCGCGCTTCTCCCGGATGAGGCGGAGAAGGTCGACGGGGATACGACGGTCACCGTCGCCCCTGCAGACTTGCAGGTCGGTGACGTCGTGGTGGTGCGCCCTGGTGGACGTGTTCCGGCTGATGGTCGGGTGGTGCAGGGTTCGGCGAGCATGGACGAGTCGATGATCACCGGCGAATCCCAGCCTGTTCGCCGTGGCGAGGGGGACGCGGTCGTGGCTGGCACCGTCGCCACAGACTCGGGAATTCGTGTAGAGATCAGCGCGGTGGGGGAGGATACCGCCCTTGCCGGCATCCAACGACTGGTCACCGCGGCGCAGAGTTCGTCGTCGAAGGCACAGCGTCTCGCTGATCGTGCGGCTGGGTGGTTGTTCTGGTTCGCGCTGATTGCTGCGGCGATCACCGCGGTGGTGTGGACGATCGTGGGGGTGCCTGATGACGCGGTGATCCGCACGATTACGGTGCTGGTGATCGCCTGCCCGCATGCCCTGGGTCTGGCGATCCCGCTGGTGGTGTCCATTGCTACTGAGCGCGCGGCCCGGGGCGGGGTGCTGATCAAGGACCGTCTCGCTTTGGAGAGCATGCGCACCGTGAATACGGTCCTGTTCGACAAGACCGGCACTCTTACCAAGGGTGCCCCCGCCGTTACCGCGGTCGAACCGGTCGGCGGGATCGACGCGGACCGGCTGGTAGCCTTTGCGGCCGCCGCGGAGACGGACTCCGAGCACCCGCTGGCCCGCGCCATCGTCGCCGCTGCACGGGAGAAGAGCCTCTCGGTGCCTGGGTCGACGGATTTCGAGTCCTCGCCTGCGGTCGGTGTCCGCGCGACCGTCGACGGCCAGACGGTGCAGGTCGGCGGTCCGTACCTGCTCGAGCAGACGGGCGGCCAGGAGCTGCCGGTCGCGGACGCGTGGCGGGAGGAGGGTGCGATCATCCTGCACGTCCTCATCGAGGGGAAGGTCGCCGGTGCGCTCCGGCTCGCCGATGAGATCCGTCCTGAGTCCCGGCAGGCGATCGATGCGCTGCACGCCCGCGACGTGCAGGTGGTGATGATCACTGGTGACGCCGAAGCGGTGGCCGCTTCGATAGCCGCTGAACTGGGTATCGACCGGTTCTTCGCCGGTGTGCGGCCGGAGGACAAGGCCTCCAAGGTGAGGCAACTGCAGGACGAGGGACGCAAGGTCGCGATGGTCGGCGACGGTGTGAACGACGCGCCCGCTCTCGCGCAGGCCGACGTGGGTATCGCCATTGGCGCCGGCACGGATGTCGCGATTGCCTCGGCCGGGGTGATCCTGGCCAGCGACGACCCTCGCTCGGTGCTCTCGGTGATCGAGCTGTCCCGCGCGAGCTACCGGAAGATGAAGCAGAACCTGTGGTGGGCTGCCGGGTACAACCTGATCTCGGTGCCGTTGGCCGCTGGCATCCTCGCCCCGATCGGTTTCGTGCTGCCGATGTCGGTCGGCGCGATCCTGATGTCCTTGTCCACGATCGTCGTCGCTCTGAACGCTCAGCTGCTGCGCCGGTTGGATCTCAGCCCCGACGCGGTTATCAGCCGCTGACGGGTGTGACGTACCGTGGAAGGGAGGGAGGTGACATGTCGCTGATCGCGCTGACGGACCGGGTTCGCACCGGCCGCTCGATGGCCCGTACGCTGCTGCTGCTCACCGCCGTCACCGGCGCGATCATCGTCGGCCTGCTGGCCATGCACTCCCTCAACGCGCACACCGCGACCGACACCGGTCACCAGACCACCGTCACCACTTCCGCCACGACTAGCGCTGGTGATCACCATGCCGGCACCACCGCAACCGACGAGCTGTGCGCGGACTGCGGCAGTGGGCACTCAGACATGCTGGCGATGGCGTGCGTTGTGGCGCTGCTCGCGACTGTCCTGCTGCTGGTGCGGCCCGGCGCGGTCATGCGATGGTTGTCCATCCTGCCGCGGCCGAGAGACTCGCTCGTAAAGGCGCTGTTCATCAGGCCGGCCCTGCGGCCGCCTTCACTCACCGTTCTCTGCATCAGCCGTACGTGATGCGCACGAGCCGGACCTTTGCGTCCGGCTCGTGCATCCGCATGCCCGTCACCCTGACCGGCGTTGCTTTCACGTACCCCTGTAGTGGAGAACCCTGATGAAGATTCGTACCGCGGCAACCGCCGCACTCACCCTCGCCGCCGCCCTCACCCTCGCAGGCTGCGCCGGTACCACCGGCCCCGACTCAATGCCCGGCATGGACCACGGCAACAGTTCGGCCATGTCCGCGCCGGACGCGGACTTCAACGACGCGGACGTCATGTTCGCGCAGATGATGATCCCGCACCACGAACAAGCCGTCGAGATGTCCGACATGATCCTCGCGAAGGACGGTGTCGACGAGGGCGTGATCACGCTGGCCGAGGACATCAAATCTGCCCAGCAGCCTGAGATCGACCAGCTGCAGGAGTGGCTGGATGGATGGGGTGCCGACAGTGACACCGGCTCCATGGGCGGCATGGACCACGGCGGCGGCGTGATGAGCGAAGACGACATGGCGGCGCTGGATTCCGCTACCGGTGCGGAGGCGTCGCGGCTGTTCCTCGAGCAGATGACGATGCACCACGAAGGTGCCATCGATATGGCGCAGGACGAAGTCGATAACGGGCAGAACCCGGACGCGATCGCGATGGCGCAGACCATCATCGACACGCAGACCGCGGAGATCGCCACCATGCAGGAGCTGCTCGCGCAGCTCTGACCGCACCCGGTGAGGACGCCCCACCCGAGGGCGTCCTCACCCTGAACTCGAAAGGGTGCGTATGCGCATGCCCCTGCGCGCGACGACCAGTCTTGTCGCGCTTTCTGCTCTGACTCTCTCCGGTTGTGCGGTTGCCGCGACGCCCTCCACCGGCACCGAACACGCAGATGGTGTCGCCCACGTGCACGCCATCGTTCCCGCACCAGATGGGGACGGGTTCCTGCTCGGGGCACACGAAGGGATCTTCTCCGCCACCGCGACCGGCGAGCTCGGCCCTCGGATCGGCGGACACGACTTCGATGCGATGGGGCTCACCGCGCTGGGCGGAGATCTGATCGCTTCCGGCCACCCCGGACGCAACACGCCCGCCGAATTGGGGGTGGGGAACCTCGGCGTCATCCGCAGCCAAGACGGCGGGGAAACCTGGGAGCCTGTCGCGTTCACCGGAGAGAAGGATTTCCACGTCCTCACTGCCGGCCCCGATGGCGCCCTGTACGGGCAGGATGCCGGGGACGGAGCCATGCTGATCAGCACCGACAAGGGCGTGTCGTGGTCGCCAACCGGTAGCACCCTGCTCACCTTCGGTCTCCAGGTCGACGCCACCGGCCGCATCATCGCTCTCACCCCTGATGGCCCGCAGATCAGCATCGACCGGGGCAAGACCTTTACGCCCCTCACCGACGCCCCTGCCCTGTTCGTCATCGCAGCGTCTCCGGACCGCCAGCGGTTGGTCGGCGTGGATAACAACGACACGATCTGGACCGTCATCGGGACCGGGTCATGGCAGGACGTCGGCACTGTGCACGGCCCTGCCCAAGCCATCACGATCACCGACGAGGGCGACGTGCTCGTCGTCGATGCCAGCGGGCTCAGCCTGCTGCCCTCACCTCGTCAATGACCAGCCCCAAGGACACCCGAATAGTGCTCACCCACACATCTGGCCCCCCTCCAGGGCGCCATCGTGCCGTCGACAGTCCTCCCGGTACCGAGACCCCGACGTCGGGCTTCCCGCGCACCAGACGAGAAGCCCGCGCCCGCACACGAGTACCCCGCGAACACGCCCCGCCCACCCACAGGGACGACCGTGGCGCTGCCACAGGGACGCCCTTCGACGCCGCAGCGCGACTGTTCTCGTTTGCCGGCTCTCATCCGACATCGCCGAGCCCGCCGCAACACCCCTCGGAAGCGGCGAGATCAGCCCGTCGCGCGGCCTCACCGAGCAAACCGTCCACGACTGGCCGGGTCCGAAAGCGAACCGGCCTACAGGCGGTGTCCCTGTCCGCGCGCGTGTTGGGTCTGGTGGGTCTGATGACGATCGGGATGACCGTCGATGCTGAGGCGCTGCCTCACGAGCACGACACCGCCGGGATCGCCGTCGACTCCGGCATCCCGAAGACCGATATCCAGGGGCCGCTCAGCCAAGTGGGCGTGGTCGCGTTGCTGGCAAGACTTGAAGGGGAAGGAAATCAACAACGTGGCACGCCTAGATGATGAACTCGAGCGTTTCTACGCGCGACTGGCCGCGCGCGCCGAAGCCGAGGACTACTGCCAGATCGAGTTAGTGCTGGATGTCCCCTCTGCAGAGAGAGCTGCGGAAACAGGGTTGGATCGACTCATCGAGGAGTCGGACCGGGCCCGGTGTACTCAGTGGGGACGGATTCAAGTTCCCTGACCAGCCCCAATGTGCTGTCGTGTTCGCCAACACATTGCGTACGCGCGATCGCGGTTCCATCGAACCGATGGTGGGTGCGAAAGCGCGCCCGGTATCGGCATGTCCGAAGCACATGCCATAGTTCTCGGAACGTGCCAAGACGTCAGCCTGGGGTGGTGCACACATGAAAATCGATCGTCTCGAGATTCGCTTCTTCAAGTCGTTCAACTTCGACTACGAGCGTAAGTGGTCGAACAAGAGCGAGCCTGCGTTCTGGGAGGACACCACTGAGGGCTGGTACCCGTTCGTCCGGGTCAAAATCGACCCCTCCATCACCGCGGTGGTCGGTGCGAACGAGGCCGGGAAGACTCAGCTACTCGACGCCCTGGAGATCGCTCTCACGGGTAGGGGAATCGATGAAGGTGATTTCTGCCGTTACAGCACGTTCTACTCAGTTGAAAAGGGTCGTGTACGCGCGCCCGAGTTCGGTGTCGCCCTCCGGATCGAGAACGAGAACGAGCTCGCAGTGCTGCAAGCAATCGTTCCGCAGGCAACCAGCGACCAGCAGTTCACCCTCTATCGCCCGGGACGTCATCCGTCCTTCATCATTCTCAATGGTGGAGCTGAAGTCTTCGAGCTGAGCGCGTCGCAGCTTGCGGCGCTAGACAACGTTCTGCCGCCCGTGTTTCGGTTGCGCACGGATTTGGGCATGCCCGACGCGCTTTCGATCGACGCCTTGGCGGACGGGACTCGGCACGCGTTCGACTCTCGGAGGCGACGTTCAGCCGTGTTTGGGGCACTTCGCGGTGGTGCTTGGTCGGCTGCGGACGAGTTCGCTGCGCACGTTTTCCCGGTTTGGCAGAGTCATATTGCATCGCCGGACACGGAGGCTGAAGCTCGACGAAACTCCGAGTTTGAGCTCGGTCGGAAACTCCTAGTGGATATTGCTGGAATCGATCCCGCGTCGTTTGCTCGATTGCGAGCAGCGATTGCCAACGAACAAGAGGGAGAGATTGAAGGACTCGTAAGAGCGATGAACATCGCCATTGCCGAGAATCTCAACTTCAAGCGCTGGTGGTCTCAAGACACGGATTTCGAGCTAGAAGTGAAGGCGCGAGAGCATGAATTGGCGCTCGTCATCCGGGACCGTACCCGCGCTTCGTACTCGTTCGACGAGCGTAGCCAGGGGCTGAGGTTCTTCCTTAGCTATTTTGTGCAGTTGACCGCGCACAGGCGAGGGCTCGTTGGCCCGGAGGTCATGCTTCTGGACGAGCCGGATGCGTACCTGTCGAGAGCCGCGGGCAGCAGGATCTTCTTCGGGTCATCTCTGACTACGCGACACCCGAAGACGGAAGTCACAAACACCAAGTCGTTTACGTCACGCATTCTCCATTCCTTATTGACAGAAACGCGGGTCATCGACTTCGAGTACTAGACAAGGGGGCGGAGGACGAGGGCACACGGGTGGTCAAAGATGCCACCCAAAATCACTACGAACCGCTTCGTACCTCCCTGGGCGCCACGGTGGCTGAAACCGCCTTCATCGGGGGGTCAAACCTGTTCGTGGAAGGGCTGGCGGATCAAGTCATGCTGGCCGGCGCGTCCGCCTATTTTCGACGAACAAACGACGATCACGACTACCTTGACCTGAACGACCTGACGATAGTTCCGAGCGGATCCGCCGAGTCGATCCCCTACATGGTGTTTCTGGCTCGAGGCCGTGACCAGGTAAAGCCAGCATGTGTCGGTCTCTTTGATGGCGATAAAGCGGGCAAAGCGGCTGCCAAGACGATGCGGGAGAGGCTGGTGCACCGACGGGCGATCATTCCTGAGGAGTGCATTGTTGAACTCGACGTCTGGGCCCAGGCGCGCTCGCCTCTCGTGCACGAAGCAGTCGTATTGCGTGAAATCGAAGACCTAGTACATCCCGAGTTCGCGACGTCCGCCGCGAGGGCGCACGCGAAGATGATCGAGGGTTTCGACGATGAAGCGGTGTCCGCGCTGACAGCGGATGCCGTGGTCGCAGCTGTGGCAGCGAAGGATGGGTCCCTCTGGGATGGGCTGGACGTTGCCTACCGGAAGGCCTTCAAGGGGGCGCACATCGAGAAGGTTGGCTTCGCTCGTGCTGTAGTCGAGCTGTTCGAGGGCGCGCTCGCGTCAAGCACCCGCATCCCCGGCCAAGATGAGACCGAGCTTGCTATGCGTGCGTTGCTACGCGATCTCTCCGACCGTCTCGCCTCAGCTAGCGCCGAGGAAACCCAACGTCGAAGCGATCGAAGGTTGAGTGGGAAGGTCCGGGAGTTCCAACGCGATCACCAGGACTCAATATCGAAACGACGAGCGCGCAGCCTTCTTCGGGAGATTGATCTCATTCTTGACAGCTCGGCAGACGCAGATCACGTGCGTGTCGAGCTCGAGGCGATCCGGCGTGACTTCGACCTGGACGAGCGTATCTCCGAACTCGTCCCAAGATTCGAGGGCTTCCAGGCGCGCGTCTCTGGCCTATCGCTTCAGCAGAGAATTCGGGACCAGGGGCTGGCCGCAGGTTCGGTTGCAGGACGAGGAGAGTCCGACTGAGGGGTCGGAGAAGGCGACTGCGCCGCCGAAAGCGAAGTGATCCACCTTCCGGAAACTCGCCGCGACCGGCCCGAGACCGGCCCAAATCGTTAACCAGGCATGCGAGTCGGCATTTGCGGGAGAGGTCGCTCTGGCTCGGTTTGCTCGCTCAACCACCGCGGCGTATGCGGCCAATCGGTGGCAGAAACCGCTTCTCACCAGGGCAAAGCGAAACCCCCGCCATGTAGAAGCTAGACGAGGGTTTCTAAGGTGACTGTAATGATCACCCTGTGGCTCCGACGGGCGTCGATCCCGTGACCTCACGATTTTCAGTCGTGCGCTCTACCAACTGAGCTACAGAGCCGAGCGGCATGTCTGCCGCTTCCTAGACGAAAGGCCTCCTCGAAAGAAGGCCCGTCGCTGTGGAGCGACCCTGACGGGACTTGAACCCGCGACCTCCGCCGTGACAGGGCGGCACGCTAACCAACTGCGCTACAGGGCCATGCATTTTCAATTGTACTTCACCGGAAAGTGACCCCAACGGGATTCGAACCCGTGCTACCGCCGTGAAAGGGCGGCGTCCTAGGCCGCTAAACGATGGGGCCGGATGAGCCTGAAACCTTGCGATTTCATCCTCGCTTGCCGACGACCGAGCCTACTTCACATCTTCGGAGATTGCCAATTCGGGGCGTGGCGTGCGGCTCCCGCGCGTGTCGAGGGCGCAGGATGGGCCGCGGCAGCGAGAACTCGCCCTGTTGTGCGTGTGACTCGTGTTGCTACTGTTAGCCGAGTTGCGACCCGGTGAGATGAGGTAGTCCCGTGACGCTCGTGCCCCCTGATAAGACTGACGACTGCGGCTGCGCCCCCACGGCGAGCGAGCAGCGGCGTTTGTGGCCCACCTTCGACCGGCGCAGTGCGCTGAAGTACGGCGCCCTCGGCGCTGTCGCTCTGGGTGCCTTCGGCGCCGCGACGTCCGGCTTCGCCTCTCCCGCCGTCGCCGCCGACTACCCCTCGTGGGATGACGTGCAGGCGGCCAAGGCCAACGAAGCAGCCAAGGCCGGCGAGATCTCGCGCATCCAGGGGCTGATCCAGGGCTTGCAGTCCGAGGTCGCCCGCACGCAGGCTGAGGTCCAGGCCCGCTCCGACGAGTACTACGCCGCTCAGCAGGCCTTCCAGGATGCCGACTACCGGGCCCAGCTGATTCAGCAGCAGGCCGATGCCGAAGCGGCGAAGGCGACGGATGCCGCCAGCAAGGCCGGGAAGGTCGCGGCGCAGCTGTACCGCTCCGGCGGCGACGACACCTCGCTCGACCTCTTCTTCTCGGGCTCGGCCGCATCCGCGGACGACCTGCTCGCCAAGCTCGGCACGATGGACAAGCTGCTCGAGCGGAACAAGTCGGTGTACGCCGCGGCCGTCTCGGCGCGCGACAACGCGAAGAACCTCAGCAACCAGGCCAACGACGCCCGGGCCGAGCGCGATCGTCTGCAGAAGATCGCCGAAGAGAAGATGGCGGCCGCTCAGCAGGCGGCCCAGGCGGCCCAGGAGGCCCTCGCCGCGCAGCAGGCCAACCAGGCCGTGCTCGAGGCGCAGCTCGCCGCCCTCCAGGACACGACCGCCAAGACCGTGGCTGATTACCAGGCCGGCGTCGAAGCCGAGCGCAAGGCACGCGAAGAGCGCGAGCGCAAGGCCCGCGAAGAGGCCGCAGCGCGTGATGCGGCCGAGCGTGCCCGCCGTGAGCAGGAAGCCCGCAACAACCAGAACAGCGGTGGTGGCGGAGGCGGCGGTGGCGGAGGCGGCGGTGGCGGAGGCGGCGGTGGCGGCGGAAGCGTCGGCGGATCCGGCTGGGCTCGTCCCTCGTCGGCCTACACGTCGTCGGGCTACGGCCCCCGCTCCGGCCAGTGCAACTCCAGCTACTGCGCCAGCACCTGGCACCTCGGACTGGACTTCGGTGCCAGCTGCTGGTCGCCCATCTACGCCGCGGCCTCGGGTCGAGTGACCTACGCCGGTGTCAACGGTGGTTTCGGAAACTACATCCGCATCCAGCACGACGACGGCTCGGGAACGGGCTACGGCCACATCGTCAACGGCGGCATCTACGTCTCGTACGGTCAGCGCGTCTCGGCCGGTCAGCAGATCGCCGCGACCGGTCAGACCGGCAACTCCTTCGGCTGCCACCTGCACTTCGAGGTCTACCCTCCCGGAGGCGGCACCACCGACCCCGCGCCCTGGTTGCGCGCCCGCGGCGTCTCGGTCTGACCGAGCCCACGAGAAAACCCCCGGTCGATGGACCGGGGGTTTTCTCGTCTGCAGAGGATCAGAGGGTGTTCGGCGCCTCGCCGGATCCCTGCGTCTTGGTCTGAGCGTCGTGCTCGTCGAAACGCGTGAAGGCCTCGGCCACGAGACGCTCGGCCTCAGCGGCATCCGCCCACTCGTCGACCTTGACCCACTTGTTGGGCTCGAGGTCCTTGTAGTGCTCGAAGAAGTGCGAGATCTCCTTCTTGGTCCACTCGTCGATGTCGCCGACGTCCTGGATGTGGTCCCAACGCGGGTCCTTCGCGAGCACGGCCACGACCTTGTCGTCGCCGCCGGCCTCGTCGCTCATCTTGAGCACGCCGACCGGGCGCACCTTGGCGAGGATGCCGGGGTGCAGGTCGCGGTCGAGCAGCACGAGCACGTCGAGCGGGTCGCCGTCTTCGCCGAGGGTGTTCTCGAAGAAGCCGTAGTTGGCGGGGTAGCCGAACACCGTGTAGAGGATGCGGTCGAGGTAGACACGGCCGGTGCCGTGGTCGACTTCGTACTTCACGCGGCTTCCGCGGGGGATCTCGATGACGGCGTCGAAAGCGCCCATACTCGTGCTCCTTAGATCTGTGGATTTCCGCGGCCCAGCCTAGTCCGGCGGGCGGGTGACGCCCACGCGGAGCCACACGGCAGGAGTTCGCGGTCGGCGGGCGGTGACGAGGCGCAGCGGCGAGGCGTCGCCGCGGGAAACTCCTGCGTCGTGTCCGGGGGCGCGCAGGCGGCGGCGTCGCGGCCCGGCGATAGCGTGGAGGCATGGATCACCGCCCCGGCCTGGACCCCTCCGTCGCCGAGGTGCGCCGCGCCGTCCGCGCCGCGCTCCCGCGGGCCGGTGGCCCCGTCGTCATCGCCCTGTCGGGCGGCCCGGATTCGCTGGCGCTGGCGGCGGCGACCGCTTTCGAGGCGCCGCGTGCCGGCATCCGTGCCGTCGCGATCGTGATCGACCACGGCCTGCAAGCGGGATCGGATGCCATCGCCGCGGCCGCCGCGAACGCGGCGCGTGGTCTCGGTCTCGAGGCGCGGGTCGTGCGGGTCGAGGTGGGCTCGGTCGACGGGCCCGAGGCCGCGGCGCGTGCGGCTCGATACGCCGGCTTGGCCGAAGCGGCGGCCGACCTCGGCGCCGAGCTCGTCCTGCTCGGACACACCCTCGACGACCAGGCCGAGACCGTCCTCCTCGGGCTCGCGCGCGGCTCCGGCGGGCTCAGCCTGGCGGGCATGCCCGCGCAGCGGCGGGATGCCACGGGCCCGGTGTGGGTGCGCCCCCTGCTGACGGTTCGCCGACGCACCACGGTCGCGGCGTGCGCGGCCGCGGGGCTCGACCCCTGGACCGACCCCCACAACGCCGACCCGGGGTTCGCGCGCGTGCGGGTACGCGATCGCGTGCTGCCGGTGCTCGAGGCCGAGCTCGGACCGGGCGTCGCCGAGGCGCTCGCGCGCACCGCCGAGCAGCTGCGCGAAGACGCCGACGCCTTCCAGGACATGATCGACGAGACGATCGAAGACATCGTCGAGCACGCTGAGGCGGGGATCTCGATCTCGGTCGCCGCCCTCGCCGCGAACCCCGCCGCTCTGCGCAACCGGATCATCCGCTATGTCGTCGACAGCGAGTTCGGCGTCTCGCTCTCGCGCACCCAGACCCTCGAGGTCGCCCGTCTGGCGACCGACTGGACGGGTCAGGGGCCCATCGACCTGCCCGGGTGCCTCGCCAGACGCGTCGGCGCCCGGATCGAGGTCGTCGCGCGCACGGCATCCTGATCCGCCGACGTAGACTTTCCGAATGCGCGCGGCCGACATCTCCGACGACATCAGCGAAGTCCTCCTCACCGAGGAGCAGATCCACGAAAAGCTCGCCGAACTGGCGACGCGGGTGGCCGCCGACTACGAGGGACGCGACGTCGTCCTCGTGGGCGTGCTGAAGGGCGCGGTCATGGTCATGGCCGATTTCGCCCGGCACCTGCCGATGCACGTGTCGATGGACTGGATGGCCGTGTCGTCCTACGGCGCGTCGACCCGCTCGAGCGGCGTCGTGCAGATCCGCAAAGACCTCGACACCGACATCACCGGAAAGCACGTGCTGATCGTCGAGGACATCATCGACTCCGGCCTGACCCTCAGCTGGTTGCTCGAGAACTTCGCCTCGCGCGGAGCGGAGTCGGTCGAGGTGCTCGCGCTGCTGCGCAAGCCCGACGCGATGAAGGTCGAGGTCGACTGCCGCTACGTGGGCTTCGACATCCCCAACGACTTCGTCATCGGATACGGCCTCGACTACGCAGAGCGCTACCGCAACCTGCGCGACGTCGCGGTGCTCGCACCCCACGTCTACTCCTGACGACACGCCGTCTCCACGGCGGAGGGGCCGGTGGCATCCGGAGCCTTGTACGCCCATGACGAACGCACAGGCCCGGCATAGTCCGTGGGCGTTAGCCTGATGCGACCGCATTTCTGCGGAGGATCACGAAAGGGCTGGGCTCGCCCACCATGAATTTCAAGAAGATCACGCGAAATCCGATCATCTACGTTCTGCTGGTCGGTCTGCTTCTCGTCATCGGTTTCTCCCTCATCACGAACCTGAGCGGTGCCCGTCAGGTCTCCACCAAAGAGGGTCTCGACCTGCTCAAGGGCGGCACCGTGACGCAGGTGGTCACCAACGACCCCGATCAGCGCGTGGACCTGAAGCTGTCGCAGCCCTTCGAGGGCGCCAACGACGTGCAGTTCTATTTCAGCCAGGCCCGTGCGAACGAGGTGGCCACCGCGATCGACTCCGCGAACCCCTCCGACGGCTTCAACGACGTCGTGCCCAAGCCCAGCTGGTTCGACGGTCTTCTCGGACTCCTGCTCCCGCTCGTGCTGCTCGGCCTGCTCTTCTGGTGGCTGCTCTCGAGCGCCCAGGGCGGCGGCAGCAAGGTCATGCAGTTCGGCAAGTCGCGCGCCAAGCTCGTGACCAAAGAGACGCCCACCGTCACGTTCCAGGACGTCGCGGGCTCCGACGAGGCCATCGAGGAGCTCGACGAGATCAAGGAATTCCTCAAGGACCCGAAGAAGTTCGAAGAGGTCGGCGCCCGCATCCCGAAGGGCGTGCTGCTGTACGGCCCTCCCGGAACCGGTAAGACCCTGCTCGCCCGCGCTGTCGCCGGCGAGGCCGGTGTTCCGTTCTACTCCATCTCGGGTTCGGACTTCGTCGAGATGTTCGTGGGTGTCGGTGCGAGCCGCGTGCGCGACCTGTTCAACCAGGCCAAAGAGAGCTCCCCGGCCATCATCTTCATCGACGAGATCGACGCCGTCGGCCGCCACCGCGGCGCTGGCATGGGCGGCGGTCACGACGAGCGCGAGCAGACGCTGAACCAGATGCTCGTCGAGATGGACGGCTTCGACCCCAAAGTCAACGTGATCGTCATCGCGGCGACCAACCGTCCCGACATCCTCGACCCCGCCCTGCTGCGCCCGGGCCGCTTCGACCGCCAGATCGGCGTCGACGCCCCCGACCTCAAGGGTCGCCAGCGCATCCTCGAGGTGCACGGGCGCGGCAAGCCGCTGTCGGACTCGGTCGACCTCGAGGTCGTCGCGCGCAAGACGCCCGGCTTCACCGGTGCCGACCTGGCGAACGTGCTCAACGAGGCCGCTCTGCTGACCGCGCGCTCGAACGCCCAGCTCATCGACAACCGCGCCCTCGACGAGGCCATCGACCGCGTGATCGCGGGCCCCCAGCGCCGCACCCGCGTGATGAAGGACAAAGAGAAGCTCATCACCGCGTACCACGAGGGCGGCCACGCCCTCGCTGCCGCGGCGATGAACCACACCGACCCCGTCACCAAGGTGACGATCCTCCCGCGCGGCAAGGCCCTCGGCTACACGATGGTTCTCCCGCTCGACGACAAGTACTCCGTCACCCGCAACGAGCTGCAGGACCAGCTGACGTACGCGATGGGCGGACGCGTCGCCGAAGAGATCGTCTTCCACGACCCCACCACCGGCGCCTCGAACGACATCGAGAAGGCCACGAGCATCGCCCGCAAGATGGTCACCGAGTACGGCATGACCAACGAGGTCGGTCCGGTCAAGCTCGGCGGATCGTCGGGCGAGGTCTTCATGGGCCGCGACATGGGCCACGGCCGTGACTTCTCGGAGCGCATCGCCGAGCGCGTCGACGCCCAGGTGCGCGCGCTCATCGAGCAGGCGCACAACGAGGCCTATCAGGTCATCAACGATAACCGCGAGGTGCTCGACCGCCTCGCGCTGGCGCTGCTCGAGAAGGAGACCCTCGACCACAACGAGCTGGCCGAGATCTTCACCGACGTCAAGCGTCTGACACCGCGCCCGCAGTGGCTGTCGTCGGGAGACCGCCCCGTGTCGACCCAGCCGCCCGTCGAGGTCCCGCGTCGTCAGCAGCCCGCCGGCATCGCGGCATCCACCGAAGCGGAGTCGCAGGCCGCCGCCAAGGCGCAGCCCCGTCCCAGCGGACAGACGCGCCCGGCCACCGCCTGAGGCGCCGTGGCCGTCGATCGTGAACGCGTCGCCGTCCTGGTGCGCGAGCTCCTGGAGGCGATCGGGGAAGACCCCGATCGCCCCGGGCTCCGCCAGACCCCGACGCGCGTGGCAGACTCCTGGGCCGAGTTCTTCGGGGGAGTGAATCAGGATGCCGGCGCCCCGCTGCAGCACACCATCTCGGTGTCGCGCGGCCCGGCGCCGGACACCCTCCCCTCGGGTGCCGTGATGCTGCGCGACATCGCGTTCCGGTCGATGTGCGAGCATCACCTGCTCCCCTTCCGCGGTCGGGCGCACGTGGCGTACCTCCCGGGTGAGGAGGTCGTCGGACTCGGCGCCCTGCCGCGGGTGATCGACATCCTCGCCGCCCGCCCGCAGGTGCAGGAGCGTCTCGGCGAACAGGTGGCCGACACCATCGCCTCGGCCCTGGACGCGCGGGGCGTGCTCGTCGTCCTCGATGCGGTGCACGAGTGCGTGACCATGCGCGGGGGCCGACAGCCCGACGCCTCGACCGTGACGATCGCCGCGCGCGGCGTCTACGGCGACCCCGTCGCGCGTGCCGAGCTCGTGGCGCTGATCGGAGCACGCGCGTGACCCTCATCATGGGGATCGTCAACGTCACCCCCGATTCGTTCAGCGACGGCGGCCGGTACCTCGACCCCGACGTCGCACTCGCCCACGCTCGCCACCTCCGCGCCCAGGGGGCGGAGATCCTCGACGTCGGCGGCGAATCCACCCGGCCCGGAGCCCAGCGTGTGGCGCCCCGCGTCGAGCAGCAGCGCGTGCTGCCGGTCGTCGAGGCCCTGGCATCCGAAGGCTCCTTCGTGAGCATCGACACCATGAACGCCGCCACGGCGGTCGCCGCCGTCCGCGCGGGCGCACGGCTCGTGAACGACGTCTCCGGTGGGCTGGCCGACCCCGACATGCTCGCCGCCGTCGCCGAGACCGATGCCGACATCGCCCTCGGGCACTGGCGCGGTCCGTCGACGGAGATGTACGCCCGTGCCGACTACGTCGACGTGGGGCGCGAGGTGTCCGCCGAGCTCGCTGAAAGGGTCGAGTCCGCCCTCTCCGCGGGCATCGATCGGTCGCGCCTCGTCGTCGACCCGGGCATCGGGTTCGGCAAGCGCGGAGCGCAGAACTGGCAGACGTTGAGCGCGCTCCCCGAGATCTCGGCACTCGGACTGCGGGTGCTCGTGGGCACGAGCCGCAAGAGGTTCCTCGCGGAGGCGATCGGCGAAGACGCCGACCTGGCTCGCCGTGACCTGGCGACGGCCGTCACGAGCGCCCTGTCCGCCCGCGCCGGCGCGTGGGCCGTGCGCGTGCACGACGTACCGTCCACCCGCGACGCACTCGCCGTCGCCCGCGCTTGGGAGAGCTGATGGATGCCGACACGATCACTCTGACGGGGGTGCGTGCCGTGGGTCACCACGGGGTCTACCCCGACGAGAAGCGCGACGGGCAGGAATTCGTGGTCGACGCGACCCTCTCGCTCTCACTGCGGCGCGCGGCCGAGACCGACGACGTGGTCGACACCGTGCACTACGGCGAACTCGCCGAGCGCCTCGTGCGGATCGTCGAAGGCGAGGCGGTCGACCTGCTCGAGACCCTCGCGCAGCGACTGGCCGACGCCGTGCTCGCCGACAGCCGCGTGGACGCGGTGACGATCACCGTGCACAAGCCGCAGGCTCCCATCCCCGTTCCCTTCGGCGATGTCGCCGTGACCATCTCGAGGTCGCGCCCGTGAACGTGCGGCTGGCGCACGGGATGGACGCTGCTCCGCGCGCCACGCCCGTCCACGCGGTCGTGGCCCTGGGAGCCAACCTCGGCGAGCGTTTCGAGACCCTCGCCGCCGCGGTCGACGAACTGCGGCGGCTCCCGCTCACCAGCGGGGTCCGGGTGTCCGCTCCGATCGAGACGGTGGCCGTGACGCTTCAGGGTGAGGACGAGGAAGCGCCGCGCTATCTGAACGCCGTCGCTGTTCTCGAGACGCGCCTAGCGCCGGGGGAGCTGCTCGCCTCGCTCCACCGCATCGAAGCTCGACACGGGCGCGTGCGCCGGGAACGGTGGGGTGACCGCACCCTCGATCTCGACCTGATCGCGTACGGCGACGAGCGCATCGATCGCGACGACCTCGTCGTCCCGCACCCCCGCGCGCACGAGCGGGAGTTCGTCCTGGCGCCGTGGCTCGACGTGGATCCGGATGCCGTGATCCCCGGGGTGGGCCGCGTGGCCGACCTGCTCGTCGCGCTGCGGGGAGGACTCTCGTGAGGCGCACGGGCGCGGGCATCCTCACGATCGCCGTCGTCGCGGGCCTGGTGATCGGGTTCCTCCTGGACACCGTCCTCACCGCGATGGGCCGACCGACGTTCGCGCCCGCGGCGAGTCTGCCGACGATCCTCGCTCTGCTGGGGGCCGTGGTGGTGGCGCTCGCCATCCCGATCTACCGGGCGACGCGCGGGCGGAGCCCGCGACGGATCGATCCGTTCCGTGCTGTGCGCATCGCGATGCTGGCGAGAGCGTCGTCGATCCTCGGGGCCGCTGCGGCGGGGTTCGCGGGCGGACTGCTCGCCTTCCTGTTGAGCCGGCCGGTGGTGCCCTCGGTAGGCTCGATGGGATCGATCATCGCGACGCTCGTCTGCGCGGTCGTCCTCGTCGTCGCGGGACTCGTGGCCGAGCAGCTCTGCACCCTCCGGAAGGACGACGATGACGACGCCCCAGGGAACACCCCCGCAGGACCCGTCGGAATCTGAGGCCCGCAACGTCGACGACGCCGACCGGACGGTGCTCGACGACGCGACGTACGACCGCATCCTCGAACCGCGCTCGTCGCGTCGGCTCCCCCTCGGCGACGGCACCTGGCATCAGCTCGCCCGCGCGTACGTCCGCGTGCAGCTGATTTCGCAGGGGGCGGTCTTCGTGCTCGTGCTCGCGGCCGCCGTGATCGCCCAGATCATCACGGGCGTGCAGTGGCAGTGGATCCCGGTCGGGATCATCCTGCTGATCACCGCCGTCGGCCTCTTCATCACCCCGCGGCAAGCGCGGTCCTTCGGGTACCAGTTGCGTCGCGATGACCTCGTGTTCCGCCGGGGCATCCTGTGGCAGCGGGTCGTGGCGGTTCCCTACGGCCGGATGCAGCTCGTGGACATCACGCACGGCCCCCTCGACCGGGGCTTCGGCATCGCCCAGCTCAAGCTCGTGACCGCCGCGGCCTCCACCGGAGTGACCATCCCGGGATTGACGCAGGAGGCGGCCGAACACCTGCGCGACACGCTCGTGGCCGTCGCCGAGACCCGTCGGACAGGGCTGTGACCGACCCGCACGCGGCGGGACCGCCCCTCGACCCGCAGCCCCGGCCGCAGCGAGCGGTCGTCCGTTCGCCCTACAGCGACGGCGAGTGGCATCGCCTGCACCCCCTGACGCCGCTCCTGCGCGGCGGACTGACCCTCCTCGTGATCATCGGCGTGATCGTCGCGAACCTGCGGGAGCGTCTCGTCGAGTGGGTCTTCCCGGTCTTCACCGAGATCCCCCCGGGGGAGCTCCCGCCCGACCCGGTCGACTTCCTCTTCGCGAACAACCTGATCCTCGTGGCGGGGGGAGCGACCCTCGTCGTCCTCATCGTGCTGCTGGTCCTCTTCCGCCTGTCCTGGCGTTTCCACACCCTGCGCATCAGCGATGACGACGTCGAGGTGCGTTCGGGCGTGCTGTTCCGCACTCATCGTCGTGCTCCCCTCGACCGGGTCCAGGGCGTCAACCTGACTCGTCCGATGATCGCCCGCCTGCTGGGGCTCGCGAAGCTCGAGGTGGTCGGAGCGGGACTGGATGCCAACGTCAAACTCGAGTACCTGTCGGGGAAGGACGCCGAGGCCATCCGCGGCGACATCCTCCGTCTCGCCTCGGGCCGGCGTCTCGCCGAGGGGCGGACCGAACCGGGCGCCCGCGCCTCGCTCGCCCGGCAGGCGGCGGAGGCCGTGGGGTCGGGGCTGCAGGGCATCGTCGACGGGGAGGACTTCTCCGACGCCGAGCCGGAGAGCATCGTGCGCATCCCGATCGGTCGGCTCGTGGCATCCCGTGTCCTGAGCGGATCGAGCCTCGTCCTCGTCGCCCTGGTCGTGGGGATCGTCGTCGCGGCGTCGCTGTCGACACTGTGGCTGCTGTTCACCGTGGTCCCGATGTTCCTCGCCTTCGGCGCGTACTACGTGCGCTCGATCGCCCAGGGACTGCGGTACTCGATCGCCCCGACGGTCGACGGGGTGCGCGTGACCTTCGGCTTGTTCACGACGGTGTCGGAGGTGGTGCCGCCGGGTCGCGTGCACGCGATCGAGGTGCGCCAGCCCCTGATGTGGCGTCCGTTCGGATGGTGGACCGTCTCGGTGAACCGACTCTCGGGGCGGTCCTCCACCGACACGAGCAACGATCAGTTGGCCGCGGTGCTGCCGATCGGGACACGAGCCGATGTCGAGCGCGTCCTGCGGATCCTCGTCCCCGACCTGTCGAGCGACGAATGGACACTCGTGTTCCGCGACGGCATCCTGGGTCCGGTGGAGAACGACCCCTACGTGACGACCCCGAAGAGCGCCCGGTGGCTCCGCCCGCTGTCGTGGCGGCGGAACGGCGCGCTTCTGACCTCGGACGCCCTGCTTTTGCGCCGCGGGTGGGTGTGGCGGTCCTTGAGCGTGGTTCCGCTCGCCCGCTTGCAGTCGATCGGCCTGCATCAGGGCCCGTTGGCACGCGCGACGGGGACGGCGACCCTGGTGGCCCACGTGATCGCGGGCACCGTCCAGACCTCGATCGGCGTCCTCGGCCGCGACGACGCCCTCGGGCTGTTCGAGCGGACCGCGCGAGCCGGCGTCGATGCGGCGGCGATCGACCGCACGCACCGGTGGGCCGGATGAGCGCCGGTCGCGACGGGCGCCTCGGCGTCGGGGTGATCGGCGCGGGACGTGTCGGCCCGGTCGTCGCGGCGGCGCTCGCCGGTGCGGGCCACGCCCTGACCGGGATCACCTCCGGCTCGGACGACGATCGCGTGGAGGCGATCCTGCCGGGCCTGCCGGTCCTGACGGCCGACGAGGTCGCTCGACGCAGCGAGCTCGTGGTCGTCGCGGTTCCGCACGACCAGCTCCCGGGTCTCGTCTCGGGCCTCGCCGAGGTCGGAGCGTGGCAGCCCGGCCAGCTGGTGCTGCACACCGACGCCGCGTACGGATCGCGCGTCCTGGATCCCGCCGCGAGGAGCGGCGCCATCCCGCTCGCCATCCACCCCGCCATGGCCTTCACAGGGGTGTCGTCGATCGACCTGCGCCAATTGGCCCAGTCGTATGCCGCCGTGACCGCACCGGCCCCTGTCCTCCCCATCGCCCAGGCTCTCGCGGTCGAGCTGGGGTGCGAGCCCCTCGTGGTCGCTGAGGACGACCGGGCGACGTACGCCGAAGCCATCGCGACGGCCACGGAGTTCTCTCGTTCGATCGTCCGGCAGTCGTCGGCGCTGCTCGAGCGCATCGGTATCGACAACCCCGGCGCATACCTCTCGGCCCTCGTGCGTTCGAGTGTCGACCAGGCGCTCGTCGAGGGCGGGCGCCGTGACGACCTCGACGGCACCGCTACGATCGACGGATGATCCGCTCCCTCGAGGATCTGCGCACCCGACTCGGCGAGATCCGAGGCGCAGATCGATCGGACGCCGGCCCGCGCGTCGCCCTCGTGTCCACCCTCGGCGCTCTGCACGACGGCCACGTCGACCTCATCCGCGAGGCGCGCGAACGCGCGGACGTCGTGGTGGTGTCGACCTTCGTCAACCCGCTGCGCTTCCGCTCCGCCGACGACACCGCGGCCTATCCCCGGTCGCCCGAGTCCGACGCGCGTGTGCTCGATGAGCTGGGCGTCGACGTCGTCTTCGCCCCGTCGGCGGCGGAGTTCCTCCCGGCGGGAACGGCGACGACCCGCGTCTCGGCGGGCGATGTGGGTCTCCGCTACGAGGGGCGTGTGCGCCCCTTCTACTTCGACGGGGTGCTGACCGTCGAGGCGAAGCTCTTCCACCTCGTCCGACCCGACGTGGCCGTCTACGGGGAGCGCGATCGGCAGCGCGTCTTCCTCGTGCGCCGCATGGTGCGAGACCTCGACTACGGCATCGACGTCGCGACGGTTCCGACGGTGCGCACCGACGACGGGCTGCCCGTGTCGAGCCGCGTCGCGCTGCTCGACGATGCCGATCGCCGCGCCGCCGCGGCCCTTCCGCGAGCCCTCGAGGCGGCGGCCTCGAACGCCGATCTGGGGGTCGATGCCTGCATCGCCGCCGCGCAGTCGGCGTTGATGGGTGAGCAGCGCATCACGCTGGAGTACCTGAGCGTGGTCGATCCCGAGACGTTCCTGCCCGTCGACGACGGGCACCGCGGGCGCGCGTTCGCGCTCATCGCCGCCACGGTCGGCGGTCACCGCTTCATCGACAACGCCGAGATCTCGCTGCGCTGAGGGCCCTCGGGCGGCCGGTGACTCCGGGGCGGCCGAGGACGACGAATAGACTGGGGGAGACCCCGAGGAGCCTTCCTGATGACCGACGCGCCCGCGAACGACGCCGCCGAACCGACCGAAGACGAGGTCTTCGAACAGAAGGCGGTACGCCTGGCCAAGCGCGAGCGTCTGCTCGCGGAACGCTCCGACGCCGCCGGCGGTCCCTACCCGGTGGCCGTGCCCATCACGACGACGATCCCCGAGCTGCGCGCGCGCTTCGGCGATCTCGAAGCCGGGGCCGAGACCGGTGAGACGGCCGGGGTCGCTGGGCGCGTGGTGTTCAGCCGCAACACCGGCAAGCTCTGCTTCGCGTCGCTGCAGTCGGGCGACGGAAGCCGCATCCAGGCCATGGTCTCGCTCGCGAGCGTCGGCGAGGAGTCGCTCCAGGCGTGGAAGGAGCTCGTCGACCTGGGCGACCACGTCTTCGTCTCGGGTGAGGTCATCTCGAGCCGCCGCGGCGAGCTGTCGATCATGGTCGCCGAGTGGACCATCGCGGCGAAGGCCGTCCTGCCCCTTCCCAACCTCCACACCGAGCTCAGCGAAGAGAGCCGCGTCCGCAGCCGCTTCCTCGACCTCATCGTGCGCGATCGCGCCCGCGAGACCGTGCTGGCCCGCGCGAAGGTCAACGCGAGCCTGCGCCGCACCTTCACCGAGCGCGACTTCGTCGAGGTCGAGACGCCGATGCTGCAAGTGCAGCACGGCGGCGCCAGCGCCCGCCCCTTCACCACGCACTCGAACGCCTTCGACACCGAGCTCTTCCTGCGCATCGCGCCCGAGCTGTACCTGAAGCGCGCCGTGGTCGGCGGTATCGACCGGGTCTACGAGATCAACCGCAACTTCCGCAACGAGGGCGCCGACACCACCCACAGCCCCGAGTTCGCGATGCTCGAGGCCTACCAGGCCTACACCGACTACAACGGCATCGCCGACCTCACGCAGACCCTCATCCAGGACGCCGCCGTCGCGGTGGCCGGGTCGACCACGGTCACGTGGGCGGACGGCACCGAGTACGACCTCGGCGGCGAGTGGGACCGCATCTCGATGTACGACTCTCTGTCCGCCGCCTGCGGCCGGTCCATCACCCCCGACACCTCGGTCGAGGACCTCCGCGCGCTCGGAGCAGAAGAGGGAGTCGACGCCCCGCCCCAGGAGACCCACGGCAAGTGGGTCGAGGAGCTGTGGGAGCACTTCGTGAAGGGCGGTCTCACCCGCCCCACCTTCGTCATGGACTTCCCCGTCGACACCAGCCCGCTCGTGCGCGAGCACCGCTCGATCCCGGGCGTCGTCGAGAAGTGGGATCTCTACGTGCGCGGATTCGAGCTCGCCACGGGCTACTCCGAGCTGGTCGACCCCGTGATCCAGCGTCACCGCTTCACCGAGCAGGCGAAGCTCGCCGCGCGCGGAGACGTCGAGGCCATGCCGATCGACGAGGAGTTCCTGCGCGCGCTTGAGCACGGGATGCCGCCCACCGGTGGCATGGGGATGGGAATCGACCGTCTGCTCATGGCCATCACGGGCCTGGGTATTCGCGAGACGATCCTGTTCCCGCTCGTGAAGTAGACCGCTCGAACACCCACTCCGGGAGGCGCCCGGCGTCGATGACGTCGAGCATGAGGGCGCTGAGCCCGTGGTCGGGGTCGATCTCGAGAGCCGTCTCGGCGTACAGGACGGCGTGAGAGGAGCGACCGGTCGCCCACGCGAGCCACGCGCACGCCGACAGCGGGCCAGGGCGACGCTCCCGGGGGAGGACGGACGCGACTCGGCGGCACAGTTTGAGCGCTCGTCGAAGGCGATCGGGGTCGGGGAGGGCGCCTTCTCCCCACATCGGCCGGGCGAGGTCGTCGGGGAACGGCTTGCCACGGTGGAAAGCGGTCTGCGCCTGCAGAACCGCATCACCCGTGGCGAGATCCGCCACCCACTGCATCAACGCGACATCGCGTAGCGACGGTCGGGCGAGGCAGAAGGCGAGGGCGGCGAGCTGCGCGGGGTCGAGTTCTTCGGGCGGCGTTGCCAGGGCGTCCTCGATCAGGACCGGCGGATCCGCGAGCGCCACGGTGGCCGGATCTCCGGTCGCCGCACGCTTCAGCGGGGGAAGCTTACGGCGTTCCTGCGGGCCTCCGAGCACGCTCTCGATCGCGCGGAGGTCGGTCATCACCCGCCGAGAGACGGCGGCGTCGAGCGGCGGAAGCTCGGCGGCGGCGAACTGGTCGTCGACGACCGGGCCGGTCGGCTCCGCGAGCGTGTGCGCCGCGATGTCGCTCAACGGGTGCGGCATCGACGACGAGGGGGACACGTAGCTGTCCCATCCGTCCGAACCGACGACGAGGGCGTCGACGACGCGGAGGCCGCAGATCTCCGCTCGCCCCATCGCCGCATCGACGAGCGCGCGGTGGGGCGCCGCCGGAAGGTCGGCGAGGACCTCGTCGGCATAGACGACGATCGCCACGGCATCGGTCCGGGCGACCTTGCAGGCCATACCGATCACGGTCGAGGCGACGCTCTCGTTCGCGGAGGCGTCGTCAACGGCCGGGAGGTCGACGCGCATGGCGCCGAGGGAACGCGACTCGGCGAACGGGACGAGCACGAGACTCTCGCGCGGGGTGCATTCGAGCAGATGCGGGACGAGAGCGAGGAACGCGGAGGACGAGGTGGCGGAGACGACGGTGGGTGTCATGCCTCGAGAGTGGCCGGGCGGGCGGGGCTCGCGCCGGGCGGAATAGCTCGAAGGTGGATGAATCCCCATATCCACTGCCTGTGGAGGAGCCCGAGCGAACCGCGCGCCCAGGCAGCGCGGGTATTCTCGGAGCATGGACGAAACCTGGACCGCGATGCTGTGGGCGATCCTGCCGACCCTCGTGGTGTCCGTGGTGTTCTTCTTCATCCTCCGCAACGTCATCCGGATGGACCGGACCGAGCGCAAGGCCTACGCCCGTATCGAGGCCGAGGAGCGCGCAAAGCGCGGCCTCCCGCCGGTCGTCCGCACCGGCGACGGTCCCGCGAACTGACGATCGCACGGCCTCTGTCGGAGGCCGTCGCTACGCTGGGTCCACAACCCGCCCAGGAGGACCCGTGATCAACGCCACGTTCGACGCGAGCTGGCTCGTCATCACGCTCTTCATCGTCGACCTGGTCGTGCGCATCGCCGCGATCATCATCGTTCCGCGAAACCGTCGCCCGACCGCGGCGATGGCGTGGTTGCTCGCGATCTACTTCATCCCCTTCGTCGGGGTCTTCCTGTTCCTGCTCATCGGCAACCCGCGCCTACCCCGCAAGCGCCGGCGCAAGCAGGCCGCGATCAACGAGTACATCCACGACACGAGCGCGTCGCTCGAGTTCGGCACACTCCGGCCCAACGCTCCGCAGTGGTTCCGCGCCCTCGTGCAGCTCAACCGCAACCTCGGTGCCATGCCGATCGCGGGAGACAACGCCGCGACCCTCATCGCCGATTACCAGCAGAGCCTGGATGCCATGGCCGATGCGATCCGTGGGGCTCAGCGCTACATCCACGTCGAGTTCTACATCCTGCAGTCCGACGACTCGACGGACAACTTCTTCCGCGCCCTCGAAGAGGCCGCGGAGCGCGGCGTCGTGGTCCGTGTGCTCCTCGACCACTGGGCGAACCGCGGAAAGCCCTTCTACAAACAGACGCTGCGCCGGCTCGACGCGATGGGGGCGCACTGGCACCTCATGCTCCCCGTGCAGCCGCTGCGAGGGCGCTACCAGCGACCCGATCTCCGCAACCACCGCAAGCTGCTCGTGATCGACGGCGACGTGGCGTACATGGGATCGCAGAACGTCACCGACTCGTCGTACAACCTCCGCAA
Source organism: Microbacterium sp. 16-032 (assembly GCF_041079455.1). Classification (NCBI taxonomy): domain Bacteria; kingdom Bacillati; phylum Actinomycetota; class Actinomycetes; order Micrococcales; family Microbacteriaceae; genus Microbacterium; species Microbacterium sp. 16-032. The sequence continues at coordinate 441,485 of NZ_JBFYGQ010000005.1, read as the reverse complement.
GAACATCCGCCGCGGCCTGCACTGGGTCGATCTGATGGTGCGCGTCGAGGGCCCGGTCGTCGCGAGCATCAACGCCGTCTTCCTGTCGGACTGGTACAGCGAGACCGACGAGACACTGCGCGACGAGATCGATCTGTTCAGCGTCACGTCGGGTCCGGGAGACCTCGACTGCCAGGTGGTGCCCTCCGGCCCCGGCTTCGATTTCCAGAACAACCTCAAGCTCTTCCTGGGCCTGCTCTTCGCGGCCAAAGAGCGCATCATCATCGTCAGCCCCTACTTCGTGCCCGACGAGGCTCTGCTGCTCGCGATCACCACCGCCTGCCAGCGTGGCGTGCACGTCGAGCTCTTCGTCTCGGAAGAGGGCGACCAGGCGATGGTCTACCACGCGCAGCGGAGCTATTACGAGGCTCTCCTGCACGCGGGCGTCACGATCTGGATGTACCGCAAGCCGTACATCCTGCACAGCAAGAGCGTCACGATCGACGACGAGGTCGCGGTCATCGGCTCGAGCAACATGGACATGCGCTCCTTCGGTCTGAACCTCGAGGTGTCGCTCTTGGTCCGCGGCGAAGAGTTCGTCCGCGACATGCGCGAAGTCGAGGGCGCGTACCGCACCCTGAGCCGCCAGCTCACGATCGAGGAGTGGCGTCGGCAGCCCCTGCGCTCGACGATCCTCGACAACCTGGCGCGCCTCACCTCCGCGTTGCAGTGACGCGCCGCGGCCCTCGCCGCCGGCATCCAGGTATCTCCGACATCATGGGCTCAACTCGCCCCCGGAGGTCCGCATGTCACGTCACCGTCTCGCCGTCATCGGAATGATCGGCGCGTCCCTCATCGCCGCTGGAGCCCTCACCGGCTGCGCCACCGGTGCCCCGGCTCCCGAGGGGATGGCTCCGACTCCGGATGCCACCGCTTCCGCGCCCGCGAGCGAGCTCGGCGCCGCGTGGGTCAGCGGTGGCCGTGCCATCGCCCTGGTCACCACCGGCAGCTCTTCGTGCCCGCCGATGCTGAGCGGCGAGCCGACCGTCAGCGGATCCACGGTGACGGTCGACCTCGCCGAGTCGCCACGACAGGACTGCACGCGCGACCTGGCTCCGCGCGCGACCCTCATGAACGTGCCCGCGGGCGTCGACCCGAGTGCGGGCCTCGCCCTCACGGTGACGGGTGTCGCCCAGGGCAAGGTGATGCTCGCCGGGCTGGGCTCCGTTCCCGCCGCCCCCGCGGAATTCACCCCGTCGGCGGGCTGGGTGAACGACTCCCTGGTCGCCATCGTCACGTACGGCAGCTCGACCTGCGTGCCCTCGGTCGAGGCGGTCACCGCGGCCGGCCCGAACGTCGAGATCCAGTTCGCGACGCCGCCGTCCGACCAGGTCTGCACGATGGATCTCGCGCCCCGCGTCACTCTCGCCGACATCGGTAGAGAGGCCGGGTCGGGCGCGGTGTCGCTCGTCCTCACCGGCGGGAACGTCGACGCCGGCGACCCCATCCCCGTGCTCGGCTCCCGCTGACGGCCGCACCCCCGCTCGTGGGGCGGGGGGGGCGAACGTGGTCAGCGCTCGGCGACGAGAAGCTCGCCCACCTCGCACTCGAGCACGCGGCAGATCGCGGACAGCGTCGAATAGCGGATCGCCCGGGCACGATCGTTCTTCAGCACCGACAGGTTCACCACCGAGACTCCGACGAGTTCGCTCAGGCGGGTCAGCGTCATGCCGCGCGCTTCCAGAAGCTCGTCGAGACGACAGTGGATGCCGGTGGGCCCGTCATCCGTCACCGCCGGGGTCATACGAGACCCTCGGTGTCGCGCTGCAGGCGGTCACCGACCGCGAAGGCGGTGCCCGCGAGCGCGACGACGAAGGCGACGCCGAAGATGGACAAGAGATCGACCGTTCCGACGACGGCGCGATCGTACGTCCCGTCGGACAACAGCGCCAGGGCGCCGTTCACGGCCATGTTGTGGAAGAACGGAACGAAGTACATGCCGGCGATGGCGACGAGGCCCGCCGCCGTGACGAGCGCCGTGTGGGCACGCGAGAAGATCCGCCCGCGCAGGATGCCGAAGCACAGGATGAGGAGCAGGGTCACCACCGTCACCATCGCGACCGCGACCAACACGTGGCTGATGACGAGCGCGCCGAGCGCCGCGGGTTGAAGTGAGGCCACCGTCACCGACGCGGAATCGAGCTGCACGGCGACCGGTGCTCCGTCGGGCCCGAGCGGCGCCTGCGCCTCGGTGGCGACGAAGGGCGCGAGGAGGGTGATGTCGCGGTTGGGTAGGACCTGCGCGATGGCGACGACGGACTGCACCACTGCGGCGACGGCGATCGCCACTCCTCCGATGAGGAAAAGCACGAAGCCGATCGTGTCGCCGCGGGAGAGGACGCGGGGAGGTCGGGGGGAAGCCATGGTCGCTCCTTATCGATGATCGTTGTTATCGGTTGTCGATAAGGTAACGACTGTCGATGTGTTCCGCAAGGTCGAGCGCGCAGACGGTATGCCCACGGCGAACACGGGGCTCTGGCATCCGGCCGCTGGTTACTCTCGATGTACGGCGCGCGGAGGCGTGCCTGTCAGCCCATTTTTGGAGGGACTGAGGATGTTCGAAAGATTCACCGATCGTGCTCGTCGTGTGGTGGTGCTCGCCCAAGAAGAGGCGAAGATGCTGAACCACAACTACATCGGCACCGAGCACATCCTTCTGGGCCTCATCCACGAGGGTGAGGGCGTGGCTGCCAAGGCGCTGGAGTCGCTGGGCATCTCGCTCGATGCCGTCCGCGAGCAGGTGCAGGACATCATCGGCCAGGGGCAGCAGCAGCCGACCGGCCACATCCCCTTCACACCGCGTGCGAAGAAGGTCCTCGAGCTGTCTCTGCGCGAGGCGCTGCAGCTCGGCCACAACTACATCGGCACCGAGCACATCCTGCTCGGCCTCATCCGCGAGGGTGAGGGCGTTGCCGCCCAGGTGCTCGTCAAGCTCGGCGCCGACCTCAACAAGGTCCGCCAGCAGGTCATCCAGTTGCTCTCGGGCTACCAGGGCAAGGAGCCCGCGGGCGTCGCCTCGGGTGCCGGCGAGCAGACCCAGGGCGCTGCCCAGGGTGGATCGGCCGTGCTCGACCAGTTCGGGCGCAACCTCACGCAAGCCGCGCGAGACAACAAGCTCGACCCCGTCATCGGGCGCGAGAAAGAGATCGAGCGCGTGATGCAGATCCTTTCGCGCCGCTCGAAGAACAACCCCGTCCTCATCGGCGAGCCCGGCGTCGGCAAGACCGCTGTCGTCGAGGGCCTTGCCCAGGCCATCGTCAAGGGCGATGTGCCCGAGACGCTGAAGGACAAGCAGGTCTACTCGCTCGACCTCGGTTCGCTCATCGCCGGATCCCGCTACCGCGGTGACTTCGAAGAGCGTCTGAAGAAGGTCACGAAAGAGATCCGCACGCGCGGCGACATCATCGTCTTCATCGACGAGATCCACACCCTCGTGGGTGCGGGTGCCGCCGAGGGTGCGATCGACGCCGCGTCGATCCTCAAGCCCCTCCTCGCCCGCGGTGAGCTCCAGACCATCGGTGCCACCACGCTCGACGAGTACCGCAAGCACTTCGAGAAGGATGCCGCTCTCGAGCGCCGCTTCCAGCCGATCCAGGTGGCCGAGCCGAGCCTCCCCCACGCGATCAACATCCTGAAGGGCCTGCGCGACCGCTACGAGGCGCACCACAAGGTGCAGATCACCGACGGCGCGATCGTGGCCGCGGCGAACCTCGCCGACCGCTACATCAGCGACCGGTTCCTGCCCGACAAGGCCATCGACCTGATCGACGAGGCCGGCGCCCGCCTGCGCCTGTCGATCCTGTCGAGCCCGCCGGAGCTGCGCGAGTTCGACGAGAAGATCGCGAAGGTCCGCGAGCAGAAGGAGCAGGCCTCCGAGGAGCAGGACTTCGAGAAGGCCGCCGCCCTGCGTGATGAGGAGAAGTCGCTCCTCGCCGAGCGTCTGCGCCTCGAGAAGCAGTGGCGCTCGGGCGACGTCGCCTCCCACGCGGTCGTCGACGAGGGTCTGATCGCCGAGGTGCTCGCCCAGGCGACCGGCATCCCGGTGTTCAAGCTCACCGAGGAGGAGTCCAGCCGCCTCATGTTCATGGAGAAGGCCCTGCACCAGCGGGTCATCGGCCAGGAAGAGGCGATTGCGGCCCTCTCGCGCACGATCCGTCGTCAGCGCGCGGGCCTCAAGGACCCCAAGCGCCCCTCGGGCTCGTTCATCTTCGCCGGCCCGACCGGTGTCGGAAAGACCGAGCTCGCCAAAGCGCTCGCCGAGTTCCTCTTCGACGACGAGGGCGCGCTGATCTCGCTCGACATGTCGGAGTTCGGTGAGAAGCACACCGTCTCGCGTCTGTTCGGTGCCCCTCCCGGGTTCGTCGGGTTCGAAGAGGGCGGCCAGCTCACCGAGAAGGTGCGCCGCAAGCCGTTCTCGGTCGTGCTCTTCGACGAGATCGAGAAGGCCCACCCCGACATCTTCAACTCGCTGCTGCAGATCCTCGAAGAGGGTCGCCTGACCGACGGTCAGGGCCGCGTCATCGACTTCAAGAACACGGTCATCATCATGACGACCAACCTCGGTTCGTCGGCGATCGCCGGTGGTCCCGTCGGCTTCCAGGTCGAGGGCAGCGCCCAGACCTCGTACGAGCGGATGAAGGGCAAGGTCGACGAAGAGCTGAAGCGTCACTTCAAGCCCGAGTTCCTCAACCGCGTCGACGACGTCATCGTCTTCCCGCAGCTGAACAAGGACGAGCTCCGTCAGATCGTCGGCCTGTTCGTGAAGCGTCTGGCCGACCGTCTGCTGGATCGCGACATGACCGTCGAACTGTCGGACGACGCGAAGGACAAGCTCATCGAGATCGGGTTCGACCCGACGCTCGGAGCGCGCCCCCTGCGCCGCGCGATGCAGCGCGAGGTCGAGGACCGTCTCAGCGAGAAGATCCTGCACGGCGAGCTCGAGTCGGGCGACCACGTGAAGGTCGGCGTCGAGAACGGCCAGTTCTCGTTCGAGACCAGCCCGCGCGGTGAGAAGGTCGCGATCGGTGTCGGAACGGCCGGCGAGATCGCCGCCACCCCCGACACGCTCGCGGGCAACTGATCGCATAGCGAACGAAGGGCCCGGATGCCACGGCATCCGGGCCCTTCGTCGTTGCGGCGTACGCTTGTCGAATGACCTCATCCGCGCCGTTCGTCGTCCGCCCCGCCGGAACCGCCGACGTCCGCCGCATCCACGAACTGCTCGAGCCGTACGTGCAGAAGCGCATCCTGCTGGGCAAGGACCTGGTCGTGCTGTACGGATCGGTGCAGCAGTTCGTCGTCGCCGAGGCCGATGGCGTGGTCATCGGGTGCGGGGCCCTGCACGTGATGTGGGAAGACCTGGGCGAGATCCGCACCCTGATCGTCCACGATGACTGGCTGCACCACGGCGTCGGACGGGCCATCGTCGAGACCCTCGAGGAGCGCGCGCGGGAGGTCGGGGTCTCGCGCCTGTTCTGCCTGACCTTCGAAGTGGACTTCTTCACGCGCCGGGGCTTCTCCGAGATCGGTGAGCAGGTCGTCGATCCCGACGTGTACTCCCAGCTCGTGCGCAGCCCCGATGAGGGCGTCGCCGAGTTCCTCGATCTCGCGCACGTGAAGCCGAACACGCTGGGCAACACCCGGATGCTGAAGCAGCTGTGAGCCCGCGCTCCTGAGCGTGCCGTGGCGCGAGCGCACAGCCGCGCCGCCTACCCTGGATGTATGACCGATGCCCCCCGTAGGCGGAGGCAGTCCCCGGCGGTCTACCGTCGTCGTCGTCTCGCCGCAGGGCTTCTGGCTCTGCTGGTGATCGGCCTCGTCGTGTGGCTCGTGGCGGCTCCTCCGTGGCGTGCCGCCCCCACCGCCGAGGCGCCCCCCGCTCCCGCTGCGAGCACTCCGCCCGCCGCTGCGTCCGCGTCCGCGCCGGCGGCATCCGAGACCCCCTCCGCCGCTCCGTCCGCGTCGCCGACGCCGACCGCTCCCGCCGGGCCCGTCGAGTGCACGGCGGCCGACATCACCGTGGCGGCACTTTCGGACAAGAGCGAGTACGGGCAGGGTGAGAATCCGCAGCTGTCGATCAAGCTCACCAACACCAGCGCGAACCCGTGCACGATGAACGTCGGCACGAGCGCGCAGTCGTTCACCGTGACGAGCGGCTCGGACGTGTGGTGGCGATCGACGGACTGCCAGGCCGAGCCGAGCGACATGGAGGTGACGCTGGCCGCCGGCCAGGTCGTCACGAGCTCCGCGCCGCTCACCTGGGACCGTACGCGTTCCTCGGTGAACTCCTGCGGCGGGGAGCGGCCGTACGCCCCCGGCGGGGGAGCGACCTATCACCTGAGCGTCTCGATCGGCGGCATCCCTTCGTCGGGGACGGCGTCGTTCATCCTGCGCTGAACATCACGAGGGGCGGATGCCGGTGGCATCCGCCCCTCGTCGTTCCCGGACTCAGGAGCCGGGCTTCGTGCCGAACACCTCGCCCTCCATGGCGTCGTAGCCCTCCTGCTGCGGGTCGCCATGCAGCCCGCCGGACAGGGCGTACTCCTCTTCGGGTGAGAGGACGAGGCGGTGACGACCGTAGACGGCGAAGGCCACGAAGATCACCGCGTAGACCACGATGATCGCGACGATCGCGAGCAGGTAGGCGGGGTTCAGCAGCAGGCCGAAGAACACCACCGCGGCGATGATGGCTGCCGAGTAGGCCCCGAAAAGCCCCCACGGGCTCTTGTACGGGCGGACGGCGTTCGGGAACTTCCGACGGAGCACGATGAACGACACCATCTGCAGGAAGTACGCCAGCACCGCGCCCCACACGGCGATGTTGAGCACGATCGCTCCGGCCGGGCTCGCGTCGCCGCCCGCGGCCTGCACCACCACGAGGGCGACGAAGCCGAGCACGGCGCCGAAGACGAGGGCGACCCACGGGGTCTTGCGCGCGCCGGTGAGCGAGAGCCAGCGGGGGTAGTACCCGGCGCGCGAGAGCGAGTACATGTTGCGGCCGTAGGCGAACATGATGCCCATCAGCGAGGCCAGGAGTCCGACGAGGGCGAGGAGCGACAGGAGGGCCGCGGCCTGGTCGCCGACCATCGCGCGGAAACCGTCGAGGAGGGGCTCGAGCGAGCTGCCGGTGGCGTCGGCGCCGAGCACTCCGGTGTTGAGGAACAGCACGATGAGACCGGTGACGATGAGCGTGCCGCGGGCCCAGAGCCCCGCGCGGGGGATGTCGCGGGCGGGATCGTGCGACTCCTCGGCGGCGAGCGGGAGCTCCTCGATGCCGAGGAAGAACCACATCGCGAAGGGGAGTGCCAGCAGGATCGATCCCACGCCGAAGGGGAGGAACTCGGTGTTGCCGTCGGTGGGGGCGATGTTCCACAGTGAGCCCCCGTCGAAGGCTCCCGTCATGAGCGACATCGCGCCGAAGATCACGATGATGCCGATCGAGATGATCGAGACCACGATGGCGAAGCCGAAAGAGATGTTCGCGCCCGCGGCGTTGAGGGCGATGAACAGCGCGTAGAGGATGATCCACCAGACGAAAGCGGGCAGGCTCACCCCCGTCAGCAGCTCGAGGGCCGAGTCGGCGTACTGGCCGGAGAAGTAGACCACCACCGCGGTGGTGGCGACGTACTCGATCGTCTCGGCGAGGCCGGTCGCGAGGCCGCCCCACGGCCCCATGGCCGATCGGGCGAAGGAGTAGGCGCCACCGGTGTGCGGCATGGCGGCCGCCATCTCGCCGATCGAAAAGGTGAGCCCGTAGTACATCACCACGAGGATGACGAAGGCGATGAGCATGCCGCCGAAGCCGGCGAAGCCGATGCCGAAGTTCCAGCCCGAGAAGTCGCCCGAGATGACCGCGGCGACGGCGAGGCCCCAGAGGCCCCAGACGCCGGCCGAGCGTTTCAGGGTGCGTTTCTCGAAGTACGAGGCATCGGTGGCCGTATAGGTGGCTCCGGCGACCTTTTTACGGGAGTTGCTCGAGGTGGACATGGGACCTCCAGACGGATGCGGACAGGCTTCGGGGTCGCCTTGCGGGAAATCATGGCCTTCTATTGGTCGACCTGTCTACCTTTGCCGTGTAAGTTCCTCGTTACGTCCTCCGCACGCGAGGGCGTCGACACCGCGAGAGGGAGACCATGGCGGGCAATCTCAGCAGCGAAGAATTGGATGCCGCGATCGAGGCGGGCGAGATCGACACCGTCGTCGTGGCCTTCCCCGACGCTCAGGGTCGACTCGTCGGCAAGCGCGTGGCCGCGCGATTCTGGCGCGACGAGGTACGGGGCCACGGCGCGGAGGCCTGCAACTACCTGCTCTCGGTCGACGTCGACCTCAACACCGTCGACGGGTACGCCATGTCGAGCTGGGAGAAGGGCTACGGCGACATGCTGCTCGTCCCCGACCTCGACACGCTCCGCCGCATCCCCTGGCAGCCCGGGACGGCTCTCGTCTTCGCTGACCTCGCGTGGGAGGACCGCGCGCATGTCAGTCAGTCGCCCCGCGGCATCCTGAACGCCCAGCGTGCCCGCCTGGCGGAGCGCGGCCTCACCGCCTACGCCGGGACGGAACTCGAGTTCATCGTCTTCGACGACTCGTTCCGCGACGCCTGGGCGAAGGGATACACGAATCTCACGCCCTCGACCGACTACAACGTCGACTACAACCTGCTCGCCACCACCCGGCTCGAGCCGCTGCTGCGCGACATCCGCCTCGGCATGGACGGAGCGGGCATGTACTGCGAGGGCGTGAAAGGCGAGTGCAACTTCGGCCAGCAGGAGATCGCCTTCCGCTACGCCGAGGCCCTCGAGACCGCGGACAATCACACCCTGTACAAGAACGGTGCCAAGGAGATCGCCGACCGGCACGGCAAGTCGCTGACGTTCATGGCGAAGTTCAACGAGCGCGAGGGCAACAGCTGCCACATCCACCTCTCCGTTCGCGGCGACGGCGGCGCGGCGGTCATGGCGGGTGACGGCGAGCACGGGTTCAGCCCGCTCATGGGGCACTGGATCGCCGGCATCCTGTCGACTCTGCGCGAGTTCACGCTGCTCTACGCCCCCACGATCAACTCGTACAAGCGCTACGCGAAGGGCTCGTTCGCCCCGACGGGGGTGGCCTGGGGCGTCGACAACCGCACGTGCGCCCTGCGCGTGGTCGGTCATGGTTCGTCACTGCGCGTCGAGAACCGCGTGCCCGGGGGAGACGTGAACCCCTACCTCGCGATCTCGGCCATCATCGCGGGCGGCCTGCACGGCATCGAGAACGAGCTCGAGCTGCCGGCGCCCCTCACCGGCAACGCCTACGCGGCCGGGGTCGACACTCTGCCGACGACGCTGCGCGAGGCCGCGCGCCTCTTCTCGGAGTCGACGGTCGCCCGCGCCGCCTTCGGCGACGAGGTCGTGGAGCACTACCTGAACCAGGCGCGCATCGAGGTCGAGGCCTACGACGCCGCCGTGACCGATTGGGAGCGGGTGCGTGGTTTCGAGCGCCTCTGATCCGAGACGGACCCCCGTCGTGGGGCTCACCACCTACCTCGAGCGCGCGAAGCAGGGCGTGTGGGACGTGCGCGCCTCGTTCCTTCCACAGCAGTACTTCGACGCTGTGACCGCCTCGGGCGCCACCGCGGTGCTGCTGCCGCCGCAGCCACGGCCCGAGCAGGCGGCCGCCGCGGTGCTCGACGGGCTCGACGGGCTGATCCTCACCGGCGGCCTCGACGTGCAGCCCGAGCTGTACGGTGCCGAACGCCACCCGCTGACCGACCCCGCTCGCGCCGACCGCGACGCGTGGGAGATCGCGCTGCTGGCGGGGGCGCGGGAGCGCGGCATCCCGGTCTTCGGGATCTGCCGGGGGCTACAGCTGATCAACGTCGCGATGGGCGGCACGCTGCACCAGCACCTGCCCGAGGCGCTCGGCACCGAGAAGTATCGCATCGGCGGCGGCGTCTTCGCCGAGAACGTCGTGGAAGTGGATGCCGACACCCGGCTCGCCGGGCTTGTCGGGGCCGGGGCGCTCACCGTCCACAGCTACCACCACCAGGGCGTCGACCGGGTCGCCGACGGCCTGCACGTCACCGCGCGCACCGACGACGGGCTCGTGCAGGCCGTCGAGGTGGACGGCGACGACTACCTGGTCGCCGTGCAGTGGCATCCGGAAGAGAACGCCGAGGACCGGCGGCTCTTCCTCGGACTCGTCGCCGCGGCGGCGCGATACCGGGCGTCCCGGACCGGCGTCCCTGAATCCCCCGAGCACCACGGAGTTCCCGCATGAGCACCTTCACCGTCATCGACCCCTCGACCGGATCGCCGATCACGACCCTCGAGCGCGCAGAGGTCGACCACGTGGATGCGGCGGTCGCGAGCGCCGTCCGCGCGCAGCGCGCGTGGGCGGCCCTGGCTCCCGTCGCCCGAGCCGACGCGCTGCGCGCCTTCGCCCGGGTGGTCGAGGCGCACGTCGACGAGCTCGCCGCGCTCGAGGTGAAGAACTCCGGGCACCCCATCGGCTCTGCCCGGTGGGAGGCCCAGCACGTCGCCCAGGTGCTCAACTACTACGCCGGTGCGCCCGAGCGTCTGATCGGGTCGCAGATCCCGGTGGCCGGCGGACTCGATGTGACCTCCCACGAGCCCTACGGCGTGGTCGGGATCATCGTGCCGTGGAACTTCCCCATGACGATCGCCGCGTGGGGCTTCGCCCCCGCGCTCGCCGCGGGCAACGCCGTGGTGCTCAAACCCGCAGAACTGACGCCGCTGACGGCGATCCGCCTCGGCGAGCTCGCGCTCGAGGCGGGGCTCCCGGAGGGGCTGTTCACCGTCGTCGTCGGCTCGGGATCGGTCGTGGGTCAGCGCTTCGTCTCGCACCCCGACGTGCACAAGGTCGTCTTCACCGGGTCGACCGAGGTGGGCACCGAGGTGGCCGCCGGGTGCGCGCGCATGCTGAAACCCGTGACCCTCGAGCTCGGTGGCAAGAGCGCCAACATCGTCTTCGCCGACGCCGACCTCGACAAGGCCGCCGCGGGCGTCCCCGGTTCGGTGTTCGACAACGCCGGTCAGGACTGCTGCGCGCGCAGCCGCCTCCTCGTGGAGCGTCGCGTCTTCGACCGTTTCCTCGAGATGCTCGAACCGGCGGTCGCGGCCTGGAAGGTTGGCGACCCGACGAACGAGGACACCCAGATGGGGCCCCTGATCTCGGCATCCCACCGCTCCACCGTCCAAGGATTCCTCGACGGGGCCGACGTGGCCTTCCGCGGGTCGGCTCCCGAGGGCGACGGATTCTGGTTCGCCCCCGCCGTCGTCCTCGCCCAGCCGGGCGACCGGATCGCCCGCGACGAGGTGTTCGGCCCCGTCCTGGCGGTCATGCCGTTCGACGATGAAGCGGATGCCATCCGCCTCGCGAACGACACCGCGTACGGCCTCGCGGGCTCGATCTGGACCGAGAACCTGGGTCGCGGCATCCGGGTGTCTCGCGGCGTGCGCAGCGGGGTGCTGTCGGTGAACTCGCACTCGTCGGTGCGGTACTCCACCCCGTTCGGCGGCATGAAGGCCTCGGGTCTCGGCCGCGAACTGGGACCGGATGCCGCCGAGCACTTCACCGAGACGAAGAACGTCTTCTACGCCACCGAGTGACCGTGCCTCTCCCAACTGCCCACCGCCCTACCCCCTCGTCCCACTTATGACGGTCCTTGTCCCACTTGTGGCTCCCCGAGAGGCTCTGGAGCAGCCATAAGTGGGACGAGGTTCGGCTCGAAAGGAACCACCGCACCATGACCATCGACCTCACCCAGCGTCTGCGCGACCGCGTCGCCATCGTCACCGGAGGAGCCAGCGGCATCGGGCTCGCCACCGCCCGCCGCTTCGCCGCCGAGGGCGCCCGCGTCGTGATCGCCGACCTCGACGAGACCACCGGTACGTCGGCCGCCGCCGAGGTGGGCGGTGTCTTCCGTCAGGTGAACGTCGCCGACGAGGACTCCGTGAACGCCCTCTTCGACGGCGTCGCCGCCGACCTCGGCAGTGTCGACATCGCCTTCAACAACGCCGGCATCTCGCCCGCCGATGACGACTCGATCGAGACCACCGAGCTCCCCGCGTGGGACAAGGTGCAGGACGTCAACCTGAAGAGCGTCTACCTCTGCTCGCGCGCGGCGCTGCGGCACATGGTGCCGGCCGGGCGCGGGTCGATCATCAACACCGCATCCTTCGTCGCGCTGCTCGGCTCGGCGACCTCGCAGATCTCGTACACTGCGTCGAAGGGCGGCGTGCTCGCGATGACCCGCGAGCTCGGCGTGCAGTTCGCGCGACAGGGCATCCGCGTCAACGCGCTCTGCCCCGGACCCGTCAACACCCCGCTCCTGCAGGAGCTCTTCGCGAAAGACCCCGAGCGCGCGCAGCGCCGCCTCGTGCACGTGCCGATGGGCCGGTTCGCGGAGCCGGAAGAGATGGCCGCGGCCGTGGCCTTCTTGGCATCCGACGATGCGTCCTTCATCACCGCGACGGCCTTCGTGGTCGACGGGGGCATCACCAACGCGTACGTCACGCCCCTGTGAACCGGTGACGTGACAGGCTGAGAGGGTGACAGACGCGCCGCTCGACGACCTGCGCCGGGCCGTGTACCGTCCCGTGCGCACCGGCAACGCGCTCGAAGACACCACCGCGCGCATCGTGCAGACCGTCCGGCTCGGGCTCGTCGCCCCGGGGGAGTCGCTGCCCGCGGAACGCGAACTCGCCGCCCTGTACGGCGTGAGCCGCGACACCGTGCGCGAGGCTCTGCGGGAACTGTCGGATGCCGGATGGCTCGAGACCCGGCGCGGTCGCTACGGCGGCACCTTCGTCGTCGACCCCGTGCCGCGGCCGTCGGAACCGGCGGTCGTCTCACCCGCCGAACTGTCGGACGTCATCGCCCTGCGCGGCGTCCTCGAACCCGGAGCGGCGTGGGCTGCGGCGGGACGCTCCCTGTCGGCCGAGGAGCGCGACGTGCTCTGGGCGCGGCACGAAGCGGCCGCGCTCGCCGAGGGGGAGGACTACCGCCGACTCGACACCCTGCTGCACCTCACGATCGCGGAGTTCGCCGGCATCCCGTCGCTCGTTCCGCTCGTGGCCGACAATCGCGCGCGGGTGAACGCCTGGCTGGACACCTTTCCGCTGCTCCCGCGCAACATCGAACACTCGACCTCGCAGCACGCGGCGATCGTGTCGGCGATCCTCGCCGGAAGACCGGATGCCGCCCACGCGGCGATGCGCGACCACCTCGCCGGATCCGAGGCGTTGCTGCGGGGGTTCCTGGCGTAGGGGTTTGTAGCGCGCGGGTCGCGGCGTTGCGCGAGGAGCGGTTCGGGGCGGGTATTGCGCGGAGCTGTGGCTCGTGGGCCGCGCGGGCTGCGTTTGGGGCGGGTTCTGCACGTCGGGGCGGGAATTATCCGCCCCGAACGACGGAATGCGCCCCGAACCCGCGATGTGGCCGCGGCGCCGACCATGGGTCCTGCGGCGCGGGGGCCGCGGCTGCGGGCGACCGTCAGGTGCGGTTTGGGGCGAGTTCTGTGCCCTGGGGCGAGAGTTGTCCGCCCCGAACAACAAGATCCGCCCCGAACCCTCGATGCGGCCCCGGCGCCACGCGCGATTAGGCTCGGAGGATGGCCGCAGGCAAGAAGCGCAAGGGGAAGAAGCTCGACGTGGACTTCAAGAACACCGCGCTCGTCGACGCCCTGCAGACGCAGGACATGGCCGCGATCGCCTTCGCCCTGCGGCACGGGCCGACGGTCGTGCCGCTGATGACCCCCGGCGACGCCGACAACCCGCTCAGCGTCGGCGAGGTGTGGACCTACCGCGACCCGAACACCGGCCAGCTGGCGCTGCTGCTCTTCAGCGACGCGGCGCACAAGCCCGAGACGCTGCCGCCGCACGTGGCCCTGCAGTCACCGCAGTGGCTGCGCACGTTCCTCGGAACGCATCAGGATGCCATCACGACGGTGTTCATCGACATCGCGGGCCCGCACCCGATCCAGGCTTCGCCCGTCGACCTGATCGCCGCCCTCGACGCCTGAAGCGGGAGGGTCGGACCGTCGTGTCGACGGTGGGCCGTACCCGCGGGTGGACACAGAGCGGCGGGCGGTTTGATCGGCACGCCGTTGCGGCGGTGTGCGGGCGGCGGGTCGTCGGGTCTGCCCCGCCGTTGTGCTCGGGTGGACGGCGGGGAGCGTCGGCGCTCTGATACGTCGCGGGTGAAGAACCCGAGTCGCGCGGGTGAGCCACGCGTGCAAGACTCGGGGCCATGGAGTACCTGATCGCCGGTGCCGTGTGCGCCGCCGGACTTGTCATCCCCGCCGTGCTGGGAATGACCTCCCCGCACCGTCGTCGCCGGTCGGCTCCTCCCGGTCGCTGAATCGGCGCGGCCCTCGGTCGACGGGTCCTCGATGGCTCCCGCCGCCGGACGCCGGTGAGCGCAGGGTCCGTCGAGCGCGGCTCCCATTGATCGCGGCGCCCGGTGATCGCGGCGCCCGTTGAGCGCGGCGCCCGGTGATCGCGGCGCCCGTTGAGCGCGACTCGTGAGCCCGGCTCCCGTCGAGCGCGGCGCCCGTTGAGCGCGACTCGTGAGCCCGGCTCCCGTCGAGCGCGGCGCCCGTTGAGCCCTCGATGCCCGAGCCCCGGGTCAGAACCCCGGTTCGCTGTCGTCGCGCGGCATGCCGCGCACCTGCAGCTCGTTGAGCGCCTGCGCGAGTTTGCGCGACGAGGAGTCGAGCACCGTGTGGTACCCGAGGCGCTTGGCCTCGGACGCGCGCTGGGCGGCCTGCGTGACGTTACGGATCTCGCCCGTGAGGGTGAGTTCGCCGATGGCGGCGAGACGCTTCGAGACCTTGCGGTTCTTCACCGCGTTGGCGACGGCGATCGCGATCGCCAAGTCGGCGGCGGGTTCGACCAACCGCACCCCGCCGACGGTGGAGACGTAGACGTCGCGGTCGGAGAGCGTGAGCCCCATGCGGCTCTCGAGCACCGCGAGCACCATCGCGACGCGCGAGGAATCGACGCCGTTGACGATGCGCCGCGGGTTAGGAGCCGTCTGGCGCACGGCCAGGGCTTGAATTTCCACGGGCAGAGCGCGCCGGCCCTCCATCGCGATGGTGACGCACGTGCCGGGTTCGGGTTCGCCGTGACCGAGGAACAGCGCGCTCGGGTCGGCGACCTCGGCGATGCCCGTGCCGGTCATGTCGAAGCAGCCGACCTCGTCGGTCGGCCCGAAGCGGTTCTTGAGCGCGCGGACGAAGCGCAACGAGGTCTGGCGGTCGCCCTCGAAGTGGCAGACGACGTCGACGAGGTGTTCGAGGATGCGCGGGCCCGCGATCGAGCCGTCTTTCGTGACGTGGCCGACGATGATGATCGGCAGGCCCCGCTCTTTCGCGACGCGGATGAGGGCGGATGCCACTTCTCGCACCTGCGCGGGCTGACCGGCTGCGCCGTCGCTGTGCGCCGACGACACCGTCTGCACCGAGTCGACGATGAGCAGGCCCGGCTCGACCTGATCGATGTGCCCGAGGATCGTGGCGAGATCGGTCTCGGCCGCGAGGAAGAGCTCGTCGTGCAGGGCGCCGGTACGCTCGGCGCGCAACCGCACCTGTGCCGCTGATTCTTCACCGCTGGCGTAGAGCACGCGTCGGCCGGCGCGGGCGCTCTGCGCGGCGACCTCGAGCAGCAGCGTTGACTTGCCCACGCCCGGCTCGCCGCTGAGCAGGATGGCGGCCCCGGGCACGATGCCGCCGCCCAGTACGCGGTCGAACTCACCGACCCCGCTCGTGCGGCGGGGAGCGTCTTGCGTATCGATCTCGGTGATGCGGCGCGCCGCTCGCGCGGCACCCGGCGCCACCGGGACGATCGAGCGCACGATCCCCGTCTGCTCGGCGGCCTCCACGACCGTGCCCCAGGACTGGCACTCGCCGCAGCGGCCGACCCACTTCAGCGTCGTCCATCCGCACTCGGTGCACCGGTACGGAGCAGGGGCGGTAGCGGGACGTCGGGATGCCATGTGCCCAGGCTACGCGGGGCCTCCGACATCGATCCGTCGGGGCACGGCATCCGGGATCAGGGGAGAGGGGTGCCGAACTTCAGGGCTGCCTCTTCGAACCGTGCGGCGAGGCGGGGCCACCGGTCCTCGGCGCCGAAGCGGTCGCGGGCCGCCACGAACTGTGCGCGGGCGTCGTCGGTGCGACCGGTCGCACAGAACCAGGCGAAGAGGTCGTCATCGAGGACGTACCCGTTGTCGAGAAGAGTGCGCGCGAGAGATGGCGCGTCGGTGATCGCGTCGAGGTGCGCCACCACCTGCTCGATCGCCGCCGGGAGCGCGGTGCCGAGGGCATCGGCATCCCGCTCCACGTCGACACGATCGCTCGGCCAGTCGCTGATGGCCTCGAACCGTGTCGAGTACTGCGCTGTCGCGCGGGTGAGATCGTCGGGGACGGAGCGTCCGATCGCGCGGTCGAGCTCCGCCACGTATGCCGACGCGTTGACGTAGAACCGCACGCCGGTGGCGGTGTTGCCGTGGCTGCGCTGCACGTCGACCGTGTGTGCGACACCGTCGCCGACGCGCGTCCAGACGTATCTCTTCTTGCGGAACCCGTGTCGCTTGAGCACCCCGCCGATCGCGGCGACGGCTTCGGCGAAACGATCCTCGATGTCGCTCATACGCCGATGCTACCGACGCGGATCAGCCGCGCAGCGAGTCGGCGACGGTCGTCAGCGCGTCGGCGGAGCGGCGCAGAAGCGCCAGCTCCGGGTCGGAGAACGGGGTGCCCGTCAGGGGGACGGCGCCCTTCGCGCTGACGATCGAGGGGACCGACAGCGCCATTCCGCTGATGCCGTGGAAGTCGTCGAGCACCGTGCTGACCGGGAGGATCGCGTGCTCGTCGCGCAGGATCGCCTCGACGATGCGGGCACTCGACAGGCCGATCGCGTAATTGGTCGCGCCCTTGCCCTTGATGACCTTGTACGCGGCGTCGCGGACGTCGACGGCGATGGCATCGAGCTGTTCGCGGTCGAAGCGCGTGCCGCCGGGGAGCTCGAACTCGGTGATCGGCACGGAGCCGATCGTCGCGGTCGACCACAGTGGGAACTCCGTGTCGCCGTGCTCGCCGACGATCCACGCGTGCACGCTCGAGGTGGCGACCCCCGCGCGCTGGGCGAGCTTCCAGCGCAGACGCGAGGTGTCGAGGACCGTGCCGGAGGCGAAGATGCGGCGGCTGGGCAGCCCCGTCGCCTCTTGCGCGAGGACCGTGAGAACGTCGCAGGGATTCGTGACGATCACGTAGATCGCGTTCGGGGCGACCTCGAGGAGCTTCGGCATCATGTCGCGGATGATCGCGGCGTTGGTGGCGGCCAGCTCGGTGCGCGTCTGGCCGGGATTCTGCTTTGCGCCCGCGGTGATCACGACCACGTGCGAGCCCTCGGCGACCGCGACGTCGCTGCCGCCGGTGATGTCGCTCGACCCGGTGAACTGGGTCCCGTGCGCGAGGTCGAGCACCTCGGCCTCGACCTTCTCGGCGGCGATGTCGTAGAGCGCGACGTGTCGCGCGGACCCGCGGATGAGAGCGGCGTACGCGACACTCGCGCCCACGCTGCCTGCTCCCACGACCGTCAGTTTCGAGTTCTCGATCACGCTCATGGCTCGATCCTGGCAGTGGGCGAGGGCGGCAACCAGTGGGGTCGTTCGACGGTGGATGAACGGATGCCGGGGCCCGGCGCGAGGCGCCGATTCGCGGCATCCGCAAGTCTGTCGTAAGCTATTCGGCGGTGACGTGTCCGAGCGGCCGAAGGTGCAACACTCGAAATGTTGTGTAGGTTCACCCCTACCGTGGGTTCAAATCCCACCGTCACCGCCACCACGAAGGCCCCGAATCCTCACGGATTCGGGGCCTTCGTCTTGTCTCCTCGCGATGCGTCGAGCGCGTCGCCCTGACACGATGACTTCATGCCCGTCATCGAGTCCCGCTGCGTCGTCCCGGTCGACGTGAGCGTCGCGTTCGCCGTGTCGCAGACCACCGGCGAGACCCGCCAGCGATGGGATCCGTTCATCCGGCGCCAATACTTCGTCGATGGTGCGACCGCTCCGGCGAAGGGCGTTCGGACGTACACCGTGCAGCGTTTCGGCTTCCGAATGGAGAGCGAGTACGTCTCCTACAACCCGCCGTCGAACGTCGGCATGAAGATGACGAAGGGGTCCTGGTTCTTCGAGCGTCTCGCCGGCGGGTGGAAGTTCACCCCCGTCGCCGACGACCCCGGCAGCACCCTCGCCGTCTGGCGGTACAACTTCGCCTGCCGCCCCCGGTGGCTGGCACCGCTCGCTGAACGGATCGGCGCCGTCGTCCTGCAGTACGACATGGATCGGCGCATTCGCGGTTTCGCGAAAGGATGCTCCGACCCGACTGTGCTCGCCGCCGTGCGCTGAGCGGGGCTGCTGGCCGGCTGGGACACGGGGCCCGGTCGCCGCGTCGATACTGGCGCGAAGGCGCCCGCCCTGCCACACCGAGGACCCCACCTCGGAACGGGCGCGTCAGCTCGTTACGGAGCCGCGTCAGTGACCCGATAGTAGGGCTGGACTCTTCCGGGCTTGCACGAGGTGCGCGCGTGAAGACGCTGACCCGCGACGTCCACGCCCTCGTTCCGATCGGAGCCGCCGCATGACCGCCCCCACCACCCGTGAGCACCGGACGTACCCGGTGCTGACCCTTCCCGTGTTCGATCTGCGGACGGGGGATGTCGTGGTCGGCACCGACTCCGAGATCATCGGGATCGAGGCGGAGAACCCGTGGACCCGTCGTCTCACTGAGCGGCATCCGGACGGGCAGATCACCCACTTCACGTACGACTGCGCGGACGAGCTCGCGGTCCATCGCCGACCCGCACCCGTTCCTGTCGTTCCCGCGGCGGCGGCGGAGGCAGGCTCCAACACTGGGCGTCTCGCCGGGATCCGCTGCCCCCGGTGTGCGCACGAGCGTGCGTTCGTCATTCAAGTCACCTTGAACGTCGTCATGCTCGACGACGGCGTGGATCCGACCGCGGCGGGGCAGCCGTCGGCGGAGCACTTCCCCGCGCGCGTCATCGACCCGCGGAGCGGATTCTCGAACGGCGACCCCATCCAGTGCCACGAAGGTCGAGGCGGCTGCGGCCACCGCGGGACGGTCGACGAGTTCCGCATCCACACGGGCACTGACGCCGCGGGGTGACCCTGCCGCCGGGCGGTCGCGCCACCGGCCTGGATACGCTCGACGCATGGACGAGGACTCACCGTCGGCGGCGCCCCCGCGCGAGATCCTCCGTCACCCGGCATTCGCCTTCTTCTGGACCGCGACGACGCTGCGTGCCTTCGGTTCTACGATCGCCGGGGTCGCCTTCCAGGTTCTGATCGTGACGGTGATCGGCGCGACGCCCGGGCAGGTCGGCATCCTGAATGCCCTCAGCGTCGTTCCGTACCTGTTCCTCGGTCTGATCGTCGGCGCGTGGATGGATCGCTGGCGACGACAACGGGCTCTGGTGGTGACCACGATCGGCCGGGCGGTGGTGCTCGCGATCGTCCCCGTCCTTGTGGTGACGGGGGCGCTCGATTTCTGGTCGCTCGCGGCGGTCACCCTGGCGCTCGGGGTTCTCACCCTGTTCGGGGACTCCGCGGCGCAACCGCTCCTGCCGCGACTCGTGCCGCGGGCGTCGCTTCGCGCGGCCAACGCCCGACTCGGCCAGAGTCAGACCGTCGCCCAGACGGCGGGGCCCGCGATCGGCGGTGCGCTGCTCGCGATCGTGGGTGCGCCGATCCTCTTCGTGATCGACGCCGTCATTGCGGCCGTCGCCGCTTTTCTGCAGTCGCGCATCGTCGTGTCCGAGAAGAGGGCCGCGCCGCGAGCCGCCGGTCGACACGTCGGGCACGAGATCGCCCAGGGCATGCGCTACACCTATCGGCATCCGACGCTCCGGCCCCTCGCCCTGTCGATCCACGTGTGGTTCCTCGGCAACAGCATCGTGGTGACGGCATTCGTCGTCTTCGCGCTGCGAGAACTCGCCCTGCCGCCCTGGGCCTACGGGGTGGCCCTCGCGCTCGGGGGAGTGGGCGGTTTCGTGGGAGCGGTCATCGCCCCGCGCCTCGGCGCCCGCCTCGGGGCGGGACGCGCGATCCTGCTGGGCCGTGTTCTGGTCGTGCTGCCCTGGGCGGCTCTCGCGCTCGTCCCGCTCGGCCCCGACGGTGGCATGGGGGTGACCCTCGGCGTCGTCGCCGCCGCCCAGTTCGTCTACGGACTGGCGATGGGGATCGAGGACCCCAACGACATCTCCTACCGTCAGTCCGTCGCACCCGATGGCATCCAGGGGCGGATGAACTCCACCATCCGCACCGTGAACCGCACGGTGTTCTTCGTCGGAGCGCTCCTGGCGGGGCTGTTGATGACCGTGATCGGTCTGCCCGCGACGCTCGGCGCGGGCGCCGGGTTCTTCGTCCTCGCATCCCTCGTCATCGCCTTCTCGCCGTTGCGGAGTGCGCGGCACGGAGGCACGACGAAGAACTGAGGGCCCCGAGCCTCACCCGAACAATCGCCGGCGTCCCCGGACCGGCACCGTCCGCACCGCCGCGGTGACGACCGGGGCGGTGACATCGAACGCCGCTCCGCCGGGCACCGACTCGAGCAGCCGCCGCGTGTACGCCTCGCGCGGATCGGCGAACACCTCGGCGATCGCCCCCTGCTCGACGATGCGCCCGTGCAACAGCACGACCACCTCGTCGCACAGCTCCTCCACCACGGCGAGGTTGTGCGAGATGAAGAGCATCGTCAGGTTCCGCTCGCGCTGCAGTCTCTCGAGCAGCTGCAGGATCTCGGCCTGCGTCGACACGTCGAGGGCCGAGGTGATCTCGTCGGCGACGATGACGTCGGGGTCCACGACCAGAGCCCGCGCGATCGCGATGCGCTGGCGCTGACCACCCGAGAACTCGTGCGGGTAGCGGTCGACGGCATCCTCTCCCAGAGCGACGGATGCCAGGGCTTCGACGATCCGCGCATGGTGGCGCCGCTGGCGTGCGCCGACGGGATCGATCGCCTCGGCGAGGGTCTGCCCGATCGTGCGTCGCGGGTCGAGGGACGAGAACGGGTCCTGCGGGATGTACTGCACGCGACGCCTCACCGCCGCGACGCTCGCGCGCGGGGCCGAGGCGAGTTCGACGCCGTCGAAGACGACGGAGCCCGTCGCGATGCGGTGAAGCCCCACGATGGTCTTGGCGAGCGTCGACTTGCCCGAGCCCGACTCGCCGACGATCCCGATCGTGCGCCCGCGCTCGGCCTCGAGGCTCACGCCGTGCAGAACACGAGTGCTCCGGATGCCATGACCCAGGTCGACCGAGAGGTCGCTGATGCGCAGAAGAGGGGTGTCAGACACGGTCGTGCTCCTCGATCGGGCGGGGTGTCGTCTTCAGGGTGGGAGTGGCCGCCAACAGAGCACGCGTGTATGGGTGCTCGACCTCGCGGCGGCGGAGCTGGTCGGACGTGAGCCGCTCGACGATCTCGCCGGTGCGCATCACGAGGACGCGGTCGCACAGGGCCTCGACCACGCCGATGTCGTGCGAGATCAACAGCACCGCGGTGCCGTGGTTGCGGTTCAATCGACGTAGCTGTCGCAGCACGTCGGCCTGCACCGTGACGTCGAGGGCCGTCGTCGGTTCGTCGGCGATGAGCAGCTTCGGGTCGGTGACGAGCGAGCTGGCGATGCCGGCGCGCTGCAGCATGCCGCCCGAGAGCTGGAACGGGTGCTGGCCCATGACCTTCTCGGGCTCGCGGATGCGCATCTCGCCGAGGCCGTCGCGGAGGGTATCCTGCGCGGCGCGGCGAGAGAGCCCCAGGTGGACGCGGGCGACCTCGGTCAGCTGGGCGCCCATCCGCAGCGCCGGGTTGAAGGTCGACCCCGGGTCTTGGTAGACCAGCCCGATCTCCTTCGCGAGGCGGGAACGGTGGCCCCCGGCGAGGAGATCGAGGTCGTCGAGGCGGAGGACCTCGGCATCCACCGCCACTTCATCCGCCTGCAGGCGGGCGAGTGACATCGCGGTCATCGACTTGCCGGAGCCCGATTCGCCCACCAGCCCGAGGATCTCACCGGGCACGATCTCGAACGAGATGCCGTCGACGAGGGTCTTGCCGCCGGGGGCGCGAACGGTGAGTCCGCGGACCTCGACGAGGGCGTCGGGGCGGGTCGAGGGGCTGCGCGGGGCGCGACGGGAGAGAGTCGCCCGGGCCGCGCGGGAGCTCCAAGGGTCGAGGTACACCGCGAGGCCGTCGCCCGTGAGCATGGCGGCGACGCCGGCGAAGACGAGCATGACCGAGGGCCCGACCACCTGAAGTGGTTGGGAGTACACGGCCGGAAGCCCCTCATTGAGCAGTCGCCCCCAGTCGAACTCGGGGCTCTGCACCCCGAGCCCCACGAACGAGAGGCTCGAGATGTCGAGGAGCGTGAGGGCGAAGCTCGACGCGATGAGCACGAGCAGCGGGCCCGAGATGTTGGGCAGCAGATGCCGGCTGAACAGACGGAAGCGGGGGACGCCGAGCAGGCGGGCGGTACCGACGTAGTCGCGGTTCGCCACGGCCCCGGTCATGTTCGAGGTGATGCGGGCGAAGCTGGGGACCCCCGCGACCGCGATCGCCACGACGGCCGAGGCGGTGCCGGCCCCCAGGATCGCGGCGATGACGAGCGCGAGGATCAGAGAGGGGAAGGCGACGGTGGAGTCGATGACGCGCAGTACCCACTCGCGCACCCATCGCGGTCCGACCCACACGAGTCCGCCGATCAGAACGCCCAGGACGACCGAGCCGGCGGTGGCGGCCGCGGCCATGATCAGGGTCAGACGCGTCGCGACGAGGGTGCGGGCGAACACGTCGCGACCGAGGTCGTCGGTGCCGAGCCAGTGCGCCGCCGAAGAGGCCGAACGGGTATCGGGGGTGACAGCGGTGGCGGCCGTCCCCCAGAGGATCGGGGCGATCACGGCGATGACCACGAGCAGGCCCAGCATGATCAGACCCGCGATGAGGGATGCCGGGATGCGGCGGGTGCGTCGATCAGACATGCGTCGAGCCTCCGAGGGTGCGCGGGTCGATGAGGCCCAGGATCACGTCGATGAGCAGGTTGATGAGGATGGCGAGCGCCCCGACCGTCAGCACGATCCCCTGGATCACCGGGAAATCGCGGAAGATGATCGCCTGGACCACCTCGAGGCCGAGGCCGGGGAGGCTGAAGACCGTCTCGATGACGATGGCGCCGCCCAGCATGCTCGCGAGGATCAGGCCGGTGAGCGTGAGGGTGCTGGCCATGAGGTTCGGCAGTGCGTGGCGGATGTACAGCCGGGCGGCATCGAGACGGCGCCCGCGCGCGGTGCGCATGTAGTCCTGGTGCAGCACCGCGTAGGTCTCCTGCACCACCACGCGGGCCACGGCGAAGGTCGGACCGAGCGCGAGCGCGACGATGGGCAGGACGTACGCGGATTGGGTCGCGGCGCCCCCGGCGGGGAGCACCTTCAACCAGATCGCGAAGACCACCACGAGCAGCGTCCCGGCGACGTACGCCGGAACCGAGGCGAAGAAGCCGGCCACCGTGCCGAAGCCGACCGCGAGCCAGGGGCGACGGCCGCTGCGCGTCAGCACGCCGATGGTCATCCCCACGGGGATGGCGATGACGATGACGAGGAGGATCGCTCCGAGCGCGGTGGTCGCGGTGTACGGCAGCTTGGTGGCGATCGTGGTCGTCACGGGCGTGTTGTAGCGGAAGCTCTGACCGAGGTCGAAGGTGGCGAGGCCCCGCAGGTAGTCCAGGAACTGCAGGGGCAGGGGCTGGTCGAGATGCAGGCGTTCCCGCAGGGCTGCGACCGCATCGGGGGAGGCGTTGGCACCCAGGATGGCCACGGCGGGATCGCCGGGGATGAGCGGCACGATGAGGAACGTCAGCACCACGAGGAGCCCGAGCGAGAGGGCGAGGCCGCCGAGACGCCGCAGCGCGAACGAGCCCCAACCGCTGCCCCCGCCCCGCCGGCGGACCGGCGGAGCAGGGGCTTCGGCGATCACCGAGAGATCGACGCCGGACATCAGTCGCCGGTGACCCGGGTCGCGTTGCCCGCGAGCGCGGCGCCGCGGGCGAGGGGCGCCTGGCGGTGCTGCCAGTCGAAGACCGGCTCGAGCTCGGCGCCGACGCGCAGCAGGGTCGCCTCGTCGTACGGAGCGCCCACCAGCTGCGCGCCGAGGGGCATGCCGTTCGCGCCCGTGTGCACGGGGAGCGAGATCGCGGGCAGGCCCGCGATGTTGCAGAACGCGGTGAACGAGATCGTCGAGAACTCCGTCAACCTCTCGCCCGCGGGATCGTTGTTGGCCTCGTCGTACACCGACCCCACCAGCGGGGTGGGCACCGCGGTGGTCGGGGTCAGCAGGACGTCGAAGTCGCGCCCCCACTGCGCGTTGACCTGACGCGTCTCCCACTGGAGGAGGGCGGCGATTTCGGCGTACTCGCCGGCGTGGAACGACGCCGCCCGGTCGTAGCGGTACCGGATGTAGGTCTCGAGCTTGTCGGCATCCTCGATCGGAGACGCCCACGTGGACGCGCTGATGATCAGGTCGGCGAAGCCGCGGGTGGCGCGCTCCGAGAACAGGAACGGAGAGACCGGCGTGACGTGGTGTCCGAGCGCCTCAAGGGCACGCGCGGTCACGAGCGCGGCCTCGCAATTCTCGGGGTGCACGTCGACGCCCGTCGGGGCCTCGAGCAGCAGGCCGACGCGCAGGCGGGGACCCGCCGCGCGGATCTCGTCGAGGTACGGGCGCGCGGGAGCCGGGGCCGAGTACCACCCGAGCGGGTCGAGTCGGCCGAGGGCGTCGAGCACGCCCGCGGCGTCTTCGATCGTGCGGGTGATCGCCCCCTCGGTCGTGGAGTGCTCCCACGCGCGCACGTCGTTGGGGATGCGTCCGCGACTGGGCTTGAGGCCGATGAGGCCGGTCGCGGCCGAGGGGACGCGGATCGAGCCGCCGCCGTCGGAGGCGTTGGCGATGGGCACGATGTCGGCCGCGACCGCCGCCGACGCCCCGCCTGACGACCCGCCCGAGGTGTAGTCGAGGTTCCACGGGTTGCGCGTCTTGCCGTGGCGGGTGTTCTCGGTCGCGGTCAAGGCGCCGAACTCGGGGCTGTTCGAGCGCCCGAACAGCACGAAGCCGGCGTCTTCGATCAGGTCGACGGTGATCTCGTTGGCATCCGCCGGTCGTTCTTCGACGGCCATGGACGAGTAGGTCAAGGGCTGATCGCGCACGGCGACGAGATCCTTGATGGGCATCGGCACGCCCTCGAAGGGGCGGGAGTCGTCGCCGCGGCGAATGCGCTCGTCGGACGCGCGGGCCCGGCGGAGCACGTCGTCGCGGTCGATCCAGACGATGGCGTTGACCCCGGGGTTCACCGCGTCGAGGCGGTCGAGGTAGTGCTGGGCGGTCTCGACGGCCGAGATCTCCCCGGCGCGGATCTGTCGGGCGAGCTCGGTGGCGGAGATCGAGGAGGAGATCATGAGGGGTCCTTTCGGGATGCCGGGCATCGACGCCCGGCATCCCTTGTGGCGTGTCAGTTGGCGATGCGGAAGATCGGGTCGTCGAGGGCCCCGCCGAGCATCTGCACGGTGAAGCCGGGACGCGAGGCGTAGATGAACGCGTCGTTGAGCAGCGGAAGGGTGTCGGATCGGTCGACCAGAGACTGCACGGTCTTGTCGAGCGCGGCGCAGCGCGCGGTCGCGTCGGACGCGGAGTTGGCGGTCGCGAACGACGCGTCGGCAGCGGTGTTGGACACGGCGCCGTAGTTGGTGCCGCCCTGGTCGATGGTGGGTCCCGTGAGGTTCAGCAGAGGGCTGGCGAGCGAACCCAGGAAGTTCAGGTCGGCGAAGACCGTCAGGTCCCAGTCGCCGGGCTTGGCGACGACGGTGGTGATCCAGCTGCCGACGTCGGTGTTGGTCAACTCGACCGTCGCTCCCGCCGCGCGCAGCGCCTCGGCGATGTATTCGTTGCCCGCACCCGCGGGGCCGACGATCGTCGGAGCGACCAGGCGGATCGTCTTGCCCGACAGCGCCGTGGTGGCCGCCGCGACGTCCTGCGACGGGATGCCGATGGACGAGTCGGAGACGCAGCCCACGTCGGGGGCGCCGAGCGAGGTGAGTACTTCGCCGGTGTCCTGCGAGGTCACGTTGCCGAACATCGAGCGGTCGATTGCCTGGATGACGCCCGTGCGAAGAGCCTCGTCGGTGAAGGGGCTGCCCTCTCGTTCGTTGAAGATCAGGTAGCTGTCGGAGAAGTGGTTGACGGTGACGGCGTAACCCGTCTGGCCCTGGAAGCGATCGCGGGTGGTGGCCTGGATCTTGCCGATGTCGAGCTGGCCGCCGAGGATCAGGTTCGCCGTCGCGGTGGAGTCGGGCGACACCGTGTACTCGAGGGTCTTCGCGGGCGTGCCGGAGATCGCTGTCGACCACTGGGGCCACGAGCGGTAGTCGGCGCGCAGCGTGTAGTGGTACTTCACCCCGGGCTCGAAGGACGTCAGGGCGTACGGCCCCGACTCGCTGCCCTTCACGGTGCCCGCGGCGAGACCGGCGGGATCGGCGAGACCCGCCGGGCAGATGATTCCGGTGCTGGCGACCGAGGTGGCGTCGACGAGGTAGGGCCAGGGGGTGGTGAGGCTGACGGTGACCGTGTTCGCGGCGTCGTCTGCGGTGATGGTCGGGGTGTTGCCGGGGCCGAAGGTGTAGACGACCTGCGTGGACCCGCTGCCGGGACGCGCGAAGTAGTCGAGGGAGTTCTTCACGACGGTGGGCGTGATCTTCGTGCCGTCGGAGCAGGTCGCGTCGGTACGCAGCGTGAAGGTGGCCTCGGTGGGCGTCGAGGTCCACGAGGTGGCCAGGCCCGGGACGAGCCCCCCGGCGTCGCGACGGGTCAGCGTGTCGTACGAGCTGCGCGCGAGCAGGAAGTCGGGCAGCGACGTGCTGAGGGTCGGGTCGAACGTGGCGGGGATGTCGATCGTCGTGCGGATGGTGTCGGTCGTCGCCGAGGCACCGGTGTCGCCGGTGGTCGTGCAACCGGCCGTCGCGATCGCGACGGTCAGGGCGAGGGATGCGGCGATGACGCCGTGTCGCTTTCTCATGGTCTGCCTCTCGGATGATGCGCGGGTCGGGTTCAGCTCAGGACTTCGAAGATGTCGATGGTCGTGTCGCCGGCGTGGGCGTAGGCCTTGCCGACGAACATCGAGCGGGTGAGCCAGTGCAGGCTCGGGGCCACCGTGCGAAAGCGCGGCGTGGTCAGGAAGTACTCCTCCTCGTCGGCCTCGGAGGGGCGGACGACGCCGACGTTGACCACGTCGATGACGTCGCCGGAGGTGGTGCGGATGAGGTACCGCGCTTCGACGTCGTAGCTCCCGTCGGCGCGCTCGAGGCACCAATCGCCGCCGCCGGGCACGATCTCGCCCTCGATGTCGCCGGAGACCGGACCTCCCGTGATCGGGATGAAGGTGAGCGTGTCGTCGCCTCTCTTCTCGAGGGGGATGGCGGGGTCGACGCGGGCGACGACGGTGAAGCAGGGGCGGAGCGATGGAGCGGGATTCATCAGGGCCTCCGAGGCGGGTGGGCGGCGCTTCGTTGCGCGTGTCCTGAGTATCCTCATAGTGGATGCTTTAGTCAACAGCATTCACTAACTCGTAACATCCGCCGACGACGGCGGTAACACCGGGCTCGCCGGCGCCGCCCGCCGCTCCTCGAACGTCGCCGGCGGTCGGCGTCGATCGGTAGGCTCGTCCCCGTGGCGTCGCTTGCTTGACTCCATAGTGAATGAGATGATCATGACCATTCACTAACCCCGGTCGGGCCGATCGACGCTCGCCGGGGTGAGATCGGGGGCGTCATGACCGAAGAGGCGAGGACCCGGCGCAAGCGCGGATCGCTCAGTCGCGTGGAGATCGTCGAGGCGGCCCTTCGACTGATGGACGGCGAGGGCGAGTCGGCGCTCACGTTCTCGCGGCTGGGGGCTGAGCTCAAGTCGTCCCCGACGGCGGTCTATCGGCACTTCGCCAGCCGCGACGAACTGCTCGAAGCCCTGGCCGACCATCTCGACGGCATCTCGCTCGAGGGCTACGAACCCACCGACGAATGGCGCGCCGACCTCGAGGATCTCGCGTGGCGCGCCTGGCGCACCGCCGAGGCGCACCCCGCGGCCGCCGCCCTCACCCTGTTGACGGTGGCCAACAGCATCAACGAACTGCGGGCCGTCGAATGGATCCTGCGCGCGATGGCGGTTGCGGGTCTGCACGGACGCGAGGCGGTCGTGCAATACCAGGTGTACGCGCAGACCGTGCTCGGCGCCGCCTCGGCGTACGGCGCGCGCCTGGCCGCCGGCGCCACTCGGGAGGTGGCGGACGGGTGGATCCAGGTCTACGCCCCCACCGACCCCTCGCAGTATCCGCACGCCGAGGCGGCGAAAGCCGAGCTGGCACTGGTGAACTACCGCGAGGTGTTCGCGAAGCAGCTCGAGATGTACCTCAACGCCCTGGCCACGGTCGCGGCCGCCGTCTGAACGACGAAGGCGCCCCGGCTCAGCCGAGGGCGGGCTGCTGCTGCGTGATGCAGTGGATGCCGCCGCCGCGGTCGAAGATCGGGCGCGAGTCGACCGTGACCACCCGGCGACCCGGGTAGGCATCGGCCACGACCTCTCGAGCGCGCGCGTCGGCGATCTCCTCGCCGAAGCCGCACAGCACGACACCGTCGTTGGTGACGAGGTGGTTGATGTAGCTCCAGTCGAGCCAGCCCTCGTCGTCGCGCAGCGCTGTCGGGGCGGGGATGCCGGTGATGCGCACCTCGCGGCCGCGGGCTGCGAACGCGTCCGAGAGCTCGCGACGCACCAGACGTGACACCTCGAAGTCGGGGTGGGTGGCATCCGTCTGCTCGTGGATGAGGACGTGCTCGGGCGAGGCGAACGTGGCCACGATGTCGACGTGCCCGTTGGTACCGAGGTCGTCGTAGTCGCGGGTCAGGCCGCGGGAGAGCCAGATGGCATCCGTCGCTCCGATCGTGCGGGCCATTTCGGCCTCGACGCGGGCGCGGTCGGCGAAGGGGTTGCGGCGGGGGTCGAGCTGCACGGTCTCGGTGAGCAGCACCGTGCCGGTGCCGTCGACGTGCAGACCGCCGCCCTCGGCGACGAGCAGCGAGTCGATGCGCTCGGCGCCCAGGTGTTCGGCGACGATGCGGGCGATCCCCGCCGACTTCTGCCACTCGGCCCAGTCGGGGGCGCCCCAGCCGTTGAAGATCCAGTCGACCGCACCGAGGATGCCCGGGCGGTCGGGGTCGACGACGAAGGTGGGGCCCATGTCGCGCATCCAGAACTCGTCGAGAGGGGCCTCGACGATCTCGATCTCGGAAGAGAGCATGCGGCGAGCGCGGGTCATCTCGGTCGGGTCGACGACCATCGTGACCGGCTCGAACTCCCGCACGGCGTGCGCGACGTCGGTCCAGGCCTGGTAGCCCTGTTCGCGGAACTCCGCGCCCTCGCCGAGGGTGATGCCCTCGCGTGGGAACGCCATCCACGTGCGCTCGTGCGGGGCGGATTCAGCGGGCATGCGCCACATGGCGTGCTCCTTCTCGGGTCGGTCGGGTCAGTAGCCGGTGGTGAGGACGCGGTCGAGCGCGTCGACGAAGACGTCGACCGAGGCCCGCGTGACCACCAGGGGCGGTTTGATCTTGAGGACGTTCTGGAAATCGCCGGTGGGCTGCATGATCACACCGAGCTCGAGCAGGCGGTCGCAGATCGCCGCGGTCTCGGCGGTCGCCGGTTCGAGGGTCTCGCGGTCGCGGACGAACTCCACCCCGAGGTACAGCCCCGAGCCGTGCACGATGCCGATGAGGTCGTGCTTCTCGCCGAGCTCTTCGAGACGCCGCTTGAGGTGGCCGCCGACGACCCGCGCGTTCTCTTGCAAGCCCTCCTGTTCGATCACGTCGAGCACGGCCATGCCGATCGCCGACGACACGGGCGACCCGCCGGTGGAGGAGAAGAAGTACCCCTGCGTGCGGTAACGGTCGGCGATCTCGCGCCGCGTGATCACCGCGCCGAGCGGGTGACCGCCGCCGATGGACTTCGCCACCGCGACGATGTCGGGCACGGCTTCCTGCTGCTGGAAGCCCCAGAACCACTCGCCGAGGCGGCCGTAGCCGACCTGCACCTCGTCGGCGATCGCGAGCCCGCCGTGGCGGCGGATCGCGGCGTACACCTCGGTCAGATAGCCGTCGGGCAGAGCGACCCCGCCCGCGTTGCCGAAGTACGTCTCGGCGATCATCCCCGCCGGAGGGCGACCGGATGCCGCGAGCTCGTCGATGACCGCGACGGCTTCGGGCGCGTACTTCCCGGCATCCGCCCCCCGGTGCTTCCCCCGATAGGAGTTCGCCGCGTCGACGGTGTGCACCCAGTCGGGACGCGTCTCGAGGGCGAAGGGGTTGTCGGCGATCGAGGTGGAGACGGCATCGCTCGCGTAGGTCCACCCGTGGTACGCCTCGCGCATCGCGACGATGTCGGGGCGACCGGTCGCCGCCATCGCGAGGCGGATCGCGAGGTCGGTGGCCTCGGAGCCGGAGTTGACGAAGAACACGGTGTCGAAGCCGTCGGGGAGCGTCGCCGCGATCCGGTCGGCGAAGTCGGCGATCGCGCGGTAGTGGAAGCGCGAGTTCGTGTTCAGCAGGTGCATCTGGCGGGAGCCGGCCTCGACCACTCGGGGGTGCGCGTGGCCGACCGAGGCGACGTTGTTGACCATGTCGAGGTAGACCCGGCCGTTCACGTCGATCAGGTGTTCGCGCCACCCGCGCTCGATGCGGGGAGGGGTCGCGTAGTAGTGCTCCTGCACCTCGGCGAGCACCTCGTGGCGACGCTCGAGCACGTCGTCGGTCTCGGTCGTGGGGGAGGGCAGGCCGAGAGCGGCGCCGGGATCGCCGGCGACCTCCCGCCAGGCGTCGGCGAGGGCTCGGGTGGTCCGCGACGGCGGGACGAGTCCGTCGAGCGAGCGGCGCATCGACAGACGGGTGCGCGCCGGAAGGGTTCCGGATGCCGCGTCGGCGGGCACTCCGCCGATCGCCAGGGTCCCGGCATCCGTCGTCACGATCTGCGACCCGTGCTCGTCGCGTTCGCTCCGATCGAGGGTGGCCGGTCGGGCGAGCCACACCAGCACGTCGGTCGGCACGGTCTCGGGCGTCGAGGGAAGCGGGTCCGTCGTTCCGGTCAGGCGCGCGCGCCACGCGGGTACGGTCACGACGTCGGCGCCCGCGTCGAGGGCGGCGAGGGCCGCCTCGTCGAGGGTGGCGGCGTCGAGCCAGGCGCCCGCGTCGTTCAGCGGTGACTCCGTCGAGGCGTCGAGCTCGACGTGGCGGCCGAGCGACAGCACTGGGGTGCCGGTCCACGCGGGCTCTTCGGCGCGAGAACGACCGAGCGCCGCCCGGGTCGCGGCGGTGATCACGGGGATCGGAACGGATGCCGCTTGCGCCAGGATCCGGAATTCGCGGTCGAGCGCGACGGTAGCGTATTCGTTCTCGTCGTCGAGGCGCACCTGCGCGCGTCCGCTGAGCACGAGCACCGCGCCGCGGAGGATGACGAGCGGCCAGAGCGCCGTGAGCTCGTTGTCGCTCAGGTCGCGGAGGCGGTCGAACGCAGCGATGGCGGGGAAGGCGCTCTCGGGGGTCGCGCCGTCGTGGTGCAGCACCGACGACACGGTCACGGCGATCTCGCCCACGCGCCACGACGCGCACACATCGCCGAAGTCGATGACCGCATCGGGCACCGTCTCGCCGGGGGAGCGCAGCACGTTGTCGTCGGTGACGTCGAAGTGTCCAGCCTGCACGGGCAGCGCGTCCTGCACGGGGGCGAGGGCCGCGCGGGCGGCGTCGGCGGCGCGCTGCACGACGTCTCGCACCTCGGCATCCGGTTCGAGGGGGAGCAGGGTGTCGATGACGCGCCCGGCGTGGCGGAGGTCCCATTGCAGCACCCGGCCGCTCGCGGGGTGGGTGAAGTCGGCGAGCGACAGGCTCACCGCCCCCGACAGGGCGCCCATCCCCTCAACGACGGCGGGGGAGAGGTAGCCCGAGCCCATGAGCGTGCGGCCGGCGATGTTCTCGATCACGCGCGCGTGGATGCGGCCCTGGCTCGACTCCCACCACGTCGACATCGCGCCGCGCGGCCCCTCGACGATGCGCGGGATGCGCACGTGGGGGCTCCGCTCGGCGACGAGAGCCGCCGCGGCATCCTGCATCTCGATCTCGGCCTCGCTGAAGACCGGGTTGCTGAGCTTGAGCACTCCGAGGGGTTCGGTGGATCCCCGGGCGAAGACGCGGAAGTTCTGGTCCTGCTGGCTGCCGAGCGCCTGCACGTCGATCTCGACGCCGAACGTGTCGGCGAACAGACGCTGCACCTCGTCGTCGGAGAGCGTCGGGGTGGGCAGGTCGACCTGGCTGAAGTAGTCGAAGACGGGGGTCGGAGCGGTCTCGGTCACGGTGTGTTCCTCGGGTGAATCGGGTGTCACAGGGGAGAGTCGGATGCCGTGGCGACGGCGCCCGCGACGGCACCCGCGGCATCGCGCACGACGATGACGACCAGCGGGCCGTAGGGGGCGATCCACTCGCTCACGGGCTCGCCGGACGGCGCGGGGGCGACCTCGGCGGTGACCCGGCCGTTCTCGAGTCGCGCGGGAATGCGCACGCCATCGACGAAGAGGGCGTGATCGACCGCGACGCCTCCGCTGACGGTGGCCGAGACGGTCACGCGCTCGCCGTCGCGCGAGACCTCGTCGACGGTGACCGACAGCTCGCCCTCGGCCGCGGGGCGGGGCTCGGCGAAGGCCGCCTCATCCGGCAGGGCGGGGGTGCGCGGAGGCGTCGTGCGGCGCTCGCCGAGGGCGGTGATCGCCTGGGCCAGCTGCACGAGGCGCGTGTCGCTGTAGGCGGGACCGGCGAGGGTCAGGCCCACCGGCATCCCGGTGTCGGCCATCGTCCCCATCGGCACCGTGACGGTGGGGATGCCGAGGTGGCGGGGAACCAGGTTGCCGTTGGAGACCCACACGCCGTTGCGCCACGCGATGTCGGCCGAGGCCGGGTTCACGTCGGCGTCGGCGGGACCGACGTCGGACTGCGTGGGGAAGATCACGGCGTCGAGGCCTTCGGCATCCATCCACTCCTCGAAGTCGACGCGGCGCGTGTGCTCGAGACCGCGCAGGCCCGTTTCGAGGCTCGCCACGTCTTTCCAGTCGGGCTCCCACTCCTGCGCGCGGGCGACGTACTCGCCGATGTCGTACGAGATGTCGTAGTGCCAGATGCCGTAGCGGTCGGGGAGCGCACCCGGCGGGTGCGGGAAGATCAGGGCCGCCTCGGCGTCGGCGAGGCGGGGCAGGTTCGCGTCGCCGTTGGTGCGCAGGAAGGTGTCCATCGCCCAGACCGCCAGGTCGCCGACCTCGTCGTCGAGGAAGGCACGCGTGACGAACCCGCGGTCGAGGAAGTCCTCGTCGCCCGCGTGCAGCTTCTCGTAGCGGTCGACCGCAGGGAAGTCCGTCTCGACGACCTCGGCGCCGGCGGCCTCGAGGTCGGCGCGCAGGTCGTTCCAGAGCGCGATCACGCTGTCGCGCGTGACGATGGGCGAGGCGTTGTCGGGGTCGCCGTTGACGTAGATGCGCGGTACGGCGAGGCGCAGCCCCGCGAGCGGCAGCGGCTCGAGCGCGGCGAACGACGCGGGACGCACCTCGGACGGGCGCGGGAGGTCGATGAACCGCTGCGTGCGCCAGAGGTCGCCCTCGGTCTCGGCGTCGTCGGCGACGACCGCGTCGAGTACGTGCTGCAGGTCGCCGACCGACCGCGTGTGGGGGACGACGACGTCCATCGTCGGGACGAGTGGCCAGTTGCCGCGTACCGAGATCACCCCGCGCGAGGGCGTGTAGGCCACGAGGGCGTTGTGCGAGGCGGGGGCTCGACCCGACGACCAGGTCTCTTCACCGAGACCGAAGGCGCAGAAGCTCGCCGCGGTGGCAGTGCCCGACCCGTTAGACGAGCCGGAGCCGAAGGCGGATGCCAGGTACTCGCCGTTGTAGGGGGACTCGGCGCGGCCGTAGACCCCGCGCTGCATGCCGCCCGCGGCCATGGGCGGCATGTTGGTGAGCCCCAGGAATACGGCGCCCGCTGCGCGCAGGCGCTCGACGGCGAAGGCGTCGTCGCCGGCGATCAGGTGGCGGAAGGCCGGAGACCCGGATGCCACGGGCAGGCCCTCGACGCGGTAGCTGTCCTTCGCGGTGAAGGGGATGCCGTCGAGGGGGCCGAGCGTGCGCCCCTGTGCGCGACGCAGGTCGGAGGCGCGGGCCGCGGCGAACGCGCGGGGGTCGAGCACGGGCACGCTGTTGAGCCGGATGCCGGCGCGGTCGTACGCCGCGATGCGGTTGAGGTAGCGGGCCACGAGCTCGACGCTGGTGAGCTCGCCGGCTTCGAGTGCTGCACGCAGGCGGTCGATGTCGGCGTCGACGACGGTGAGGGCCTCGGTGGTCATGGCGGTAAACATACACCGTTTGTTTTAGGTGTGCGAGAGTGAGTTCGTGAGACCGTGGACCCACGGCGCGCACCGAAGGGGGAGGCCGTCATCGCCAGACCGCATACGCCACTGCTGAGCCGTGACCTCATCGCGCGGACGGCCCTCGCGCTCGTCGACCGACACGGCCCCGACGGCGCCAGCGTCCGCCGTGTCGCCGCGCGCCTCGGTGTCAATCCCGCCTCGCTGTACAACCACGTCCCCAACCGTGCGGCCATGGTCGAAGACGTCCGCGCGCTCGTCTCGGCGCACATCGACTCGAAGCCGCTGCGGGAACTCCCCTGGGAGGAGGCGCTGCGGGCCTGGGGCCGTTCGTATCGGCGGGCCTTCGCGCGGCACGCGCGCGTGGTGCCCCTGCTGATGACGGAACGCGCGTCCGCGCCCGTGCTCCTTTCGCAGTACGAGGACTTCGCGGCCGCGGCAGAGGCCGCCGGCTGGGCGCCGCGAGACGTGATCCCGCTGCTGACCGCCTTCGAGTCGTTCATCCTCGGCAGCGTCCTCGACATGTCGGGTCCCTCCGTCGTCTTCGACCCCACGGGGCAGGAGGAGGCGTTCCCGCGCTTCTCCGCCGCCTTCGCGACCCTGGCCGACGAAGACCCCGACGACCCCGTGGCCACCCGGGCCTTCGAGCGGGGGTTCGACATGCTCATCGCCTCGGCGCGGCCCCGCTGAGCCGCACGCGAGATAGTGAACCACATTCACTATATTCGTGACAAGATGTCGCGAGGCCGCCCTCTCGTCGGACCGCCTCGCCCTCACCCGGAGAGAGAAGCGCCATGCCCGAACCGACAGACATCGCCATCGTGACCGGGGCCGGAAGCGCCGAGGGGATCGGCGCGGCGACCGCGCTCGCCCTCGGGCGCGTCGGCATGCGGGTGATCGTGACGTCCACCACCGACCGCATCCAGGAGCGCGTGGCCGAGTTGCGCGGCGCCGGGGTCGACGCCCGCGGCGTCGCGGCCGACCTGACGGATCCGCGCGGAGTGGAGGTGGTCCTCGATGCGGCGCGTCAGGCGTTCGGCGAACCGACCGTCCTCGTCAACAACGCCGGCATGACCTCGGTGTCGACGGCCGATTCGCCGGCTGCGATCGACGACATCACCCTCGACCAGTGGGCCATGTCCCTGGACCGCAACCTCACCACGGCTCTGCGCATGACCCGGGCGGTCGTGGCCGGCATGCGGGCCGCCGGATACGGTCGCGTGGTCAACGTGGCATCCATCTCGGGTCCCGTCATGGCCTACACCGGCGATGTCGCCTACCACGCGGCCAAAGCCGGCATGCTCGGGCTGACCCGTGGCGCGGCCGTCGATGTCGCGGCGGCGGGCATCACCGTCAACGCGGTGGCGCCCGGATGGATCGCGACGTCGTCGTCGAGCGCGCACGAGATCGCGATGGGAGCCGCCACTCCGGTCGGCCGATCGGGAACCCCGACCGAAGTCGCCGCGGCCGTGGCGTTCCTCGCGAGCCGCGAGGCGTCGTACATCACGGGCCAGCTGCTCGTCGTCGACGGGGCGAACTCCATCAACGAGGAACGCGGGGCCTGACGGGCGAACCCGTCGACGGGGCGGGGCAACCAGCGGAGTGCTCTCGGCCCGGTCGGCAATGGCTACCGTTCGAGTGTCCCGACCTGACACGATTCCCGAATGGATGCCACCACTGACCAACCAGCGATCCTGCCCGATCGACCGAGGGTCGATGCACGGCGCCCCATCGCCCTGATCGTGGGCGTGGTCGCGACGGTACTGTTCGTGGCGTTGCGCGTGGCCGTGGACCTCGACGGCGGCGCTCCGTTGGCCTTCGACCAGTGGTGGGATGACGCGATGGCCGCGCTGGCGAACCCCGTGGCGGTGATCGTCGCGTGGATCCCGGCCACGGTCGGCGGCACGATCGGCATGATCGTGATCGGCATCTCGACCACGATCGTCTTCCTCCTGGTCAAGCGGCCGTGGGACGCCCTCAATGTCGCGGGGGCGATCGCGCTCGTCGTGCTCATCGGCGCTCCGCTCGCGGCCGTGATCGCTCGCGCCCGACCGTCCGATTCTCTCGCCGAGACCCAAGCGACCTCGTTCCCCTCGGGGCACACCGCCGTGGCGACCACCATCGCGATCACCCTGGCTCTCATTCTGCGCCGCGGGTGGGTCTGGGCGGCCGGTGCGGTGTGGGTGTTGCTGATGATGTGGAGCCGCACGTACCTCCACGCGCACTGGCTCTCCGATGTGACCGCGGGATTCCTGGAGGGCGTGGCCGTGTCGACGTTGGTGTGGGCTCTCGTCGAAGTGTGGCGAGTGCGCCGCGCGCAACGGGTGGTCGACGCGGCCGCGTGAGCGCTATCGTGCCCGGATGACTTCCGCCTCCGCCTCCGCTTCCGCCGCCGCCGACAAAGCGCAGGACTCCACCGCGTTCCGCGTGGCGGCGCGCATCGGCTACGTGGTGCTGGGCCTGCTGCACCTGCTCATCGGGGTGATCGCGATCTCGATCGCCACCGGCGGCGGCGGTGAGAGCGCCGACCAAAGCGGGGCGCTGGGGCAGGTCGCGCAGGCTCCCGCGGGGATGCTGCTGCTGTGGGTCATCGTGATCGGCCTCGCCGCCCTCGCCGTCTGGCAGGTCGCCGAAGCCGTCGCCGAGCGCGACCCCGACGCCAAGAAGCGCTGGGCGCACCGCGCCAAGGACGTGGGGACCGCCGTCGCCTACGGCGCGATCGCCGTCACCGCTCTCACCGTCGTCTCGGGCGGCCGCTCCGACTCGGGGGAGCAGACGCGCACCCTGAGCGCCCAGCTGATGGCGACGCCCGCCGGAGTCGTGCTCCTCGTGATCATCGGCCTGGCGGTGGCCGTCATCGGTGTCGCCTTCGTCGTCCGCGGCGTCACCAAGGCGTTCATGAAGAACATCTCAAGCCCCGGCGGGACGGCGGGACGCGGCATCCGGACCTTCGGCATGGTGGGCTACGTCGCCAAGGGCATCGCGGTGGGCGTCGCGGGGATCCTCTTCCTGGTCGCCGCGTTCGCGCACGACCCGAACGCGGCCGGCGGGCTCGACGCGGCGCTGCGCTCGCTGGCGGGGCTGCCCTTCGGTCAGATCGTGCTCTGGCTCGTGGGCGCCGGGCTCGTCGTGTACGGCCTGTTCTGCTTCGCTCGCGCGCGCTACGCGCGCATGTGAGTCGGGCTCACGCGGCAGGGCGGGGGCGCGCTCCCGCGATCAGCAGCGAGAGGCCGAGTTCGAATGCCCGCGTGGCGACCGGATCGGCCGGGTCGTGGTGCTCGAGAGTGGCGTAGGCCGCGGCGAAGCGCGGCACGTCCGCCTCCTGCCCGGTGGGATCGAACATCACCGACGGGCCGCTCATGTCGAGCACGCTGCCGAGGATGAACGATTCGAACGCCGTGAGCAGGGGCAGGACGTCGTCGCTCGTCCACCCCGCACGCTCCGCGGCGATGGCGAAGTCCTCGTACTGCGACATCAGCAGCGGCGTCGACGAGCTGTGCGACATGAGCAGGGGGATCGTCTTCGGATGCCGGCGGAAGGCGTCGCGGTACGACCGGGCCCACAGCGCCAGCCCCTCCTCCCATTCGCGCTCCCGCAGGAACGACGAGTCGATGCGCGAGGAGACCAGCGCTCGCACGTCCTCGATGAGCGCGGCGAGGTTGGGGACGTGGTTGTAGAGCGAGGTCGGGTGCACCTTGAGGCGGTCGGCGACCCGGCGGATGCTCGCGCCGTCGGTCCCGTCGCGGTCGACGAGGGCGAGGGCGGCGCGGGCGATCGCCTCGCGCGAGAGCTTGGGCTGGGACGGCCGGGCCACGGCGGAGCCTTTCGGTCGGGTCTGCCCACGCTACGCGATGGTGCGTGTTTCGGGCGTGTAAGACCTCGGTGACGACCTGACGAAACTCGTCCGGCCGATGACGGTGAAGCCGTAGCGTTCTTTAAACCTACGCTGTATGTTTCTCGCAGCGCAGGACACGAGGGAGTCTCCATGGCGATCGTCTTCACGGGCGGAACGATTCGGATCGACGGGCACGAAGCCGACGTCGATCGACTCGTCGTCGTCGACGGTGCGGTGGCCGAGGCTCGGCATCCGCTGCCCGACGACGCCGAGCACATCGACCTCGAGGGCGGGCTGCTGCTGCCCGCTTTCGGCGATGGTCACGCGCACCCGCTGCTCGCCGGTCGAGAGCGCACCGGCCCCGCCCTGCGCGACGCCGGCAGCGTCGACGAGATCGTCGAGCGCGTCCGCGCGTGGGGCGCACGCAGCGACGCCCCCTGGCTCATCGGCGGAAGCTACGACGCCACCGTCGCCCCCGGCGGGATGTTCGACGCGCGCTGGCTCGACGCGGCCGTTCCCGACCGCCCGGTCGTGCTGCACGCGTGGGATTACCACACCGCCTGGGTCAACACCGCGGCGCTGCGAGAAGCGGGAGTGGATGCCGACACTCCCGACCCCGAGCTCGGACGACTCGTGCGCCGAGCCGACGGATCCCCGTCGGGAACCCTCGTCGAGCGTCCGGCGATCGACCTGGTCCTCAACCGCGCCCCCCGCCCGTCGATGCGCGACGACGTCGAAGCGCTCGCCGCGGCCACCGAGGTCCTCGCCGCGCACGGAATCGCGTGGGTGCAGGAAGCGTGGACCGAGACGCACGACGTTCCGGCCTGGATCGCCGCGGCGCGGTCCGGTCGCCTACGGGTCGATGTCGATCTGGCCCTGCGGGCCGATCCGGCACGGTGGCCCGACTATCTCGACGAGCTCGTTCGGGTCGCGGCGATCGTCCGGGGCGAGCCCGGGCTCACCTGCCGCACGGTGAAGTTCTTCGTCGACGGCATCGTCGAGAACCGTACGGCCCACCTGCTCGAGTGCTACCACGACGCTCGAACACGGGGACTTCCCAACTGGGATCCCGATCAGCTCGTCGACGCGGTCGCCGCGTGCGACGCCGCCGGTTTCGATGTGCACCTGCACGCGATCGGCGACGCGGCCGTCCGCGCCGCGCTCGACGCCGCCGAGGGGATCCGCGAGAGCTTGCGCCGCGGTCGGCGGTTCACCATCGCGCACGCGCAGGTGATCGACCCCGTCGACCTGCCGCGGCTCGCCGACCTCGACGTGACATTCTGCTTCCAACCGCAGTGGGCGATGGCCGACGCGGTCATGACCGAGTTGACCCTGCCGCGCCTCGGTCTTCACCGCGAGCGGCAGTACCGCATGCGCGCGGCACGCGCCGCGGGAGCCCGTCTCAGTTTCGGCAGCGACTGGCCCGTCACCTCACCCGACGTGCTGCTCGGCCTGCGCACCGCCGTCACCCGTCAAGACCCCGACGGTCAGCCGGCCGGGGGCTGGCAGCCCGACGAACGTCTCACCGTCTCCGAAGCCATCGACGCCGCCACGAGCGGCGTGGCCCACCAGGCCGGCGATCACGCCACCCGCGGGACCCTGCGTCCCGGCATGCGCGCCGACCTCGTTTGGCTCGACCGCGACGTGCGCCGCGGCCCCGCCGACCGCATCGCCGATGCCCGAATCCGGGGCACCTGGCGACGTGGCATCCGCACCTTCTGAACCGCTCTTTCCGACCCCGAACAGGAAACCGCATGTCCTCATCCGACACCTCGCTGCGGCGAGTCATGGGAGTCCCCTCCCTCGTCGTCTTCGGCTTGGCGTACATGGTGCCCCTCACCGTGTTCACCACCTACGGCCTCGTCGCCGTCACGACCGGCGGTCACGTGCCGACGGCCTACCTCGTCACCCTCGTGGCGATGCTGTTCACCGGGTTCAGCTACGCCGCCCTCGTCACGGCGTTCCCGCGCGCGGGCAGCGCCTACACGTACGCTCGGCGCGCGTTCGGCGGCACCGTCGGCTTCCTCACCGGCTGGTCGCTCATGATCGACTACCTGCTGCTCCCGCTCATCAACTACGTGCTGATGGGCATCTACCTCAACGCGCAGTTCCCCGGCATCCCGCCGTGGGTGTTCGCCCTCGCCGGTGTGCTGCTCATCACGGGTCTCAACATCGTCGGCATCACGGTCGTGCGGAACGCCAACCTCGTCCTGGTCGGCCTGCAGCTGGTGTTCGCGGCCGTCTTCGTCGTGTGCGCCGTGCTGCACGTCGCGCAGAACCCCGGCGTCTCGCTGCTGCAGCCGCTCTACGACGCGGGCCTCACCTTCCCGGGCCTGCTCGCGGGAGCCGCGATGCTCGCCCTGTCGTTCCTCGGTTTCGACGCGATCTCGACCCTCTCCGAAGAGGCCCGCGACGCCGGGCGCACCGTGCCCCGCGCGATCATCCTCACCACGGTCATCGGCGGACTCATCTTCACCGTGATCGCCTACGTGTCCACTCTGGTGATCCCGAACGTGGCCGACATCGAGAATCCGGATGCCGCGGCCAACCAGATCATGGAGGTCGCCGCCGGGCGCTGGCTCGAGGTCTTCTTCCTCGTCGCGTACATCGCCGGGTGCATCGCGGCGGCCCTCGCCTCGCAGGCGAGCGTCTCGCGCATCCTCTTCGCGATGGGGCGCGACGGCGTGCTGCCGCGCTTCTTCGCCCGACTGAGCCGGCGCTATCAGACGCCGGTCGGTGCGGCGATCTTCGTCGGCGTGGTCTCGCTGGCCGCGCTCTTCGCCGACCTGAACACGGTGGCATCCCTCATCAGCTTCGGGGCCCTCGCCGCGTTCTCGCTCGTCAACCTGTCGGTGATCAAGCACTTCCTCGTCGACGAGCGTCGTCGGGGAGCAGCGGCCGTGCTGCGCTTCGGCGTGCTGCCCGCCCTCGGCTTCGCGCTCACCGCCTGGTTGTGGTTCAGCCTGTCGGCGCTGGCGCTCACGGTCGGTCTCGTGTGGATCGGCGTGGGCATCGTGTGGCTCGCGGTGCTGACCCGTGGGTTCCGCCGCCGCCCGCCCGAGGTGGAGTTCGACGACGAGGCACCCGCGCCGGAGCGCGTGGTCGCCTGACGGGAGGGGGCGAGGCCGGGTGCGGCCTCGCCCCCTGTTGCGAGGTGAACGCCGCGCAGACCGCGTCGGGGTCCGACGAGCTCCTTCGCGTAACCCCTGCACGCGTCCTGATCAGGGGGTCAGGACGGTCACTCCGGCGTCGGCGAGGGCGGCCGCCAGCTCGGGTGAGGGCTCGGCGTCGGTGATGAGGTAGTCGGCTTTCTCGAGCGGGGCGACCTGCGCGAAGAGGCGGCGGTCGAGCTTCGAGGAGTCGGCGAGGATGGCGGTGCGATCCGCACGCTGGATCATCTCGCTCATCATGGTGGCGTCGCCGAGGTTGCTCGTCGAGAAGCCCGATCCGTCGACGGCGCCGACGGCGATGAGCGCGTAGTCGCAGCGGATATCGACTTCGGGTGTGTGGGAGTTCATCGCCAGGGTCACCGGCCCCGTGGTCGCCTGGGTGATGGTGCGGACGGCGCCGCCGAAGATGTAGAGATCGCGGAAGACGCTGGGCGAGATCTCGGCGGGGATGCGCAGGTTGTTCGTCGCGATCGTCAGGTTGCGGTGGTTGCGCAGGGCACGGGCGACCGCGAGCGTCGTGGTCCCGGCGTTGAGCATCAGCACCGATCCGTCTTCGACGAGGTCGGCGGCCAGGGCGGCGATGCGCTCCTTCTCGGAGATCTGCATCTGCAGCCGCACGTCGAGTCCGCGATCGCGACCGGGTACCGACATCGCGCTCACGGCGCCGCCGTGGGTGCGGACGACGATCCCCTCGCGATCGAGCTGGTCGAGGTCGCGGCGGACGGTGTCGATCGAGACGCCGAAGTGCGAGGCGAGGTCGACGACGGTCACCTGACCTGATTCGGCGACGTACGCCGCGAGCTCGGCCTTGCGCCCGGCCGGGAGGCGCCGCTTGACCGTGGCTGTGGATGCGTCCATGCCGTCATCTCTAGCACAGCGGCGTTCGCCCGTCCTCAGATTTTGTGGAAAAGCCGCAAAGAACGGCACGGGTTCCGCGCTTTTTGCTGCCAGCCGCGCCGCTATGCGCTCGAATAATCACGAATGTGCATCGAACTCTTGCGAGACTCGGCAACGGAGCGCATACTCGTGCTGAAAGACGCAAGAACGCGCAGAACGGCGCGAAATGCGGCAGATCTCAACGAGGAGAAACGATGGACAACAGCGGGCGCCGGCGTCGGAACGCCATCAAGCTCGTCGGTGTCGCAGCAGCGGCCACGACCCTCCTGGCGATGGCGGGGTGCTCGTCGAACAGCTCGGGCACGTCCTCCGACGGGAACGTCACGATCGAGTTCGCCCAGTGGTGGGAGCCCGAGCTGGGAGACGGACAGTTCCGCGGGCTCATGGATCAGTTCGAAAAAGAGAACCCGGGCATCAAGGTCGACTTGGTGAGCGGACCCTACGCCTCGACCAAGGAACAGCTGTTCGCCGGGGCGGCATCGGGCACGATGCCCGACGTCGTCGGCCTCGACGGCGCATGGGTCAGCGACTTCGCCAAGCAGGGCGTCATCGCCGACCTCTCGAAGCTCATGAGCGACTCCGGCTACGACGAGAGCCAGCTCGCCAGCCAGATCAAGGTCGACGGCAGCACGTACATGATCCCGGTGGTCAATTTCGTCTACCCCATGTTCACAAACGACGGCCTGCTCGCCCAGGCCGGAGTGTCGGCCCCGCCGTCGACGCGGACCGAGTTCGCCGACGCGGCCAAGAAGATCACGGCCCTCGGCGGCGACGTGTCGGGCTGGGTGCTCCCGTTGTCGCTCGAAGCCCCCAACGGCGTGCAGAACGACGTCATGTCGTGGGTCTGGGCCTCGGGCGGCTCGATGCTCAAGGACGGCCAGCCCGACCTGACCAACAGTGACGTGTCCTCGGCCACCGACTTCATCCAGCAGATGTGGGATGACAAGGTCATCGCCCCGGGTTCCTTCACGATGAAGGAGCAGGACAAGGTCGAGGAGTTCACCAACGGTCGCGTCGGCATGATGATCGACTCGCTCGCGCACATCAACCTCATCCGTCAGTCCAACCCGGATCTCACCTTCTCGATCTCGGCGATCCCCGCCAAGGACGGGTTCACCGGCGAGCGCGGGATCCCCTACGCCTCGTGGGGCATCGGCGTCGCCGAGAACTCCGAGCACAAGGACGCCGCTTTCAAGCTGGTGCAGTTCCTGATGGGCAAGGACGTCAACAGCGAGCTGTCGACCATGGCCAAGGCCTTCCCGGGCAACACCGAGAGCGTGCCGACCTTCGTCGAAGACGACGCGTTGTTCAAGACCGCCTTCGACATCTACAAGAAGGGCTACCCGGCGAACGAGTTCACCGGTCTGCCCGTCGCAGAGGAACTGATGCGCCAGTTCGGCACGGAGTTCCAGTCGGCGCTCGACGGCCAGGAGTCGATGGGCGACGCCCTCAAGAAGACGCAGGACGAATGGACGTCGGAGTTCTGATCCGACCCCGAACCGGGATGCCGCACCGCCACCGCTCGCGGTGCGGCATCCCGCTCAGCGAAAGCCGCACCTCATGACCATGCGCACCCTCACACCCCCCGATACCGAGCTGATCGTCACCGGACGGCCCACCTCGCGCCGCACCCGGCAGCTCCGCAAGGCCGGCGAGGCATACGTCTTCCTCTCGCCGACCCTCATCCTTCTCTTCGTCCTGATGATCGTCCCGATCGTCATGGTGATCGGGTACTCCTTCCAGGACAACGTGATCCTGAACAAGAGCCCCGACCTGGTGGGGGTCGACAACTACGTCGCGATCCTCACCGACCCGGGCTTCTGGAAGGCCACCGGCAACACCCTCTTCTTCACCCTCACCAGCGTCGCCGCGCACCTCGTGCT
Source organism: Microbacterium sp. 16-032 (assembly GCF_041079455.1). Taxonomy (NCBI): domain Bacteria; kingdom Bacillati; phylum Actinomycetota; class Actinomycetes; order Micrococcales; family Microbacteriaceae; genus Microbacterium; species Microbacterium sp. 16-032. The sequence goes on along the minus strand of NZ_JBFYGQ010000005.1, from coordinate 397,106 downwards.
CGGACTGTCGTTCGCCCTGCTGCTGAACAGCCGACTGATCGGCGCCGTCCCCCGGGCGATCTTCCGCGGCCTCTACGTCTTGCCGTGGCTGTTCACGGTGGCCGTGATCGCGGTGCTGTGGCGCATGCTGCTCGCCCCCAACGGCATCGTCAACTTCCTGCTGAACACGAACATCGAGTGGCTCGCCTCGCCGCAGCTCGCTCTCGGCACCGTCACCTTCATCAACATCTGGGCCGGCTACCCCTTCTTCATGGTGAGCCTGCTCGCGGGTCTCCAGGGCATTCCGAGCGATCTGTACGAGGCCGCCACCGTCGACGGCGCCAGCCCCGTCCAACGGTTCTGGAACGTCACCGTTCCGCAGCTGCGCCCGATCATCGTCAGCCTCGTGCTGCTCGACCTGATCTGGACCTCCCAGCAGTTCGCGCTCATCTGGCTGACCACGGGCGGCGGTCCGATCGACGTCACCGAGATGCTCAGCACCTTCACCTACAAGCTCGCGTTCGCGAAGTACGACTTCTCGATGGCCTCCACCTCGGCGGTGCTGGTCCTGGCGATGTCGATGATCGTCGCGGTGCTCTACGTCCGCCACCAGAAGGCGAGGGACTGATCATGGCCCTGACCACCTCCGCGCGCCCGAGCGCCACTCGCACGGCCACGCGCCGTCGCTTCGCCCAAGCCGGCGTGCTCGTCGGCCTGCTCATCGGCGCGGTGTTCGCCGCAGGTCCCGTGCTGTGGATGCTGTCGAGCTCGTTCAAGTCGAACACGCAGATCTTCGAGCTGCCGCCGCGGCTGATCACCGACACGTTCTCATTCGACGCCTACATCTCGATCTTCACCAACCCCGAGACGGTGCGGTTCTTCATCAACAGCTACGTCGTGGCGGGAGCGGTGACGATCCTGACGCTCCTGGTCGCGATCCAGGCCGCCTACGCGTTCAGCCGCTTCGAGTTCCGCGGCAAGCGGATCGTCAACGTCATCATCGTCAGCGTCCAGGCGGTCCCGCCCATCACGCTGCTCATCCCGTACTTCGGCCTGATGGTCGGGCTCGGCCTCTACAACACCTATCCGGGCCTGATCTTCACGTACATGGTGTTCACGCTGCCCTACGCGATCATCATGATGACCGGGTACTTCAACACCCTCCCGAAGGAGCTCGACGAGGCGGTGCGCGTCGACGGCGCCGGCTCCTTCACGGCCCTGTGGCGCGTGCTCGTGCCGATCTCGATCCCGGGCATCGTCTCGGTGGGCATCTACACGTTCATGATCGCGTGGAACGAGTTCCTCTTCGCCCTGACCCTCACGCGCACCATCGACATGCGCACGGTGCCCATCGGCATCCAGTTGCTCATGGGCCAGCACTCCTACGAGTGGAACCAGATCATGGCGATGAGCATCCTCGGCTCGATCCCGGTGCTGGTGCTCTTCCTCTTCTTCCAACGCTTCTTCATCAGCGGCCTCACGGCCGGCTCGGTGAAGAGCTGACCGCCGCCTACCCAACCCCGAACAAGGAGTCATCCGTGCTTTACACCGGCAAGTCCATCCTCGACGTCGCCAACGCCCACAGTTTCGCCATCCCGGCCTTCAACATCAGCGACTGGGCGATGTTCACCGGGATCATGGACATCAGCGAGGAGAAGAACGCTCCGGTCATCATCGCCATCCACCCCGACGAGGTCTCGCACATCACCACCGACCTGATCCCGGCGATGCACGCCCGCGCGCACCGCTCGAGCGTGCCCGTGGCCATCCACTGGGACCACGGCGGAACGTACGAGCAGATCATCACCGCGATCAAGGCCGGCTTCACCTCGGTCATGATCGACGCCTCGCTCGAGCCGTTCGAGCAGAACGTGGCGCTCACCCGCAAGGTCGTCGAGGCCGCCCACGCCGTCGGCGTGCAGGTCGAGGGGGAGCTCGGAACCATCGGCGCGAACGACAGCTACGGAGAGTCGGGCGCGGCCGAGATCATCTACACCAACGTCGACGACGCGGTGCGCTTCGTCGAGCAGACCGGGGTCGACAGCCTCGCCATCGCCATCGGCACCTCGCACGGGCTCTACCCGGCCGAGAAGAACCCCGAGCTGCGCCACGACCTGCTCGAGCAGATCAAGGCGGCCGTCGGCATCCCGCTCGTGCTGCACGGCGGCTCGAGCAACCCCGACGCCGAGCTCGCCCGCGCGGTGTCGCTCGGCATCAACAAGATCAACATCTCGAGCGACATCAAGGTGGCGTACCACGACCGCATGCGCGAGGTGCTCGGCACCGATCGTCGTCTGCGCGAGCCCAACGCCATCCAGCCCGAGTGCATCGCGGCGATGAAGGTCACGGCCGCTGAGAAGATCGACCTGTTCGGCGCCGCCGGCAAGGCCGACCTCTACTGATCGGACGGTGATCGACGACATGGCGGAAGACCTCGTCCTCGGACTCGGCGGCACCGTCGACTACGAGATCCGGTGGGATGCCGAGGTGCTCACGGCCCTGGCTGCGCAGCACGGCATCCGTCTCGACGAGTTGACCACCACGACGCCGATCATCGACGAGCGCGCGCTCGTCGTCACGGTGCTCGCCTTCCTCGCCACGGGCGGGGGAGGCGAGCGCTTCGTGCTGTCATCGGAGATCGTCGAGACCTTCGCCGCGCACTTCGACAAGACCATCACCCTCGGCGGGACCGGGGTGCGGGCGGGCATCGCCCTCGATCGCATCGGCGTGCCCACCGTGCAGCACCTCGTGAGCATCGACGACACCGTGCGGCGCCTGCTTCCGGCCTCGATGAGCATCGTCTCGTCGGCCACGCGAGACACCCTCGACCCGCACCTCATCGTGCAGTATCCCGCGGGCACCACGGTGCGCCTCGTCGACGGGGCGGTGACGGCGCCGGCGTCGAACCGCCTGATCTTCGCCAACGACGCCCCCAACCGCGAGATGGCCATCGCCCCCGATCTGGGCGACGCCCTCGAGGGGGCTGCGGCGTTCCTCGTCTCGGGGTTCAACACGATGCAGGATGCCGACCTGCTCGAGGCCCGGCTCGACGATCTCGTCTCGGCGATGAGACGCCTGCCCGCCGATGCTCTCGTCTACTACGAGGACGCGGGCTTCTACCACCGTGAGCTCGCCGCCCGGGTGCGCGCGCGGCTCCTCGAGCGCATCGACGTGTACGGCATGAACGAGGACGAGCTGCAGGAGTACCTGGGGCGACCCGTCGACCTGCTCTCGCCCGACGATGTCGTCGCCGCCCTCGTCGAGGTGCACGAGCTCATTCCGGCGCGGACGCTGGTCGTGCACACGACCTTCTGGGCGATCGCGGTCGGCCCCTCGGCGGCCCGGCACGCGGCGGGACTCGAGAGCGCCGTGCGCACCGCGGCGACGCGCTACCGGCTCGGCGACTCCTGTACCGCCGCCGATCTCGAGGTCACCGCCCGGTCGCCCCGTCATGCGGGCGGTGCGGCGGTCGTCGAAGCCGCGCGGCAGCGCAGCGGAGCGGTCGGGATTGCGGCCTACGTCGTCGACACCGCGCAGCCCACCACGATCGGTCTGGGGGACACCTTCGTCGGCGGGTTCCTCGCCGCGGTCCCCGCGGCTGCGCGCCGTGCGACAGCCGTCGCCCTCGACCGCGCGCTGGATGCGGTGACCGGACGCGTGGGCTGATCCGGACGGAGTTGGACGTCACCGCGCCGCGGTGTCGGCATCCGGATCCGAGAACGGTCCGCACGCCGCGATGACGCGGCGCAGACTCACGGCGGCCTCCCACGCGTCGAGCGGTTCGTCCTGCGCGTCGAGGGAGCGCAGGCTCTCGGTGTAGCGGGTCAGGGCGGTCTCCGCCGCGCGCAGCTCGCCGGCGGTCGCCTGCGGCTCGGGCGGCGTGGTGACCAGGCGGGACACCGTCTCGATCGCATCGGCGAGGAGGCGTCGCGCGTCGCCGGGCAGGCGGGTGTCGACGTCGGGGCCCGCGGTGAGCCGCGCCAGAGCGGCTGCGAGCTCGCGGGTCGCGTCGGCCGTGCCCGTCAAGGCGTCGAGTCGTCGCCGACCCAGGTCGCGCGGCGTCTGCAACCGCCGCCCGCGCGGGTTGTATCGGCGACTCTCGTCGGCGAGATCGACCTCCTCCCGCACCTCGACGAGGGTCCCCTCGAGGTCGGCGGCGGCCCGGTCCGCGGCCTCGGGGTCGAAGGAGCGTCCCGCGAGCGACGACGACATGGCACGGAGGACCTCGCCGAGCGCGTCCCGCAGCCGGCTCAGCCGGTCGTCGGCCTTCTTGACGCGCAGCGGCGGGACCACGACGAGGTTGACCACGACGCCGACCACGACACCGAAAGCCATCGTCACCAGATACGACACCGAGTATCCGTCGGGATCGGCGCCGCCGAGCAGCAGGACGAAGAGACCGGCGATCGCCACCCAGTCCCGCCCGACGCCGAGGGCCCGCACGCCCGCGAGCAGTACTCCGATCAGGATGACGAGGGCGACGGCGACGATACGGGGCAGACCCGTGCCCACGACGGCGAGGCTGCCCAGTCCCAACCCGATGCCGAGCGCGAGACCGATCACGGCCTGCGCGCCGCTCGACGCGGAACGCGCGACCGTCGGATACATGCTCACGAGGACCCCGAGCGGGGCGTAGTACGAGTACTCGCTCTGCGCGAAGGGCACGAGAGGGGCGAGGTACCACGCCAGAGCGGCGGCAGCGGCCGTCTTGGCGGCGAGCAGCAGGCGATCGGCGGTGACAGCGTCGGACCACCATCGGCGCGGGTCGAGGGAGGCGGGAACGGTCATGAGCGGGTGGTGCGCGGGCGAGTCGACACCCTTCCATGCTCCGCGTCGGCCTCGCCGTCGTCGCGGGGGTTGCCCCGGGGGGCTCCCCGGGTTAGCGCCGTCTCAGCGGCCCGGACGGTAGGCGTCCCACAGCACGCGGGCATGACGCGCTTTCGCCCGCTCGACGCCGTTCTCGTCGTGGCGGGCCGCGCTGATCCATTCCGCCAGGCGACTCAACATGGCGCCGAGCACCATTCGCAGGTCGGAGTGCGTGGCGGGCGGCACGGCGGCCTCGGCCGCCGGCATCCGTCCTTTCGGGGGGAGCTCGTCGTCGGCGTGCCGGAGGGCGAGACGCGCCACCCCCACGGCGTGGCTGTTCACGACGCAGTGCGCGGCTCCCTCGATCTCCCACCGGCGTGCGCGATGCGCGCGGGCGACGAGGCGGGAGTGCAGGCGGCGCGGTGAGGGGCGATCGAACTCGCCGCGGATGAGCAGCAGAGTCGCCCGGCCCTCACCGATGCGGTCGGAGATGCGGTAGCGCAACATATGGGGCAGGGCTTCGAAGAAGTAGAGGAAACCGCACAGGAGGTATGCCGAGACCGCCAGGAGGGCGATGTGCAGCGACTCCCGCACCGTCGACTGGACGAATCGCACGCCCTGGATGATCGCGGTGGACTCCGCTTCGTCGACGACGGGGCTCACCAGCACCGCGTGCGAGAGGTCGGGACGCCGCGCCAGCACCTCGGTGACCACCTGCGTCCCCATCGAGTGTCCGATGAGTACCGGATTCTCGAGACCGTAGTGGTCGAGCACTCCCTCGACCTGGTCGGCGAAGTACGCGGCGGTGGGGGATTCCCCGGATGCCGGGACCCCGCCGAAACCCGGGAGATCGAGGGCGTAGACCTCGCCCTTCTCGGCGAGCAGCGGTGCGAGGAACTCGAAGTAGGTCGACGCGACGCCGATACCGGCGATGAGGACGAACGGGCGCCCGGTCCCCGAGCCCGTCGAGACACGCGTCACCCGGGTCTGTGAGGGCCCCCGGCGGAGCGTGTCGACGTCGACGTCGGCGGGTCGCGAGTCCTCGGGCATCCGACCAGAATGCCCTACCCGGCTGAGCGTCCTGTCAATCCCGGCCCCGGTGTCGTCGGCCCCGCCTAGCCTTCCTGCATGAGCGATACCTCCCGCGAAGAAGAGACCCTGGGTGCCGTCCGCGAGGGCGACAACCCAGCCGAGAAGGACCCGTCCGACTGGGTGACCGGCGACGAGCCCATGACCGCCCCGCAGCGCAGCTACCTCGACACCCTCGCCCGTGAAGCCGGCGAGGAGATCCCCGCCGACCTGACGAAGGCGGAGGCGTCGGAGCAGATCGATCGCCTGCAGAACGAGACCGGTCGCTCCACCGAGTGACCCTCGAGGCGTCCCGGCTCCTGCTCGTCAGGACGCGCGGGGCGCCTCTTCGTCTGCCGACATGTCGTCGATGTCCTGCTTCTCACCGCGAGCGATGTCGTCGAGGAAGTCGGCGACGATCCGCCGTTCGGCGGGGCCGAGTCGCCCGGCGGCCGCGGCGGCCGACGCGCTGCGCACCGACAGCACGCGGCGGGCGGGGGAGTCGGCGGGAATCGTCTCGCGGACGACGATCGAGCGCCGATCACCCGGGTATGGCTCTCGTTCCACCCACCCCGCGTCGGCGAGTCGGTCGATCAGCGCCGTCGTGGCCGCCGACGAGATGCTCAGCATCGAGGCGAGGATGCGAGGGGTGACCGGCTCGTCGTCGGCGGAGCGCTGGAGGAGGAAGCGCAGCACCTTCGCGTCGTTCGGGCCGATGCCCAGGGAGTGCAGCGCGGCGCGCTCGGAGGCGACACCGGAATCGGTGAGGTCGTTGAGAGCCTTGACGACGTCGTCGGCGGAAGCCGCGTCTTTCATCTCTCCTCCTCGCGTTCCTCGGTGAGCTACTGTCTTTCACGCCAATCAAGTAGATAGCCGTTCTAGATGCTACCTGTCCTTCCCGTGCACCGGCAGGGGGCTGGACGCGGAGCCTGACATAGGATGCCCTGGTGGAAACAGGGTCCGAGTCGCGCTACTGGTACGGCGCGAGCGAAGAGGATCGCCGCCGTCGAGCGGTCGAAGTCCTCCAAGCCTTCCGCGTGTACCGCGCCGCCGAGGTCGCCATGCGGCGTCGCACGCGCGAGTCGATGTCCATGGGCGAGAACGAGCTGCTCGTGCTTCGCTACCTCATCAAAGCGGCGGGGCAGCAGCGTCAGGTCTCGCCGAGCGAGCTCACCCGTTACCTCGGGGTGTCCACGGCATCCACGACCGCGATCGTGGACCGCCTCGAGAAGACCGGTCACGTCACCCGCGTGCCGCACCCGACCGATCGTCGGAGCATCTACATCGTGGCCACGGCCGTGAGCGACGAAGAGGTGCGCGCGACTCTGGGGTCGATGCACGCGCGCATGATGGCGGCGGTCGTCGATATGACCCCCGAAGAGAGCGCTGCGGTGATCGCCTGCCTCGGTCGGCTCCAGGATGCCGTCGACCAGGTCGACCCGCACCCGGTCGACGCCGAAGCCGCGCACTGAGCACGCGCCGAGCGCGCCCGCGCCCTCCGTCGTGACGGCCGAGCGCGCAGGTCGGGCGTGAGAGCATGGGGTCCATGGACGAGAGCGCAAGCGACGCGGTTTCCCCCGCGACCGGCGCCGACCTCGTCCATCAGGTGGACGGAATAGAGGTCGCCTCTTTCCGTGCCGTCATCGCCCGGCTGAGGACCGACTATCCGCTCGAGGATCCGTCGCGGATCGAAGCCGTCGTGCTGCGCGAATGGGAGGCCTTCTCGGCGGGGCGCCCCCTGGTCGTGCCCATCGCCGTCGAAGAGGGGGCTCGCGAGATCCTGGGCCTCCCGCGGGACTGATTCAGGAGCCGCGGGGTTCCGGCTCGTCGACCAACAGCAGACCGCCCGACGAGTTCGCGGAGGTGGCCAGCGCTTCGATCCACGCGCGACTGAGCAGCGCGGGTTCGGGCTCGTCGAAGACGAACCGCAGCGGAATCGAGGGGTGCAGCCACACGGTGCTGCGTCCCACCTCCTGGTCGGGCCCGTGCGTCCACGACAAGGTGAAGCTCTCGCCGCGGCGGAGCTTGGTCGCGATGACGACCTTGACGTGAGCCAGAGCGCGATCCTCGATGTCGATCGGCGTCGCGACGTCGCCGTAGTAGAGCGTTCCCACACGAGTACGTTAGTCGGGCCCCGAGAGCCTCCCCGGCGGGGTTGATTCGCGCGACGCGACGTGGCATCCCGGAAAGCGGCTGAAGGTGCGTTCCTCGGATAGGCTCGGTCGCATGGGCAGATTCATCTACGACACCGTTGCCAATGCGGTCGACATCGATGACCGCACGCTTGCGCACTTGCGCATCGTCGTGATGAACAAGCTTCGGCGCTCCGAGTCGTTCATGTTCGACGTCGAGGTCGGCGACGGCAGCGGTCGTCGCAGCTTCTGGATGCACCCCTCGGTGCCGATCCAGTTCCACTTCTACGGCAGCCGCCAGCCCCGCATCAACCGCGTCTGGGTCGAAGACCTCATGCTCGCGGCCTCGGGCCCCAACGGCCTGGCGATCACGCCCGAGCCCAGCGAAGACGCCCTCGTCGAAGAGGGCTGAGCGCTAGCTCTTCTCCGTCTGCTCCGCCGGGGTGATGTCCTCGGGCACGAGCATGATGCCGCCCGAGGAGTTCGCCGAATCGGCCAGCCGCTCGATCCACTCGCGGCTCAGCGTCGTCGGCTCGCTGTCGTCGAAGACGAAGCGCAGCGGGATGGCGGGGTGCAGCCAGAGCGTGCTGCGGCCGCGTTCCTCGTCGTCGCGGTGCCGCCACGACAGCGTGAAGCTCTCGCCGCGGCGCAGCTTCGTCGAGATGACGACTTTGAGGTGAGCCAGGGCGCGGTCTTCGATGTGCACCGTCGTGCCGCTGCCGCCGTAATGAATGGTCCCCATGCGGCCCACGATACGCCAGGGGGCGTCACAGGTACGCGGCGGGATGCCAGGTGTCAAGACCGCCGGGCGTGGCGGCGGCTCCTGGCACAGTAGGGGGTGTTGCACGGAAGGAGGGCGCCGTGACCAATCCCCCTATGCCTCGGAACCCCGAATCGGGGAACGACCCGGACGATCTGCCCGAGGTGTTCCACGGCTTGATCGGCATCGACGTCGTCGACGGCGAGTTGCTGCCGCGTGCCGGCGGCATCGAACCTCGCCGGACCTGACGCTCCCAGCGACCTCGTAGTCGTGTTCGCTAGCGTCGACCCCATGTCGGACCCGCTGGACGAACAGCAGATCACCGTCTCGAGCGCGGCCCTGCGGGCGATGCGCGACGAGTTCCAGCGGTTCCTGATGGAGTACCGCTTCGGGCTCGCCGAGGTCGAGACGAAGATTTCAATCCTGCGCGAAGAGTTCCAGGAGATGCACGCGTACAACCCCATCGAGCACGTCTCGAGTCGTGTGAAGTCGCCGGACAGTCTGGTCGACAAGGTGCGGCGCAAGGGCATCGAAACCGACTTCGACTCTATTCGCGCGTCGATCACCGACATCGCCGGCATCCGCGTGACCTGCAGCTTCATCGATGACGCCTATCGGCTCTCGAAGCTGCTCACGCGGCAGGACGACATCACCGTGCGCGACGTCAAGGACTACATCGCGAACCCCAAGCCCAACGGGTACAAGAGTCTGCACGTGATCGTGGAGGTGCCCGTGTTCCTCTCGACCGGCCGCGTGGACGTGCCCGTCGAGGTGCAGTTCCGGACGATCGCCATGGACTTCTGGGCGAGTCTCGAGCACAAGATCTATTACAAGTACGACCGGCTGGTTCCCGACGACCTCCTCGCCGAGCTGAAGAACGCCGCCGATACCGCGGCCGAGCTCGACACGAGGATGGAGCGCTTGCACCGCGAGATCCGCGGCGCGCACCCCGGGGTGGTCTCGCTCTGACGAGGGCGACACAATGGACCGATGAGCGACGACGACGCCCGCCTGGACGAGGTCGCCGCCGAACTTCTCGCTCTTCCGCCCGCGAGGTTCACTGCCGCCCGCAATGACCGCGCCGCCGAGGGCGGGGTGCTGGGGCGGAGGATCGCCAAGCTGCGCAAGCCCACGGTCGCCGCATGGGCGGTCAACCTGCTCGTACGCGACGGTCAGCTCGGCGAGGCCGTGGAGCTGTCCCGCGCTCTGCACGAAGCGCAGGACGACCTGGATGCCGCGGAGCTCGGGCGACTGGGGCGGCAGCGTCGACAGTTGGTCGCCGCCCTCGCCCGCCGCGCGGGTGAGCTCGCCGCCGAGGCCGGGACACCCCTGAGCGCGGCGATGTCGGACGCCGTCGAGAAGACCGTGAACGCCGCGGTGGTCGACGAAACGGTCGCGGCGGCCGTGCTGACGGGGCGCTTGACCTCGGCGATCGACCTCGCCGAGATGGGCGACGGAACGCTCGCGGAGGCGGTGGCCGGCTCCGTTCCCGCGGCCATCCCGCAGGCTGCCGCCCCGCGCGACGACCTCGCCGCGCGTCGCGCGCGGAAGGCCGCGGAACGAGCCGTCCGTGAGGCGGAGCGGGCCAGAGCCGACGCCGAGCGCGAGAGCACCGCCGCCGGGCGGCGTGTGGATACGGCGGCGGAACGGGCCGCCCGCGCTCGAGAGCGCGTGGACGGCCTGCGAGCCGATCTCGCGCGCGCCGAGAAAGAGGCGGACGCGGCCGACGAGGTGCTGATGCAGCGCCAGGATGAGCAGACTCGGGCTCGCGAGTCCGTGCGTGTGGCGTCGGAAGCCGTCGAGCGCGCCGAAGCCGCTCGTGACGAAGGAACGGATCGATGAGCGACTCACCCCTCTCCGCGGTGCTCGACGAGGCGCGCGCGCGTTTGTCCGGGGCGCCGCGAGAACGTCTCGGCGAGCTGCAGGAGGGGCGCCGGCTGCTCGGCATCCCTCGTTCGGCCCGTATCGCGCCGCGCGGCACGGCCTGGCATCTCGGTGTCCTGCTGCTGACCGACGACGCTCTGCTGGCGACCGGCGACATCGTGCGCTCGCGTGCGGAAGTGCGTCGCGGATTCGCCGCCGAATCGCAACGCCGTCGCGCCGAACTCGCCGCCGCGGCCGCACGGGGCGGAGTCCCCGAGGGCGAGACGATCCACATCGAGTGGCGCACCATCGATCCGGACGCGGTGGGGGAGTCGTCCACCCCCGTGGCGATCCGCGGAGGCGAGCTCCTCGTGCGGTGGAGCGCCGCCGGAGTGTTCATGCCCCTCGACCGGTATCTCGCGGAACGCATCGAGCTGCTGCGGCATCCGCCCGAACGGGCATAGAGACCCGCGCGCATAGTCGGGGGTGGGGTGGGTGTCAACTGCCGTGACCACGGAGGTTCGCGGAAACGACGCTGGTCTATCGTGAGCGACGTGCAGCAGGTATGGCCAGGATCCAGTTATCCCCTCGGGGCCACTTACGACGGTAACGGGACGAACTTCGCCCTGTTCAGTGAAGGAGCGGAGAAGGTAGAGCTCTGCCTCTTCGAGGAAGACGGAACGGAGACGTGCTTCGAGCTGATCGACGTCGACGCGTTCGTCTGGCACGCCTACCTCCCCAACATCCAGCCGGGGCAGCGCTACGGGTACCGCGTGCACGGGGAGTACGACCCCGCGAACGGCAAGCGCTTCAACCCCGCGAAGCTGCTCCTCGACCCGTACGCGAAGGCCGTCGAGGGCCAGGTCGACTGGGGGCAGGCGGTCTTCAGCTACGAGTTCGGCGACCCCGACTCGTTCAACGACGAGGACTCCGCCGCCCACATGATGAAGGGCGTCGTCATCAACCCGTTCTTCGACTGGTCGGGCGACCGCCAGCCGAAGATCCCCTACGCCGAGTCGTTCATCTACGAGGCCCACGTGCGCGGCCTCACCCAACTGCACCCCGACGTGCCCGAGGAGCTGCGCGGCACCTACGCCGGCATCGCCCACCCCGCCGTCATCGAGCACCTCAAGAAGCTCGGCGTCACCGCGATCGAGCTCATGCCGGTGCACCAGTTCGTCAACGACTCCACCCTCGAAGAAAAGGGGCTGTCGAACTACTGGGGCTACAACACCATCGCGTTCCTCGCCCCGCAGAACACCTACTCCTCGACCGGCGACCACGGTCAGCAGGTGCAGGAGTTCAAGGCCATGGTCAAGGCTCTGCACGCCGCCGGCATCGAGGTCATCCTCGACGTGGTCTACAACCACACCGCCGAGGGCAACCACATGGGCCCGACCCTGTCGATGCGCGGCATCGACAACGAGGCCTACTACCGCCTCGAGGACGACGACAAGCGGTACTACACCGACTACACCGGCACTGGCAACAGCATGAACGTGGGCAACCCCCACACGCTGCAGCTGATCATGGACTCGCTGCGCTACTGGGTGCTCGAGATGCACGTCGACGGCTTCCGCTTCGACCTCGCCTCGACCCTCGCGCGTGAGTTCTATGAGGTCGACCGCCTCGCGGCCTTCTTCGAGCTCGTGCAGCAGGACCCGATCGTCTCGCAGGTCAAGCTCATCGCCGAGCCGTGGGACGTGGGCCCCGGCGGCTACCAGGTCGGCAACTTCCCGCCCCAGTGGACCGAGTGGAACGGCAAGTACCGCGACACCGTCCGTGACTTCTGGCGCGGCGAGCCGCAGGCCCTGGGCGAGTTCGCCTCGCGCCTCACCGGCTCCGCCGACCTGTACGAGCACTCCGGTCGCTTCCCCGTGGCATCCATCAACTTCGTCACCGCCCACGACGGCTTCACGCTGCGCGACCTCGTGTCGTACAACGAGAAGCACAACGAGGCCAACGGCGAAGACAACAACGACGGCGAATCGCACAACCGCTCGAGCAACATGGGCGTCGAAGGTCCCACCGACGACCCCGAGGTGCTCAAGCGCCGTGCGCAGCAGCAGCGCAACTTCATCGCGACGCTGCTACTGAGCCAGGGTGTGCCGATGCTGCTGCACGGCGACGAGCTCGGTCGCACGCAGGGCGGCAACAACAACGGCTACGCGCAGGACAACGAGATCACCTGGGTGGACTGGTCGAACATCGACACCCCGCTGATCGAGTTCACCGCCGCGCTCGCGCGACTGCGCAAGCAGCACCCCACCTTCCGCCGCAGCCGGTTCTTCGACGGTCGCCCCGTGAAGATGGAGGAGGGTGCGCCCATCCCCGACGTGGTGTGGCTGCGTCCCGACGGCTCGCTCATGCAGCCCGAGGACTGGGACAACGGCTTCGGCCTGGCGGTGGGGATCTTCCTCAACGGCCAGGGCATCCGTGAGCGCGACCGCCGCGGCGAGTCCATCAGCGACGATCACTTCCTCGTGCTGTTCAACGCGGGCGACGACACGGTCGACTTCCGGCTACCCGACTTCGAGTACGCCCCCAAGTGGGACGCCTACGTCGACACCGCGGGCGAGCGCGCGAACACCGAGCCGCTCAACCCCGGCGAGACGTTGCCGCTCGAGCCGAAGTCGCTGATCGTCCTGCGCGAGCACCACCTGCCCGAGCCCGAGGTCGACCACTCGGTCGCGGCGTCGCTCACGGCGCAGATCCAGATCATCGGCACCGACGACCTGCCCGGCCAGGCGCCCAAGCCGGAGCTGTGACCGAGATGCGGCATCCGCTTTCGACCTACCGCCTGCAGATCCGCGAATCGTTCACCCTCGACGACGCCGCCGAGGTCACGGACTACCTCCGTGACCTCGGGGTCTCGTGGGCGTACCTCTCGCCGATCCTCGAGGCCACCCCGGGCTCCGACCACGGCTACGACGTCGTCGACGTCACGCGCGTCGACCCCGCCCGCGGCGGTGCCGAGGGTCTCTCGCGCTTCGTCGAGGCGGCGCGCGCGAAGGATCTGGGCATCCTGATCGACATCGTGCCCAACCACATGGGCGTCTCCGAGCCGCGCGCGAACGCGTGGTGGTGGGACGTCCTGCGCCAGGGGCGCGACTCGGCGCACGCCGACGCGTTCGACATCGACTGGGAGTTCGGCGGCGGCAAGGTGCGCGTCCCCGTGCTCGGCGATCACCTCGACGCGGTGATCGATGAGATCTCGTACGACCCGACGCCGGCCGACGACGCCCCCGACGGGCTGATCCGCTACTACGACCACGAGTTTCCGGTCGCCCCGGGAACGGGGTCGTCGGACCTCGGCATCCGGGAACTTCTCGACGCGCAGAACTTCGAGCTGCGCTTCTGGCAGGACGAAGCGGCCGACCTCAACTACCGCCGCTTCTTCGCCGTGACGACGCTCGCGGGCGTGCGCGTCGAGCGGCCCGAGGTGTTCGAGGCGACCCACGCTGAGATCCTGCGCTGGGTGCGCGAGGGTCTGGCCGACGGCCTGCGCGTGGATCACCCCGACGGGCTCGTCGACCCCGGCGGGTACCTCGACCGCCTCTCGGCCGCCCTGAGGGACGCGAGTGACGACGAGGTCGGCTACGTGCTCGGCGAGAAGATCCTCGAGCACGGCGAAGCCCTGCCCTCGTGGTGGAAGACCGCCGGCACGACCGGGTACGACGCGCTCGCCGAGATCGACCGCGTGCTCACCGATCCCGCGGGCGAGGTGCCGCTCGACGCCCTGGATGCGCGACTGCGCACCGAGAGCGACCTGCCTGCCCTGACCGGCTGGCACGACCTCATCCACGACACCAAGCGCAAGATCGCCGACTCCATCCAGGTGTCGGAGATCCGCCGCATCGTGCGCGGCCTCCCCGCCGAGCTGCGTGAGGAGTTCGAGGCCGAGGTGCTGCAGGACGCCCTCGCCGAGATCCTCGCGTGCTTCCCCGTCTACCGGTCCTACCTCCCCGCGGGTCGCGCGCACCTCGACGCCGCCGCGGGCGAGGCGGAGATCCGCCGCCCCGAGCTCGACGACGTGATCGAGAAGCTCGTGCCGGCGCTCTCCGACACCGACCTCGAGATCGCGTGGCGATTCCAGCAGACGACCGGGCCCGTGATGGCGAAGGGCGTCGAAGACACGGCGTTCTACCGCTACACGCGCCTCGGGTCGCTCACCGAGGTGGGCGGCGATCCGGGTCAGTTCGCGCTCGACGTGCACGGCTTTCACACCGCGCAGGCGCTGCGCCACGCGTCGTGGCCGACAGCGATGACGACCCTCTCGACGCACGACACCAAGCGCGGCGAGGACACGCGTGCGCGCATCGCCGTGCTCGCCGAGATCCCCGAGAAGTGGGCCGCGCGGCTCGAGGAGTTCCGCGGCATCGCCTCGACCGGGCACGGTCCCTTCGACGCCCTGCTGTGGCAGGCCATCGTGGGGGCGTGGCCGGCATCGGCATCCACCCCCGAAGGTCTCACGGACTACCGCGAACGCCTGCACGCCTACGCCGAGAAGGCCGCGCGCGAGGCGAGCGAGGTCACCGGTTGGTGGGAGCAGGACGAGGCCTTCGAAGAGCGCATGCACGCGCTGGTCGATGCGGCCACCGGTCCCGCCGCCGAGCGCGTGCGCGCGTTCGTCGACGAGATCTCGGCCGACGGCTGGTCGAACGGCCTCTCGGCCAAGCTGCTGCAGATCCTGGGCCCGGGCGTCCCCGACGTCTACCAGGGCTCGGAGCTGTGGGAGCAGTCGCTGGTCGACCCCGACAACCGTCGCCCGGTCGACTTCGCCGAGCGTCGACGTCTGCTCGCCTCGATCGACGGGACGGATGCCGTGCGCCCGCCCATCGACGGGACCGGGGCCGCGAAGCTGCTCGTGACCTCTCGCGCGCTCCGGGTGCGGAACGACGTGCCGCTCGACGTCTACCGTCCGCTCGAGGCCGCCGGCGTGGCATCCGATCACGTCGTCGCGTTCGATCGCGGTGGGGTGTTCGCGGTCGCGACGCGTCTGCCCCACGGCCTGCGCACCGCGGGCGGCTGGCGCGACACGGTGCTGCTGCTGCCCGACACGCTGGTCATCGACGTGCTCACGGGCAAGCAGTACCAGGGCGGTCCGACCCGCCTCGCCGACCTGCTCGCGACCTACCCGGTCGCTCTGTTGATCTCCTGACCCGTTCCCCGCGCGTGAGGGGTCACTTCTTGTCGCCTCGCGCTCGCCTCAGCGACAATTTTTGACTCCTCACGCGAAGGAAGAACCCACATGAGCATCGACGTCTGGGCACCCAAGGCCGACCGAGTGCGACTGCGCCGACTCGACGACAGCGGCGACACCGTCGTCGAAGACGTGGAGATGTCGGCGGATGCCGGCGGGTGGTGGACCGCTCCGGTCGATCTCGCCGACGGGGAGCGCTACGGCTTCGTGCTCGGCGACGGAGACGACTTTCGTCCCGACCCGCGCTCGCGGCGCCAGCCCGGCGGCGTGCACGAGGCATCGGCGTGGTTCGACCCCTCGGTCTACGCGTGGAACGACGCCGCCTGGACGGGCAAGCAGCTCGCGGGCGGACTGATCTACGAGCTGCACCTCGGCACCTTCACCCCCGAAGGGACCCTGGATGCCGCGATCGGCCGCCTCGGCCACCTCGTCGACCTGGGCGTGACCCACGTCGAGCTGCTCCCGGTGAACGGCTTCAACGGCACGTGGAACTGGGGCTACGACGGGGTGCTCTGGTACACCGTGCACGAGGCCTACGGCGGGCCCGAGGCCTACCAGCGCTTCGTCGACGCCGCCCACGCCGCGGGCCTCGCCGTCATCCAGGACGTCGTCTACAACCACCTCGGGCCCTCGGGCAACTACCTCCCCCTCTTCGGCGAGTACCTCCGGGAGGGCAGCCGCAACACGTGGGGCGATTCGGTCAACCTCGACGAGGACGCCGTGCGCGCCTACATCGTCGAGAACGCGCTGATGTGGATGAGCGACTACCACGTCGACGGCCTGCGCCTGGATGCCGTGCACGCGCTGCTCGACCACCGCGACCCGCACGTGCTGCAGGAGATCGCCGAGCGCACCGACGCCCTGTCGGCGCACCGCGGCATCCCGCTCACGACCATCGCCGAGAGCGACATGAATGACCCGAAGCTGATCCTGCCGCGCGAGGCCGGCGGCTACGGGCTCACCGCGCAGTGGTCGGACGACTGGCACCACACCGCCCACGTCGCCCTGACCGGAGAGACGATCGGGTACTACGAGGACTTCGCCGACCTCGACGCGTTCCGCAAGGTCAGCGAGGGCGGCTTCTTCCACGACGGCACGTACTCGTCGTTCCGCGAGGAGAAGCACGGCAAACCGATCCCGGAGGACGTGCCGAACTGGCGTCTGGTGACCTTCGCGCAGGACCACGACCAGATCGGCAACCGCGCCGCCGGTGACCGCCTGGCGCAGACGCTCGACTACGACCGCCTCGCCGCGGCCGCCGTGCTCACGCTCACCGCTCCCGGCACGCCGATGCTCTTCATGGGCGAGGAGTGGGGCGCCACCACGCCCTGGCAGTTCTTCACCTCGCACCCCGAGCCCGAGCTCGGCAAGGCCACCGCCGAGGGGCGCATCGCCGAGTTCGAGAAGATGGGCTGGGACGAGTCGACCGTGCCCGACCCGCAGGACCCCTCGACCTTCGAGAACTCGAAGCTCGACTGGGACGAGGTCGGAGAGGGCGACCACGCGCAGCTGCTCGGCCTGTACCGCGAGCTCGCGAAGATCCGCCGCGAGCGCCCCGAGCTCACCGACCCCTCGCGCGAGGGTCTGTCGGCGGCAGCCCGTGAGGCCGACGGTGGGCGCGTGTACGAGCTGCGTCGAGGCGACCTCGTCGTCATGGTGAACCTGTCGGATGCCGAGGCCTCGGCCTCCGCGGCATCCGGTGTTCGTGTGCTGCTGGCCACCGCCGAGGGTGTCGTGCTCGACGGGACCACGCTGACCGTGCCCGCCGGCGCGAGTGCGATCGTGGCGCCGGCTCTCTGACCCCCGATCGACGGCCCTGTCCCCTCGAGGGGCGGGGCCGTCGGCGTGCGCGGGTCAGTCGCTGAGCGAGATGCGGCCCATCGCGGCCTGGATCGCCACCGCCGCGGCTCCTCGCGCCCAGGCGGAGAATCCCGAGCGGTCCACGTGGATCGAGACGGCGGATGCCGAGCGCTCGCGGCCGCGCGCGAGAGACGCCTCGACCCGGTCGCGCACCAGATCGAACGCCTCGACGCCCTCGCCCGCGAGGACGATGTCGGACTGCAGCGACAGGTTCGCGGCGAGGGCGCAGAGGGTTCCGAGGGCGTCGCCCGCGGCATCCATGACGGTGCGTGCGGCGGGGTCGTCGGCGCGGGCGAGCGAGAGGGCGTCGTCGTACGAGACGGAACGGCGGAGTGCCTGCGACACCTGCGAACTGATCGCGGTGGTCGTCAGCAGGGCGGCGGCGCAGCCACGGTGCCCCTCGGGGCAGGGGGGTCCGTCCGCGACGAGCGGGAGGTGGCCGACGGTGCCGACCCCGGCATCGGGCGTGCGCACGGTGCGCCCGTCGATGACGAGGCCGAAGCCCACGCCCGCGCCGACGGTTACGATCGCGAAGCCCGGCAGGGCGCGGCCTACCCCGAACCAGCGCTCGGCCTCGGCGAGGGCGACCACGTCGTTCTCGAGCGCGACCGGCACGTCGAGGCGCGCCGCGAGCGCGTCGGCGAAGGCGACGTCGCGCCAGCCGAGGAAGGGGGCGTCGACGGCGACCCCGTCGCGCACGGCACCGCCCAGGCTCACGCCGACCCCGCGGACATCGCGTAGCCCCAGGGCGCCGACCACGGCGACGATCTCGTCGATCACGTGCTCGGGCGTCGAGCCCGTCAGGCTACGGTCCGCGCGCTCGCACACCTCGGCACGGATGTCGGTGGCGGCGAGGTAGAGGTGGTCGCCGGTGAGCTTGACGCCGACGAACGTGCCCGCGGTGGGCGAGATGTCGAGGGGTCGCGAGGGGCGACCGACCGAGCCGTCCACCTCGTCGTCGAGTTCGATCAGGATGCCGGCGTCCACCAGGGGGCGGGTCAAGCGGGTGAGGCTCGGCGGCGACAGGTGCAGGCGCGCGGCGAGGGCGCGGCGCGAGAGGGGGCCGTGGGTCAGCACGGCACGGGCGACGGCGGCCTCGCTCTCGGTGAGCATCGCGCCCCTCCCGCTCTCCCGCGGCAGGCGGGCATTTGTTCCGTGGTAGAAATAATGCCATGTCGCACACCGTCGTCGCACTCGAGACCGCTTCGGCGGCGCACCTCCGCGCCGGAGGCACCAGCGTCGTCGTCGACCTCACCGCGCAGCCCGCGCCCGCCATCATCCACTGGGGGCCCGATCTCGGCGCCCTCGATGACGAGACGCTTTCGTCGATGGCCGTTGCGGCGCGTCCGCAACGCGTCTCGGGGGGCATCGACCAGACGCCCCGCCTCACGATCGTGCCGACGGCCGCGGCCGGCTGGCCCGGCGCTCCCGGATACGAGGGAGGGTGCGGCGGCGTCGTGCAGGGAACGGTCTTCTCTCTGGCATCCGTCGACTCCACCCCCGACGCCGTGACGCTGCACCTCGTCGACGAGCAGCGCGCTCTGCGTCTGCGCGCGGAGCTGCGAGTGGATGCCGCGGGCCTGTTCTCGCAGAAGCTCACCGTGGTCAACGACGGGGCCGACGACCTCGTCGTCTCGACGCTGCAGCCGAGCTTCCCGCTGCCCTGGGAGGCCACCGAGATCCTCGACGCCACCGGCCGCCACCTGCGCGAGCGCTCGTCGCAGCGCCACGCCTTCACCTTCGGCACGCACCTGCGCGAGAGCCGTCGCGGTCGCCCCGGTGCCGACGCGACCCTGCTGCTGGCCGCCGGGCGTCCCGGCTTCGGGTTCGAGGCGGGTCTGGTGCACGGCATCCACGTCGCGTGGAGCGGCAACCAGCGCGTGTTCGCCGAGCGGCTGCCGCTGGGTGAGGCGCTGCTCGCGGGCGGCGAGATGGCCGCGTGGGGCGAGATCGTGCTCGCACCGGGCGCGGAGCTCTCGTCGCCGCTCGTCTACGGGTCGTGGGGCGAGGGTCTCGACCAGCTGGCCGCGCGCTTCCACGACACCTGGCGCGCCCGGCCGCAGCACCCCGAGCGCCCGCGCCCGATCACGCTCAACACGTGGGAGGCGGTGTACTTCGACCACCGCCTGCCGAAACTGCGGCAGCTCGCCGACGTCGCCGCCGAGATCGGCGTGGAGCGGTTCGTGCTCGACGACGGGTGGTTCCGCGGCCGTCGCGACGACACCGCGGGCCTCGGCGACTGGTTCGTCGACGAGGGCGTGTGGCCCGAAGGGCTGAGCCCGCTCGCCGACCACGTCACGGGCCTGGGCATGGAGTTCGGGCTGTGGTTCGAGCCCGAGATGCTCAACCCCGACAGTGACGTCGCCCGCGCGCACCCCGAGTGGATCCTGCGCGGACGCGACGAGCTCCCGCCGTCGGCACGCCAGCAGCAGGTGCTGAACCTCGCCCACCCCGGCGCCTACGCGTACATCCTCGAGCGAATGACCGAGGTGCTGCGGGCCTACCCGATCGCGTACGTGAAGTGGGACCACAATCGGGATCTCGTGGATGCCGCGACCGGCCCCGGCGGCGGCTCGGCCGTGCACGCCCACACGCTCGCCGTGTACCGGCTCATCGATGAGCTCAAGGCGACCTTCCCGGGTCTCGAGATCGAGAGTTGCGCCTCAGGTGGGGCGCGAGTCGACCTCGGCATCCTGGACCGCACCGACCGCATCTGGACGAGCGACTGCCTCGATCCGGTCGAGCGGCTCGAGACGCAGCGGTACACCGCCCTGGTCGTGCCGCCCGAGATGATGGGCATGCACCTGACCACCCCGCACGTGCACTCGACGAGCCGCACGGTCTCGCTCGCGTTCAGCGGAGCCGTCGCGCTGTTCGGGCACTTCGGCATCGAGTGGGACCTCACCACCCTCGACGAGCGCGACCGCGCCGTCGTGGGGGAGTGGGTCGCCCTCGCGCGGCGGGTTCGTCCGCTCGTGGCGACGGGGCGTCTCGTGAACGTCGACGTCGCCGACCCCGGGCTCGACGTGCGCGGCGTGGTCGCGGCCGATCGCGATCACGCCTTCTTCACGATCGCGCAGACGCAGACCCTCATCGCCTCGCCCGCGGGGCGCGTGCGCCTGCCGGGTCTCGACCCCGACCGCGCGTACCGGGTGCGGCTCGTGACGCCGGGCGGTCTGGTGCAGGAGCCCGCTCAGTCGCCCCTGCCGTGGGCCCACCACGACACCGTGCTCACCGGGCGCCAGCTCGCGGCATCCGGAATCCGCCCGCCCGTGCAGAACCCCCAGCAGGCGGTGGTGGTCGAGCTGACGGCCGGCTGAGCCCCGTCAGGCGGAGATGGCGAACAAGCCGCCGATGCCCACGGCATAGAGCACGAGGACGACGAACGAGTCGACGCCCATCCCGAGCAGGCGTCGCTGCGGGCGGAAGATCAGGCCGACCACGTACACGAGGGTCAGCAGAGCGGCGAGAGCCGTCAGGTAGATGTCGGCTCCGTTGGCCTGAGGGAGCACCGCCGCGCCCGAGATGACGGTCGCGAGCAGGAAGAGTACCGGCAAGAAGGCATTGCCGCCGAAGATGTCGCTGATCGCGAGGTTGTCGTCGCCCTGACGGATAGCCTGCAGGCCCGTGGAGATCTCGGGAAGAGAGGTCGCGAGAGCGAGCACGGTCGCACCGAAGAGCACCCCCGACAGCCCGATCTGCGACGACGCCGCATCTCCCGCGCGCTCGAGCACCACGCCCGCGACGAGGGTGGCGAGGGCGGAAATCGAGAAGACGAGGGCCGCCTTCTTCGTGCTCATCGCCTTCGCCGGATCCTTCTTCTGCGGCTTCGGTGCGGCATCTGGTGCTCGCCCGTCCTCGTGCCAGGGCAGGTGCTTCCCGGCCCGCTGAACGAGGACCAACCCCACGATCCACAGGGCGGCGATCAGCACGACGTCGGGGGTGAGCCGCAGCACTTCGAGCCCGCTCGGAAGCTGGCTCCCCGCGATGACGACGGCGAGGACCGCGACGACGACGAGACCCTCCAAGACGAGGGTGAGGGATGCCGCGCGGTAGGTCAGCGGCTTCACGCCGCGGCCGCGCTTGCCGAAGGCGTCGAGGATCACGAGCACGACCGTCTGCAGGGCGATCCCGCCCAGGATGTTGCCCACCGCGACCTCGAGGTTGCCCGACACGGCCGCTGACACCGTGATCGCGATCTCGGGCAGGTTGGTCGCCACGGCGAGAACGATCAGGCCTCCGAGCGCGCTGCCCAGGTGCAACCGGGCATCCAGCACGTCGGTCGCCTTCGACAGCTGGATCCCGGCGACCCACACCACCGCCGCCGCGGCGACGAAGATCACGACGAGCAGGAAGAACGGCAACGAGTCCACCGCCCGATTACACTCCCCGCGCCCCTGGCATCCGATCCGCTTGCGCACGAGGCGTCGGAGGCGTACGCCCAGCGGGGTTGACCTCCCCGGCGGGGGGTGGAAGCGTGGGCCGTCACCTCCCGAAGGAGCGGAACATGGATGCCGGACTCGTCGCAGCTCTGTCGACAAGTGGTCTCGTGGTGATCGCCGTGACCGTGGTGATCCTCGCCGCGGTCAACCGATCGGGGGGAGCGCGAGGCGCGTCACGCCATCGTCCCGACAGTGAGCTCGGCCGAGCCCGTGAGGAAATCCAGCGTCAGATCGACCTCGGTCGAGGCTTCTGAGGGCTGCGACCGCGCGCAGAACCGTCGACGGCGAGGCCGCCGGGCGGATCCGGCTCAGTCGACGCTCGGCCGGATCAGACGCAGCACGCTGACGATCGCCGGCGGCAGCAGCACGACCGCGGCCACGACGATCGCGGTCGCACCGATCGGGCCGCTCTGCGGTTCCCCTGTGAAGCGCTCCACGGCGAGCCAGCTCAAACCCCACGCGAGGGCGATCGCGGGTGTCACGCGCCACGAGCTGCGCCACGCGATCGCCAGGCCGATGAGGGCCACCACGATCAGGACCGCGATGCCGATGGCATCCGCTGCGCTCTCCCACTCGGGCGGCACGATGGTCGTCAGCCACGCGGCGGTGTTGGCGACGGTCGCCAGGGTGACCCAGCCGAGATGCAGGCCCGTGACGCCGTCGATGAGCACGGAGTCGACGACACCGCCGCGCGGCTCGCGCGTGGCGACGGTGACCCGGAAGGTCCAGCCGAGAGCGGCGAGCAGGAGCACGATCACGACGACGGTGAGGACGAGCGTGCCGAAGCGCGCCGCCACGAGCCACAGTCCGTTCAGCGTCATCGTCAGGGCGATCAGCCAGCCGAGGGCGCGCTGCCGCGGGTTCGTGCGTTGGCCCGGAAGTGCCTGCCAGATCGAGTAGACGATCAGGCCGAGGTAGATGACCGACCAGATCGAGAACGCGGGGCCGGCGGGCGCGAGGTACGAACCGTCGGTGTTGAGCGCGCCGCCCTGCTGGTCCTGCACGGCGGTGTTGCCGAAGGCGCCCGCGCCGATGACGGCCGCGATCAGCATGAACGACACCGCGGAGAGGACGACGATCTGACGAGCGAGGTCCGAGCCCCGCCACTGAGCTGTTGCGTTCATATCTAGAACACTAGAAAAGCTAGGTAAATGTGGCTCTTGGGGTTGACATCAGCCCGGACGCCGCCGCCGCCCCGCGATCCCCCTCGGTCGAGCCCCCACCGGGGGCTCCGCCGCATCAGGCCGCGACGGAACGCGCGGCGAACGAGCGCAGCAAGCGCGTCGGCTGCTCGACCGAGGCGGTACGCACGTGAGCGGACACCTCATCGAACGCGTCGGCATCGAAGTAGCCCGCTTCGCGATAGACGACCATCCGCTCCACGAAGGCGTCGGTGGTCGGCTCGGGATGGAACTGCGTGGCCCACAGCCCGGCCCCCGCACGATACGCCTGCACGGGGCAGGCGTCGTTTTCGGCGAGCAGGACGGCGCTCGGCGGCACGGTCGCCGTGCCCTCTTTGTGCGCGGTCAGCGCCTCGAAGCGAGGTTCCAGGATGCCGAACAGCTCGTCGTCTCGGCCGGCCGCGGTGAGCGCGATGTCGGTGGGACCCGTTCCCTCGGGGTGCAGGAGACTCACACGACCGCCGAGGAGGCGCGTCACGACGCCGATGCCGAAGCAGGTGAACAGTGCGTTCGTGCGGCCCTCGATCGCCACCGCGGCGAGGCGTTCCAGATCGCGCTCGAGACGACGCTGGTCGTCGGTCTTGTCGGGGTCGGTGACGTTGAAAGGGCTGCCCCCGACCACCACCGCCGCGTATCGGTCCAGGTCTTCGGGGAGCGGAGCACGGACGAGATCGTGGTGTACGAGGTCCTCATCGCGCACGCCGAGACCGTCGCGGAACGACGCCCACTCGGCCGCGGCCGCCTCACGCTGCGGGCGGACGCAGACGTAGAGAAGAGAACCGGTCATCCCGGAATTCTACGCGCGCGCTCTCGCGTCGGATCGGGGGGTGACACGCGGCGAAACGTGGGTGCGCGGCCCTCACGGACGCAGGGTCAGCGGGACGATCGCGCCGTGCGACCGCGCACGACGCCCACGAACGTCTCCACATCCGGGGTCGTGCGGTCGCGAAGCCACGCAAGGGCGACGGTGGAGCGCGGGCCATCGCGCAGCACGCGGTATTCGACGTCACGTCGCTGGTGCGCACGAGCGAGCGACATCGGCACGACCACCACCCCCACCCCCGTGGCGACGGTCGCGATCGCCTCGGCGGTGTCGCTCGGGGGCGCGAACGCCGGAGCGATGGCATCCGGAACGGACAGGTGCAAGACGTCGTCCGCTGCCGCGATGACGACCTCGCCACGCAGGTCGGCGATGTCGAGCTCGTCGGCGGCGGTCAGATCGGAGTCGGTCGACATGACGACGACGGGCTCCTCTTCGTACAGGGGGATGACGTGGACATCGTCGGACTCCTCGACGGGGAGGCGGACGAGCGCCGCGTCGACCTCGGCGAGCGCCTCGAGCTGGGCGGAGACGGCGATCTCACGGAGCTCGAGGGAGACGTGCGGCATCCGCTCGCGCCACAGCCCGATCCACTTGCCGGGCGTCGCGCCGGGGATCGCGCCCAGCACGAATTCACGTGGCTCCTCGCGGGGCGGCGGAGCGGGGCGTTCGGCCTTCTGCTTCGGTTTCGGTGAGCGCGACCGTCCCGCCGCCGAAGACTTCGCGCCGACGGTGCGTCGAGGCGCGCCACCTCGTCCGCGGGACCCGCTGCCTTTCGCCATGGCTCCAGGCTAACCGCGGGACTAACGTGGGACGCATGATCGGCATCCTGGCGCTCGTCTTCGCGGGACTCGCAGCCCTGCTCCACGTCTACATCTTCGTGCTCGAGAGCGTCCGGTGGACGCAGCCGAAGACGTGGAAGGTCTTCGGCATCGCCGACCAGCAGGCCGCCGACGTGACCAAGCCCATGGCGTACAACCAGGGTTTCTACAACCTCTTCCTCGCGGTCGGCACGGCGATCGGCATCGTGTTCTGGGTGGTCAACGGCATCGGCGACGTCGCCGGACGCACGCTGCTCATCTTCTCGCTCGGGTCGATGCTCGCCGCAGCGCTCGTTCTCGTCACCTCGGGCAAGAAGTACCTCCGCCCCGCGAGCATCCAGGGGACGCTGCCGCTCATCGGTCTGATCCTGGCGATCTTCGCCTGAGGCGGACGAACCGCCGGCGCAAACGGAAACCCGCACGCTCCGAGGAGTCGTGCGGGTCGTTGCGCCCTTCGGGCAATGGTCAGGCGGCCAGGCGCAGGCCCCGCCGGTCGGTGGCGACCGCCTCACCGTCGTTGATGATCTCGTCGTCACCGATGAGCGAGCCCACCGCGATCCGAGCATTGTGGCCGACCTGTGTGCGGACGCCGATGTGGGCGCCCGCGCCGATCACCGCTCCGGCGCAGATGTGCGCGTGCGGCTCGATGTGGGCCTCCGGGCCGATCACGGCGTCTGACTCGATCCAGGCACCGCGGCCGACACGAACACCCGCGGCGATCTGCACGCCGGGTTCGACGTAAGCGCCGTTCTCGACCAGCGCCGACGGGTGGACCTTCGCGCCGTGCGCGACGAGTCCGCGACCATTGACGTGCTTGCGGTAACGCAGCGTCTCGCCGTGGTCGTTTTCGATGTCGATGTAGTTCTTTCCCACGATCCCCTCCGGTCGGCCATCGGGTTGAGCCGACATGTATCACAACGGGTCGGGAATGGCGTTCATTCCCTCGAATGCTTCTTCGTCGCCGGTACCGTGATCGGTTTCCTCGATGTCGAGGAAAGGGAAGCGTCGGGGTGCGGCGTGGAGTTGTCCCCCTGTTTTCGCATGCTCGACGAAGCGAGCCGGGCGGGTTGACATGCGCCGTCGAATCAGTCGCTCACGCCCGCCCTCGCCCGGTCAGCCTGGCTGGCAGGTCGGGCACCAGTACACGTTCCGTTCGCTCGTCGCCGTGGCGCCGAGTGAGGTGGCCCGAATGGGAGTGCCGCAGCGGCGGCACGGTGCCCCCTCGCGCCCGTACACCCAGAAGCGCCGCCCGGGACGGTTGTCGCCGGTGAAGGTGCGCTCGGGACGGGGAAGATTGGCGCGGATCATGCGCTCGCCGAGGGCGATGGTCGCCTGGGCATCGATCTCGGTGGCCGGGGTGGTCGGCGCGATACCGCGGACGAACAGCAGCTCGTTCGCATAGACGTTGCCGAACCCCGCCACGTTCCGTTGGTCGAGGAGAGCGACGTGGGCGGCCCTCTCGTCGGCGGACACGCGTCGCACGGCCTCGGCTTCGTCCCAGTCGTCGGCGAGCAGATCGGGACCGAGGTGCCCGATCACGGTGTGCTCGTCGGCCGTGCGCAGAACCTCGACCATGGCCAGGTCGAAGCCGACGGCGTCGGCGCCCGTCACACCGACGATCGCCCGAGCCTTGAAAGCGGGGCGTCGCCAGCGCTCTCCCGGCCGATAGACGTCCCACCGGCCCTCCATCTTGAGATGCGAGTGCAGCGTGTACCCGCCGATGCGGTGGAGGAGATGCTTGCCCCGAGCCGCCACCTCGTGCACCGTCTCGCCGCGGAGATCCGCGGTGGCGCTCCCGGGCACGCGGATGTCGAACCGCGTGACCACCTTGCCCGCGAGCGCCGCGGAGAGCTTCGCCGCGGCGCGGTACACGGTGTCGCCCTCAGGCACGAGCCGCCTCGCGCAGGGTGTCGCCCGCGGTGAGCTTCCGCAGGGTCAGCCCCTTCGGGGACTCGACGAATCCCGCCTCCCGCAGCGCCCGGCCGACCGCGGTGCCGTAGACGAACTCGCCGTTCACCTGCTCGACGGTGAGCGTCTCGAGCCGTCTCTTCTTCGCCGTCTCGGCGAGGTGACGTGCTGCCGCCTGCAGCGCGGGCTCCGCGTCGGTGAAGGCGAGGGCGCTGCGCCCCCCACGCTCGAGGTAGAGGGTCAGCTCGCCGTCGACGAGCACGACGAGACCTCCGGCCTTGCGGCCCGGTCGGTGGGTGACCCCTTCGATCGCGGGCCATCCGAGGGCGGCTCCGTACGGGTTGGCGGGGTCGGTGGCGGCGAGCGTCACCGTCCGCAGTGGTGGCGGGTCCGCGACCGCTGCGAACTCGCGCAGGCGATCGACGGTGGCGGAGGCGGCGAACTGCGCGGCGCCGAGCTTCTCGATCACGTATCCGCGTCGGCAGTGGCCCGCCTCTTCGAAGCCGGCGAGGATGCGGTACACCTGCGCGAAGCCGCCGGGAACCCCCTCGGACTGCACGGCCCCGCGCGTCACCACCCCGTAGCGATCGAGGAGGAGGCTCGCGGTCGCCGTGGCTCGGGCCGCCGGGTCGGCTTCGCGTTCGGGCAGCAGCGACCATCGACCGCCGAGGGACGGAGGTCGCGGCGCGGAGGTCGCGCGCGGCATGGTGGCGCCCCGGTACATGCGCGCGCGGGGGGCGCGCCGTGCCACGCGGTGCGACTGACCGCCGCCGCTCAGCAGGGTGCGGACCGGGGCGAAGGTGTCGTTCGTCACACGTCCGGCCCAGGTGAGGGCCCACAGGGCGTCGTTGACGGACTGCTCGTTCTGTGCTCCGGCGAGTTGCGTGAGCTGGGTGGCGAAGTAGGCGCCCCCGCCCTCGAGCGCGGCGAGGATGCGTGCCTCGAGCGAGTCGGGCGCGGGGTCGTCGGCGTCCTCGGGATCCTGCAGGGTGAACGGCGCTGCCTCTGCCGGGTGCAAAGCGATCCACCCGTCGCGACCGGGAAGGGTGCCGTGCCCCGACCAGACCACTTCGCCGGTGGCGGTGAGCTCGTCGAGCAGGGCGGGGGAGTAGTCGGCGACGCGCGAGGGCAGGATGAGCGATTCCCAGGCGCTGGCCGGGATCGGGACTCCCGCGAGCTGCTCGATCACCGCCAGCACCCCGTCGATGCCCTCGAGGGGGCGTCCGAGGTGCTGCCAGACGGGGAGG
The DNA here is from genome assembly GCF_041079455.1 of Microbacterium sp. 16-032. Classification (NCBI taxonomy): domain Bacteria; kingdom Bacillati; phylum Actinomycetota; class Actinomycetes; order Micrococcales; family Microbacteriaceae; genus Microbacterium; species Microbacterium sp. 16-032. The sequence continues at coordinate 369,016 of NZ_JBFYGQ010000005.1, read as the reverse complement.
AAGCGCGCGTACGCGGCCTGGGGAACGGGCTCGACGCTGCCGCGGATGGCCGCGAGGGAGCGCATGCGCAGTCGCCGGAGGACCTCGACGTCGCACCACTCGGTCTCGTCGCCCCGGTTTCCGCCCGAGGCTTCGGGCAGGAAGAAGCCGCTGGACAGGCGCCCCTGCGACTCGAGGCGCTGCAATGTCAGCCGCGCGACCGCCACGCCGACGCCGAGGCGTTCGGCGACGGCATCGGTCGTGAACGGCGCGTGCGTGCGGGCGAAACGCGCGACGAGGTCGCCGAGCGGATCCGGGAACGGTTCGAGGAACGCGTTCGGGATGCCGACCGGAAGCGCCGCGCCGAGAGCGTCGCGGAGTCGCCCGGCGTCTTCGATCCCGGCCGCGCGGGAGACGCCCGCGATCGTCACGCGGATGGCGCGCCGGTCATCGACCAGGCTGGCGAGGTGCTGCTCGGCCTCGGCGAGCGCGTCTCCCTCGGTGTCGAGTCTCGCGGCCACCTCGGTGGCGTCGAGCGGACCGAGGATGCGCAGCAGATCGGCCACGCCTTCGACGCCGCGGGCCCGACGGTCGGGATCGAGGCGCTGGGCCTCGCGCTCGAACTGCGCGATGACGTCGGGGTCGAGCAGCTCGCGCATCTCGACCTTGCCGAGCAGCTCGCTCAGCAGTGCCGGGTCGACCGACAGGGCCGCGGCGCGACGCTCGGCGAGCGGGGAGTCGCCCTCGTACATGAAGGCGCCGACGTAGCCGAAGAGCAGATCTCGGGCGTATGGCGACGGCTGCGAGGTGGTGATCTCGACGAGGCGGATCTTGCGCTCGCCGATCTGTCGGGTCACGCGCAGAAGGGCAGGCAGATCGTAGACGTCCTGCAGGACTTCGCGGAGGGTCTCGAGGATGATCGGGAATGCCGGATGCCGCTTGGCCACCTCGAGCAGCTGAGCGGAGCGTTGCCGTTGCTGCCACAGCGGCGACCGGCGGTTCGGGTTCAAGCGCGGCAGGAGCAGGGCACGGGCCGCGCACTCCCGGAACCGCGAGGCGAACAGCGCGGATCCGCCCACCTCGTCGGTGACGATCTGCTCGAGTTCGTCGGCCTCGAAGACGAACAGGTCGGCCCCGGGCGGCTCGGCCGCGGCGTCCGGAACTCGGGCGATGATGCCGTCGTCGCTCGCCACGGCCGCGCCCTCGACGCCGAGGCGCTCTCGGATGCGGGCGTTCACCGCGAGGGCCCAGGGGGAGTGAACCTGCATGCCGTACGGGGAATGCAGGATGATGCGCCAGTCCCCGACCTCGTCGCGGCTGCGTTCGACGGTCAGAGTCTTGTCGGTGGGGAGGCTGCCGGTGGCCTCGCGCTGCTCGGCCAGGTACGCCAGCAGATTGGTGATGGCGTTGTCGTCGAGGCCCGATTCGCGCAGGCGCTGCTCGGCCTTACCCCGGTCGGCGCCGGCGATGTCGCGCGAGAACTTGCCGAGAGCCTCTCCGAGTTCGGCCGGGCGACCGATGCCGTCCCCGTGCCAGAACGGGAGCTTGCCGGGCTGGCCGAAGGCGGGCAGCACGTTGACGCGGTCGTGGGTGATCTCGACGATGCGCCAGCTCGTGGTGCCGAGGGTGAAGACGTCGTTGACGCGCGACTCGTAGACCATCTCTTCGTCGAGCTCTCCGACGCGGGCGTTCTGCGACTCGCCCGCGACGAACACGCCGAAGAGGCCCCTGTCGGGGATCGTTCCGCCGCTGGTGACCGCGACGCGCTGCGCTCCGGGCCGGCCGGTGAGGGTACCGGCGTCGCGATCCCAGACCAGGCGGGGGCGCAGCTCGGCGAATTCGTCAGAGGGATAGCGACCGGCCAGGAGGTCGAGGGTGGCCTCGTACGCGGAGCGGGGGAGCGAGCGGAACGGCGCGCTGCGCTTGACCGTCTCGAACCACTCCTCGACGTCGATCGCGCCCAGGGCCGAGGCGGCGACCGTCTGCTGCGCGAGGATGTCGAGCGGGTTCTGCGGGACCGAGATGGCCTCGATGCGCCCGGCGAGCATGCGCTCGGTGACCACGGCGGTGTGGAGGACGTCGCTGCGGTGCTTGGGGAAGAGGGCCGCCCGGCTGACCTCGCCGACCTGGTGGCCGGCGCGTCCCACGCGCTGGAGGCCGGATGCCGCGCTGGGCGGCGACTCGACCTGGATGACGAGGTCGACCGAGCCCATGTCGATACCGAGCTCGAGGCTGCTGGTCGCGACGACGCAGCGCAGCACCCCCGACTTGAGCTCGTCTTCGACCTGGGCGCGCTGTTCTTTCGACACCGAGCCGTGGTGAGCCTTGGCGAGGATCGCGGCGACCCCGGCGGACGAGCCCGCCTGCGCCATCATGCCCGCGGGGACGGTGGGCTCGGGCACGTCGATCCCCACCCGCTCGGCGTAGATCTCGTTCAGTCGGCCGGTCAGCCGTTCGGCCAGACGCCGTGAGTTCGCGAACACGATCGTCGAGCGGCGCTGAAGAATGCGGTCGACGATGGCCTCTTCGACGTGCGGCCAGACCGAGCCGGCCATCTCGGTGCTCTCGGGGCGCTCGGAGAACCACTCGCCGTCACCGGCTTCGTCGGGAGCCGGCGACCCCGGGGGCGGCGGCGGGTTGAGCATGTCGTCGATCGGCACCACGACCGAGAGGTCGAAGGCTTTGGTCGCCTTGGGGGCGACGATGTCGACGGGCTGCGCTCCGCCGAGGAAGCGGGCCACCTCGTCGATCGGACGCACGGTCGCCGAGAGTCCGATGCGCTGAGCCGGCGCGTCGAGCAGGGCGTCGAGCCGCTCGAGGCTCACGGCCAGGTGTGCGCCGCGCTTGGTGGCCGCGACCGCGTGCACCTCGTCGATGATCACCGTGTGCACGCCGCGCAGCGTCTCGGCCGCCTGGCTCGTGAGCATGAGGTAGAGCGACTCGGGCGTGGTGATGAGGATGTCGGGAGGCGCGGTCACGAGCTTGCGGCGGTCGCTCGAACTCGTGTCGCCCGAGCGGACGCCCACGGTCACCGAGGGCACCTCGATCCCGAGACGGCGCGCGGACTGCCCGATCCCGACGAGAGGCGAGCGGAGGTTCCGCTCGACGTCGACGCCGAGGGCCTTCAGCGGCGAGATGTACAGGATGCGGGTGGTGGTCGGCGGTGCTTTCGGGGCGGCCTTCTTGCCGCGGCGTGCGGGAGCGGCATCCGGAACCTCGGGGCCCTTCTCGCGGAACACCCGGTCGATCGCGAAGAGGAAGGCCGACAGCGTTTTTCCCGAACCGGTGGGCGCGACCACGAGCGCGTTGCGGCCCGACGACACGGATTCCCACGCGCCCTTCTGAGCGTTGGTCGGCGCCGAGAACGCTCCACGGAACCAGTCCTGCGTCGCAGGACCGAATCTCTCCAACACGTCGGCCATGCCGACATCCTCTCCCGGACCTCCGACATCGGGTCGGGGTTGACGTTCGCCCGCCGCGGCAGCGCCTGTCGACGCTGGTGGCATGGGTGTTTCTTCGCGAGCCTGAGCGGTGGCGAATCCGACCGCTGAGAGCGACGGCTAGCTGCCGACAAGGCCCCCGGTAGTCACCGCGATCCGGTGCCGGCGCGGTCGGCGAGACGCTCGTCGAGGAATGCCCGCACGTCGTCGAGCTCGTCCGGAGAGATGGAGTGGGTGAGGCCCGGGTACACCCGGCCTCGGAGCTCGCTGTGGCGGGGCAGCCATTGCGAGGTCGCGTCGATCAGCAGCGGCGGGATCACGTCGTCCGCCGCGCCACGCCCCCAGAACACCGGAGGGCGCCGCTCCGCCAGGACGGCATCGCCGGGCAGCTCGCCACCCGCGGCGTACCCGGCGAGGACGACGGCGAAGGACACGGCATCCGGGTTCACACGGAGGGTCTGCACAGCGACCGCCCCACCCTGCGAGAACCCGAGCAGTCCCACGGGACTCTCGCCCACGGTGGAGCGGATCCAGGCCAGCACCGCGTCGGCCGCGCGGGTGACGGCGGCCGGATCGCGGCCGTCGAGGCCCTCGATCGGGTACCACGAGGCCCCGGGCATGGGCCACGGCGGGGACAGCGGAGCGCGCACGCTCGCGACGACGAAGGCGTCGGGGAGATACGGCACGAGACCGAACAGGTCGTTCTCGTCGGAACCGTAGCCGTGCAGCAGCACGAGAACCGGTCGGTCGCCGCGTTCTGCGGGCGGCACCGACCACTGCACGACCGATGGATCGAGGGAGGGCGTGGTGCTCATGCGGCCATTGTCGCAAAGGCCTCCGACATCGCCCCGCGGGTCGGACACGCGGCATCCGGAGCGGAGCGTTGATATACAGGGAGCATGCCCGTGCGCACTCCCGATCCCGAACCCGGCGACAACGGCGATGAGCGCGAGCCGCTCTCGGCGTCCTTCTCAGGAGCTCAGGGGGGTCCCAACCCCAACCCGGGCTGGCTGAGCGAGGTCGAACTCGCCGAGGCGCGGCGACGCCTGCCGATGCTCTACGTCGAGGCCCTGCCGGTGCGCACCGATGGCATGGGCGCCGTCACCCAGGTCGGCATCCTGCTGCGTGCCACCCCGCTCGGCGAGATGACTCGCACCCTCGTCTCGGGCCGCGTCCGCTACGGCGAGACGGTGCGCGACGCGCTCTTCCGGCACCTCGAGAACGACCTCGGACCGATGGCCTTCCCGCTGCTTCCGCCCTCGCCCACGCCGTTCACGGTCGCCGAGTACTTCCCCCTCCCCGGGGTCAGCGCGTTCCACGACGACCGGCAGCACGCGGTGGCCCTCGCCTTCGTCGTCCCCGTCACGGGTACGTGCGAACCGCGCCAGGACGCGCTCGAGGTCACGTGGCTGTCGCCCGAAGAGGCGGCATCCGACGCCCTGTCCGATGAGATGGAGGGCGGCCGCGGCACCCTCATCCGTCAGGCGCTCGCATCGGTCGGCGCCCTGCGCTGACCCGGGAGGCCGGGGTTCCGGCGCTCGGATGATTGCCTGTGTCGGAGGCCCTGCCTAGGGTCGAAGCATGCCGCATCCTCCCCTGGAACCCCTGACCCTTCCGCGCGACCTCGACGGGTGGCGAGCATTCGCCGAAGACCGTCCGACCGAGCGCCTCGCGCGCGTGGCCGAGATCGACGCCCGGCTCACCGCCGAGTCCGATCTCCCGCTGCAGGAGCGTCTCGCGCTGTGGAACGAGGCCGAGATCGCCCTGAGCGAGGCCGCCGCGCCCTCCCACCTGGTGAGCGAATCGCATCCCGATGGCGAGGTGCGGGACGCCGCAGAGAAGCAGGCGCAGGCGGTCGACGCCGTGCAATCGCGCCGGCTGCTGGACCGCGCGCTGTGGGGCGTCTTCGCCGATGCCACCGCCGACGGACTCGACGCCGACGAGCAGCGCCTGCTCGCCCAGATCCAGCGCGACTTCCGTCGCGGCGGCGTCGACCTCGACGAGGCCGACCGCGAGCGCGTGCGCGAGCTGACCGACCGCGACACCGAGCTCTCGTTGACCTTCTCGCGCAACATCCGTGAGGGCCGCCGCGAGATCCGCGTGCCCGCGTCGTCGCTCGACGGTCTCCCCGATGACTTCCTCGCAGAACACCCGGCCGATGCCGACGGGATGGTGACGCTCACCACCGAATACACCGACCTCATGCCGGTGCGCGAGTACGCGCGAGACCGCGCGGTGCGCCACGAGCTCATGGGGGCGTACAACGACCTCGCGTGGCCCGTGAACGAGCCCGTGCTCGCCGAGATGCTCGCCGTCCGTGCCGAGCGTGCGGCGCTGCTCGGATACGGCGACTGGGCCGACTACGAGACCGAGACCCGCATGATCGGTTCGTCGGCCGCGGTGAAGACCTTCCTCGAGAAGGTGGCGGATGCCGTGGCTCCCGCCGCCGCCGTCGAGTACGACCGCGTGCTCGAGCGTCTCCGCCGAGACGAGCCCACCGCCGACGCCGTCACGATCGCCGACTTCTGGTACGTCCTCAGCGCCCTCAAGCGCGAGGAGTACGACGTCGACTCGCAGCTCGTGCGCTCGTACTTCCGCTTCGACCGCGTGCTCGAGGGGGTCCTCGCGACCACCGCGCGCCTGCTCGATGTGGAGTACGTCCCCGTCGACGCGCCCTCCTGGCACGACGACGTGCGCACCTACGACGTCGTGCGCGGCGAGGAGCGCCTCGGGCGCATCCACCTCGACCTGCACCCGCGCGACGGCAAGTACAACCACGCCGCGTGCTTCGGTCTGGCCCCGGGCATCACCGGTCGGTCGCTGCCCGAGTCGGTGCTGCTGTGCAACTTCTCGCGCGGCCTGCTCGAGCACGACGAGGTGGTGACGTTCTTCCACGAGTTCGGCCACCTCGTGCACGACATCCTCGGCGGCCACCAGAAGTGGGCGCGGTGGACGGGCGTGGCGACGGAGTGGGACTTCGTCGAGGCCCCCAGCCAGTTGCTCGAGGAGTGGGCGTGGGATGCCGAAGCGCTCGCCGCCTTCGCCGTGAACGACGAGGGCGAGCCGATCCCGGCCGACCTCGTCGCACGCATGCGCACGGCCGACGCCTTCGGCCGGGCCCTGGAGGTCACGCGCCAGCTCGGCCACGCCACGACCTCGTACCGCCTGCACGTCGACCGGCCCGCCGACCTCGCCGAAGCCGTCGACGGCTACTACCGCGCCGCGAGCCCCGTCACGCCGCTCGACGGCTCGCACTCGTACGCCGGGTTCGGACACCTGACCGGCTACGGCGCCTGCTACTACACGTACCAGTGGAGCCTCGTGATCGCCCGCGACCTGTTGTCGGCCTTCGGCGACGACCTGTTCGACGTCGACACGGCCACGCGCTACCGGCGCGAGATCCTCGAGCCGGGCGGCACCCGTGACGCCCGCGACCTCGTGAAGGCGTTCCTCGGTCGTGAGTCGACCTTCGACGCCTACCGGGACTGGCTCGCCGGCGCGTGAACGTCGAGGGCCGCGGCATCCCTTTCCGGATGCCGCGGCCCTGGGTACGACGTGAGTTCGTGGGGGCGCGAGCTCAGGCCGTCGTCTCGCGCGCGATCGCCGCGATGAAGGCGTCGATGTCGGCCTCGGTCGTGTCGAACGAGCACATCCACCGCACCTCGCGGCGCAGTTCGTCCCAGTCGTAGAAGCGGAAGCTCTGACGCAGGCGGTCGGCGACGCCGGCCGGCAGGATCGCGAACACGCCGTTGGCCTGCGTCGGCTGGGTGAACTCGACGCCCTGGATCGAGCCGTCGGAGAGACCCGCCTCGATGCCCTCGCGCAGGCGCTGCGCCATCGCGTTGGAGTGACGCGCGTTCTTCAGCCACAGGTCGTTCTCGAGCAGGGCGACCAGCTGCGCCGAGACGAACCGCATCTTGCTCGACAGCTGCATGTCGAGCTTGCGCAGGTACGTGAGCCCGGTCGAGGCCTCGGGGTCGAGCACGACGATGGCCTCGCCGATCATCGCGCCGTTCTTCGTCCCCCCGAAGCTCAGCACGTCGACGCCGGCGTCGCGCGTGAAGGCCCGCAGGGGAACGTCAAGTGCCGCGGCGGCGTTCGAGATGCGCGCGCCGTCCATGTGCAGGCGCATGCCGTGGCCGTGGGCGTGGGCGGCGAGCTCGCGGATCTCGTCGACCGTGTAGAGGGTGCCGAGCTCGGTCGACTGCGTGATCGAGACGACCAGCGGCTGCGCGCGGTGCTCGTCTCCCCATCCCCAGGCCTCGCGGTCGACGAGCTCGGGGGTCAGCTTGCCGTCGTCGGTCGGGACGGTCAGCAGCTTGATGCCGCCGACGCGCTCGGGAGCGCCGCCCTCGTCCACGTTGATGTGCGCGGTGGATGCCGAGATCACGGCGCCCCAGCGGGGGAGCATCGACTGCAGGCCGACCACGTTGGCGCCGGTGCCGTTGAAGACCGGGTAGGCCTCGACGCCGTCGCCGAGCAACGAGACGAACAGCTCCTGGAGGCGGGAGGTGTAGACGTCTTCGCCGTAGGCGACCTGGTGGCCTTCGTTGGCGGCGGAGATCGCGGCGAGGACATCGGGGTGGATGCCGGAGTAGTTGTCGGAGGCGAAACCGCGCACCGAGGAATCGTGGAGGGTGGTCACTCCTCCAGCGTAACGACCGGGGGACATGACCCTCCTCCCCAGGGATGCGTCTCGGAGCGTTCTCCCTTTTCGCCTCCCCGGCGGCGCCGGGATGTCGGTGGGGCCCGGAAGAATGGCGGAGTGCACATGGACCCCGAGGCGCTCAGCATCGCCGGCGAGATCTTCTCCCCGGCGGCGATGTCGCGCGCCGACCGGCTCCTCATCTACGGCTCGGTCGAAGTCGGCGACGTGAAGGCGTTCGACGGCGTTCTCGTCGTCTCCGCGCAGTCCTTCGGGGCAGCCGGGTACGAACACCTCGAACTGCGCGTGCCCACAGATTTCACGCGCGTGTCCGGCTGGTGCTCGTGCGGCCGTGGTCCCGAGTGCGAGCATTCGTGCGCCGCAGCGGTGGTGCTCTTCGACCGGATGATCTCGGCCGGCCGGCCGCCGCGCCCCGAGTGGCAGCGCACCCTCGACGAACTGCTCACGGTCGGCGCCCGGGTCGACGACGAGCAGGCCGTCGACCTGTGCCTCTTCCTCGCCATCCGGCGCGGGGGAGGCCACGGACGCAGCACCGCGCTGACGCTCACCGCCCGCCCCGGCATGCGGGGGACGCGCGGTACCTGGATCAAGGGGCGGGCCGGATGGTCGGGGCTGTCGCTCCTCTCCGCCGACCCGCGGGCGCGCGCCGCCCTCGACAGCTTGGGCCGCCTTGGCCGCTCCGGGAACGGCGCGTTCCTCTCCGACGAATGGATGCCGCTCTCCGCCGTCCCCCCGCATTCCCTCTGGATGCAGCTCGAAGCCGTCATCGCGGCCGGGGTGCCACTCGTGGCGGCCTCGGGCGCACATCACCCGGTGCGGATTCTCGAGCCCGAAATGACGGCGGCGGTCGCCGTCGACCGACGCGGCTCGGCCCTGCACGTGAGAGGGATCCTCGAGGGTGTCGACGACGACGTCGCGTCGCTGCCGTCGTGGGTGGTGGGCGACCCGGCCGTCGCCGTTGCTTTCGTGGCGGATCGCGACGGCGACGACGAGAGGTTCAGCATCGCGCGCCTGGCGACGCCGGTGACGGGGGCCGTCCGCGGGCTGCTGGCGCGACCTGGCGCCCTCGCCGTCGACGGGGGTTCCGAGGTGTTCCTGCACGACTACCTTCCGCGCTTGCAGCTCGAGGCCCCCGTGGTGTCCCCGAGGGGCACGGTCGACCTGCCGCCTCCGCCACGTCCGGTCCTCGAGCTCGACCTCGGCCACCGAGGCGGTCGTGCGTCCATCACCGTCCGGTGGGACCGGTCATCCACCAACGGCCGGCGCGACGAGGCGCACGAGGCCGCGGTGTGGGACGCCGTGGCGGCCATCGCGACCGAGCTGGGCGTCGGCGTTCCGCAACCTTTCCCCTCGGGTACCACCCCGCCCCGGGCGTGGACTCCCGCGGACGCGGCGATCTTCGTCGCCGAGGGCGTGCCGCGACTGCAGGCTCTGGCTCACGTCCGAGTGAACGTCGCCGACGGTGCCGCGTCCTATCGCGCGGCGGCCGAGCCGGCTGCCGTGGAGCTTCGTACCGGTGACGACGACGGCAGCGACTGGTTCGACCTGCACGCGCGCGTCACGGTGGGCGAGACCGAGGTCGACTTCTCCGCGCTCTACACCGCACTGGTCGTGGGTGACCGGGCTCTCTTCCTGGACGACGGGTCATACGTCCGACTGGACACCCCCGCCTTCGACCGTCTCCGCGCGGTCATCGACGAGGCGCGGACACTCGCCGATCGCCCGGACGGCGGGTTGAAGCTCAACCGCTACAACGTCGGTCTCTGGGACGACCTATCCGAGCTCGGCCTCCTCGCGGCGCAAGAGGCGGAGTGGTGGCTACGCGTGCGTGGTCTCACCGACGAGGCGGCTCTCGCCCCTGTCGCGTCCCCCGCGGGTCTGCGCGCCACCCTGCGCGATTACCAACGCTCGGGCCTGGACTGGCTGCACTTCCTCCGCACGCAGGGGCTCGGAGGCGTCCTCGCCGACGACATGGGCCTGGGCAAGACCGTGCAGGCGATCGCGATGATGGAGGTCGCCCGCGAGTCCGACCCCGAGATGGCCCCGTTCCTGATCGTGGCGCCGACGAGTGTCGTGGGCAACTGGGCTCGCGAGTGCGCCGCATTCGCTCCGGGACTGCGAGTGGCGACCATCGCCTCGACCCAGGCGCGACGCTCCACCCCCATCTCCGAGGCCGCCGCGGGTGCGCACGTGGTGGTCACGAGCTATGCGCTGTTCCGTCTCGAGCAGGAGCAGTACGCCGAGGTCGAGTGGTCGGGACTCGTGCTCGACGAGGCACAGCAGATCAAGAACCCCTCCTCGCGGGGCTACCGCGCGGCGCGCGCTCTCTCGGTGCCTTTCACGCTCGTCATCACGGGCACGCCGATGGAGAACAACCTGCTCGAACTCTGGGCCCTCATGTCTCTCGTGGCGCCGGGGCTTCTGGGCACTCGCGAGTCCTTCACCGCGATGTACCGCACGCCCATCGAGAAGCACTCCGACTCCGCGCGCCTCGACCTGCTCCGCCGACGGATCCGCCCGTTCCTGTTGCGACGGACGAAAGAACTCGTCGCGTCCGAGCTCCCCTCGAAGCAGGAGACCGTGGTCGAGGTGACCCTGCACCCGACGCATCGCAAGCTGTACGACCGGCGCTTCCATCGCGAGCGTCAACGCCTCCTGGGCCTGCTCGACGATGCCGAGGGCAATCGCTTCGCGATCTTCCGCTCGCTGACGATGCTGCGCCAGCTCGCTCTCGATCCGGCGTTGGTCGACGAGGGAGAGGCTCCGTCCGCCAAACTCGACGCCCTAGTCGAACTCGTGACCGAGGCCGCTGCCGAGGGACACCGTGTCCTCGTCCTCAGCCAGTTCACGCGCTTCCTGCGCGCGGCTCGAGACAGATGCACAGAAGCGGGTCTTCCGTCCGGCTACCTCGACGGTGCCACCCCGCACCGACAGGTCGAGATCGACCGCTTCCGCGAGGGCGACGACCCGGCGTTCTTCATCTCGCTCAAAGCCGGCGGAGTGGGCCTCAATCTCGTGGAGGCGGACTACGTGGTGCTCCTCGACCCGTGGTGGAACCCCGCGGTCGAAGACCAGGCCATCGATCGTGCGCATCGCATCGGGCAGACCCGTCCCGTGATCGTGTACCGGCTCGTGGCCGCCGACACCATCGAGCAGAAGGTGGTGACCCTGCGCGAGACGAAGGCCGAGCTCTTCTCGCGTGTGCTCGACGGCGGCGAGGGCGAGACGTTCGGTGGCGGCACCCGCCTGACGGCGGCGGACATCCGCAGCCTCATCGACTGACCCCGAGGATCCGCCGTTCGACCGGCCCCTGGTCAATGTCGGACCCCCGGTCTACCGTGGCGCTATGTCCGAGAGTCCGGCCCCCGCCGCCCCGCTCGACGCGGTCGCGTCGTCCGGGCGCCGCACCTTTCTCGCGGTGCTCGTCAACACTGCCGCCGCCAACGTGACCACGAGCTTCCTCTGGTTCGCCCTCACGTTCTGGGTCTATCTCGAGACACGCTCCGTCCTCGCCACCGGCATCGTCGGCGGCGCGTACATGTTGCTCCTCGCGGTGTTCGCGATGGTGTTCGGCTCGCTCGTCGATCGCCATCTCAAGCACCGGGTCATGGTGGTCTCGGGGTTCGTGACGCTCGTGGCGTTCGTGCTGGCGGGGGCGCTTTGGCTGGCGTTTCCCGAGGCCGCGCTCCTCGACCTGGGCGGACCGTGGTTCTGGCTCTTCTCGGGCATCATCCTCGCCGGGGCCGTGATCGAGAACCTTCGCAACATCGCTCTGTCGACGACCGTGACGCTCCTCGTCCCCGTCGAGCGTCACGCCAACGCGAACGGCCTGGTCGGCACCGTGCAGGGCCTCGCGTTCGTGGTGACGAGCGTGTTCAGCGGGCTGTCCGTCGGGTTCCTGGGCATGGGATGGACGCTCGCCATCGCGCTGGCGCTGACCGTCCTCGCGCTCGCCCACCTGTTGACGATCCGCATCCCCGAGGAGCGCCCCGCCGCCGGCACGGCTCCCGGTCCCGTCGTCGATCTCCGCGGGGCGGTCCGGGCCGTGCGCCGCGCCCCGGGCCTGTTCGCTCTCATCGTCTTCTCGACGTTCAACAACCTCATCGGCGGCGTGTACATGGCGCTCATGGACCCGTACGGCCTCGAGATGTTCGACGTGCAGATCTGGGGCATCGTCCTCGGGGTGACCGCGACCGGATTCATCGTCGGCGGTGGTCTCGTCGCGAAGTTCGGCCTCGGAAAGAACCCCATCCGCACGATGCTCTGGATCGTCATCGCGATGGGGGCTCTGGGGGCGCTCTTCACCCTGCGCGAATGGTGGTGGCTGTACGCGGTGGGCATCTGGGTCTACATGGCCCTCATCCCACCGGTCGAGGCGGCGGAGCAGACGGTCATCCAGAAGGTCGTCCCCTTCGAGACCCAGGGGCGCGTCTTCGGTTTCGCCGCGGCGTTCGAGTCGGCTGCGGCGCCCGTGACGTCGTTCCTCATCGCGCCGATCGCGCAATTCCTGATCATCCCGTACATGGACGCAGACGACGGCCGCGCGACGTGGGGCTGGCTGCTCGGCGAGGGGGAGTCCCGCGGCATCGCGCTGGTGTTCGCTGTCTCGGGGGTCGTGATGGTGATCGCGGGTGCGCTGGCTTTCGCCACGCGTTCGTACCGGACGCTCTCCCGGCAGTACCGGACGGCCGAGGTCAACGCCGAGGTGGGTGCGGTCTAGCCGCCGGCCTCGATCTCGATGACGACGTCGTTCCACGCCGCGGCGTCGTCGTCCCACAGGGCCACGACGGCCGCGGCCAGGGCGTGCTCGAGACCGTTCAGGCTCCGCACCCGGAAGATCACGCCGGCGGCCGAGAGCTCGCGTCCACCGTCTCGCGCGTGCTTCGCGTAGCCCTGCGCGGCGGCCCGCGTCCAGGCCTCGCTCGCGGCCTTCACCGCGGCGTAGCTGGCGCCCCCGGCGAGGGGCCGCGCCACGGCCGTGGACGAGACGATGGCCAGGCGCCCGGCATCCGAGGAGCGCAGATCGTCGTCGAAGGTGCGGCTCACGTTCCGCAGTGCGGTGAACGATCGCAGCAGCACGGCGAGATCCTCGTCGCTCTGCCCGGCCAGCCCGCCTCCGCCGCGCCATCCGCCCACGAGGTGCACGACACCGTCGACCGGGCCGTGCGCGTCGCTCACGCGCGCGCGCAGGTCCGCCACGGCATCCGGATCGGTCAAATCGCACTGCTCGGTCGCCGCCCCCGGAGCGGACGCGGCGGAAGCGGCCAGCCGATCGGCGTTCGATCCGACGATCACGACGCGCGCCCCCGCCTCGACGAGGGCGAGCGCGCAGGCCCGGCCGGCCGCGCTCGTTCCGCCGGCCAGCAGCACGAGACGCCCCCGCACCCGCTCGTGCGGGACGGGTGCGGTCGCGAGGGAGCTCATGCGACGGTCAGTCCGTGCCGCGGATGCCCGCGGTCGACGCGATGACCGGGCGCATCTTCTTCTCGAGCGCTTCGAAGAACATCGACAGGGGGAACTCATCGTCGAGCACCGCGTCGGTGTAGCCCTTCGGCAGCCCCGCGAGCACCTCGTCGGACAATCCGCGCGCCCACACCGAGGCGGGGTGGGGTGTGACGACTCCGCGAACGAGATCGTATGCGGCGAGCCAGTGCGCGACCTTGGGGCGGTCGATCGAGCGCCAGTACAGCTCGTCGATCGCGTCGGCGAGGGCGATGACCGCGGCGGGCACCTCGTCCCAGTCGAAGGCGAGCGACGTGTCGGTCCAGTGCAGCACGCGGTGCTGGTGCAGCCAGGCGAACAGCAGCTGTCCGCCGAGGCCGTCGTAGTTGCGTACACGGGACCCGGTGATGGCGAAGCGGAAGATGCGGTCGAAGATCACCGCGTACTGCACGAGCTCGGCGTGCGCGAGCATCGCCTTCTCGGTCGCATCGAGGTCGTCGCGCGCCGACAGCCGCGCCTGCAGCGAGACGCACTCGCGGAAGGCGGTGAGGTCGCAGCGCAGCTCTTCGAGCGAGTAGAGGAAGAACGGCATCCGCTGCTTGATCATGAACGGGTCGAACGGAAGGTCGCCGCGCATGTGCGTGCGGTCGTGGATGAGGTCCCACATCACGAACGTCTGCTCGGTGAGCGACTGGTCGTCGAGCATGCGGGCGGCGGCCTCGGGGAGGTCGAGCTTGGTGATCTCGGCAGCGGCGCGGGTCACGCGGCGGTACCGCGCCGCTTCGCGGTCCTGGAAGATCGCGCCCCAGGTGAAGGTCGGAATCTCACGCATCGCCACGGTCTCGGGGAAGAGCACGGCCGAGTTCGTGTCGTAGCCCGAGGTGAAGTCGATCAGACGCAGTGAGACGAACAGACGGTTGGTGTACTCGGTCTCGAGTCGTGCGATGAACTCGGGCCAGATCGCCTCGACGAGCACCGCCTCGACGTGTCGTTCGTTGGAGCCGTTCTGCGTGTACATCGGGAACACGACGAGGTGGCGGATGCCGTCGACCCGGTGCTCCTGGGGCTGGAAGGCGACGAGGGAGTCGAGGAAGTCGGGCACGCCGAGGCCGGCGTCGCGCCACCGGCGGAAGTCGGCGACGGAGGCCGCGAGGTAGGACCGGTCGTGGGGGAAGAGGGGGGCGAGTGCTTCGATGGCGGTGATGAGGTCGTCGAGCAGGGGTGCGGCCGCGGCGGTGTCCTCGATGGAGCCGTCTTTGGCCTGAAGTGCCTGCAGGGCGGTGGCCGCGCTCTTCAGCTGGATCCAGGCGGGGGTCTGCTCGACCGTGTCGACGCCGTGGTCGGCGATCAGATCGTCGGCGGCACGGGTGGGCGTGGCGATGGTCATGGCATCCTCCATTCTGTGCTGTAAAAATTCCTGCTAAACGTGGATACTAACGGAAAACTTACGGACCCCGCCAGAGTGGCCCGCGGCGCCGCTGATACTGTCGACCGCATGACCGAGGCCTCATCCCGCGCCCCTCGACTCGAGGACTCCGTCGATGCGGCCATCGTGCGAGAGATCTCCCTCGACGCGCGGGCGACGCTCTCGCACCTGTCGGAACGCGTGGGGCTCTCGGTGTCGGCGGTGCAATCCCGTCTGCGCCGACTCGAGGCACGCGGCATCGTGAAGGGCTACCGTCCGATCCTCGATGCCGAGGCCCTCGGGCGACCCCTCGCCGCGTTCGTCGAGATCACGCCCCTCGATCCCGCGCAGCCCGACAACGCCCCCGAGCTGCTGGCCCACCTGACCCCGATCGAGGCGTGCCACTCCATCGCGGGCGAGGCGGCCTACATGCTGTTCGTCCGCGTGCCGACGCCCCGCGATCTCGAAGAGCTGATCCGCGACATCCGCGCCGCGGCACAGGTGAACACACGCACGACCGTGGTGCTCCAGACGTTCTTCGAGGCGCGACCGATCGAGCCCGCCGACTATCCGGCGTGCCCCCCCCCGGGCCGTGGGGCCCGGTCCCGAGGCCATCCGCACGACGGCTGACGGCGGGATACATCCCGCGACGGATGCCCCGCCCCCGTCGGTCCGCGTAGCGTGGCCGTGATGTTCGCTCTGCGCCCGCTCACCCGCTATCAGCTGGTCACCGACCTCGGTATCGCCGTGGTGTTCTTCCTGGTGGCCATCGCGATCGAGCTCGTCGCGAGCGCCACCCCGATCGACAACGTCGCGGGATTCTTCATCGCGCTCGCCTTCGCGGGGGCGGTGGCTCTGCGACGGCTCCATCCGGGCCTTGCCCTCTGCGTGGCGTGGGCGGCCGCCCTCGCGCAGATGGGGTTCGGCCGGCAGCCGTCGCCGTCCGACCTCGCGATCTTCGCCGTCCTCTATACGACGTCGGCGTACGGCTCGCGCCGCGTGTTCTGGTTCGGGTTCGTCTCGGCGATCGTCGGAGCGGCCGTGGTTCCGCTCTACCTCGTGGGTCGCGGGCTGCAGGCCCCGCCGAACGGGAACGACTGGTTCGCCGTCATCGCGCTCTTCCTCGCGGCCGGTTTCGCGCTCATGCTGGCCTGGGTCTCGGGTGCACTGGTGCGCACGGCCATGAGGGCCGCGGCGAACAGCCGTGCGCAGCGGGCGGCCGAGGCCGAGACGATCGCCGAGCAGGAGCGTGTCCGCATCGCCCGCGACATGCACGACGTCGTCGCGCACTCCCTGGCGGTGGTCATCGCCCAGGCCGACGGTGCCCGGTACGCCGCGGCATCCGATCCGCGGGCGAGCGCCGAGGCGCTGACGACGATCTCGTCGACCGCGCGCGCCGCGCTCGCCGACGTGAGGTTGCTCCTCACCCAGTTGCGGCACTCGCAGGCCGAGGGGCCTCAGCCGACTCTCGCCGACCTCGAGACCCTCTTCCAGCGGATGCGGGCGGCGGGCGTGGCCCTCGAGGTCGAGGTCGACCCGTTGCCCCCGGGCGAGCCCCCCGCGGCCATCCAGCTCGCGGTCTACCGCATCATGCAAGAGGCGCTCACCAACGCCCTGCGGCACGGAGTCGACCCGCGCGTGCGCGTGCACCTGGGATGGTGGCCCGACCGGGTCGTCGCCTCGGTGCGCAATGCCCGGGCCACGGCATCCGTCCCCGCTCCGGCTTCCCCTCCGTCGGGCGGGCACGGGCTGATCGGCATGCGCGAGCGTGCGCAGCTCGTCGGCGGTCACCTGACCGCGGGGCCCGAGTACGGCGAGTTCGTCGTGCGCGCCACCCTCCCGATCGGCTCCCCGCTGTGAACGCCCGAGCGAGAGGGCAGAGTGGATGCCGAGCCACCCCCGACCCGCGAGAGGAGCCGTCGTCATGACCGCCCCCGTCCGCATCGTCCTCGTCGACGATCAAGCCCTATTCCGCGCCGGAATCCGCATGGTGATCGACTCGCAGCCCGACCTCGAGGTGGTGGGGGAGGCATCGGATGGCCGCGAGGGTATCGAGGTCGTCCGTTCCACGCGCCCCGACCTCGTGCTCATGGACGTGCGGATGCCGGTCATGGACGGTCTGGCGGCGACGGCCGAGATCCTGCGCGAGCCCGACGCGCCGCGCGTCGTGGTGCTGACGACGTTCGACCTCGACGAGGCCGCCGCCCGCGCGATCCAGGGCGGGGCCAGCGGGTTCTTGCTGAAGGATTCCGAGCCGGAGTTCCTGCTGTCGGCGGTGCGCACCGTGCACGCCGGTTCGGCGGTGATCGCCGCCGAAGCGACGCGCGAGCTCTTCGCCCACATCGCCGACGGCGGGGGCGGAGAGCCGGTTCCGGCGGCCTACGGCGCGCTGACCGATCGCGAGCGCGAGATCTTCGCCCTCGCCGCGGCGGGGCTCAGCAACGCCGAGATCGCGGAGCGCGAGTTCCTCTCCGAGGCGACGGTGAAGACGCACATCAGCCGCATCCTCACCAAGCTCGCCCTGCGCGATCGCGTGCAGCTCGTGGTCTTCGCCTATCGCCACGGCCTCGCCTGAGCGGCGGGCGTCTCAGGCGTCGTCGTTCTCCGGGTCGTGCGCCCACGTGGGGGCGAGGGCCTTGATGCGCGTCGCGCGCCACTGCCACGTCGCCCAGAGCGCCGGCCACAGGGCCGGGGCCGCGGCGCCGCCGATGGTCAGTCTCTCTCGCCAGAGGGTGCGCCCGGGCTCTCCGGGGGCGGCCGACACCGCCATCTGGTGATCCCACACGTCGAGCACCGACAGCGGTCCGGTCAGGGGGATGCCCCAGTCGCGGAAGACGCGGACGCGCCCGTGTCCGTCGCTCGTCTCGCGGTCGGCGACCGAGATGAGCTGGCGACCCACCGGAACGAGGCCTGCGACGCTCATCTGCACGGGAACGTCGTCGCCCGATGAGAACGAGGTCGGCATGTCGCCCAGAGCTTCCACGTCGAGGAGCGGACCGTACAGTTCCGCGACGGCGCGGGGGGAGTGCAGTGCTCGCCACGCGGCGTCCGGGTCGCAGTCGATGACGAACTTCAGCAGGATGCGCATGACCTCGATCGTGCCCGATCCCGACCGTCGGTGGGCACGGCTTGACGCGAGGGGTGCACTCCGGGCGTTTTACGATCGAGGGATGCCGTCTTCTCCCGCCCTCGCCCAGTCCGACTACCAGGTGCGTCTGGACTGGGGCCGCTCGGGGCTGGAGCGTCTCGCCCCCGCTCACGTCGTGATCATCGTGCAGACGCTGGGGCTCTCGATGCGCGCGCTGGACGCGATCGAGGGCGGCGAGACGTTCCCCCTCGAGGGGGATGAGGCCGCGGGACTCGCGCGCGCGGCGGGGAGCGACGGCGCCCATGTCGTCGTCGGCGGACTGCGCAACGCGGCCGCCGTCGCCGCCCACGTGCTCGAGGTGCAGCGGTCGCGAGGTGAGCGCACCAGCATCTCGGTGGTCGCCGCCGGTTACCCCGACGGCGACGGCCTCCGCTTCGCCGTCGACGACCTGCTCGGCGCGGGCGCCGTCATCGCCGCTCTCGGAGATCTCGGGATCGACCACGCCTCTCCCGACGCCGCCGTCGCGGGAGAAGGATTCCGCGCCCTCGGCGGAGCGGTCCGGCACCTGCTGACGGCCAGCGGCACCGGCCGCGCGCTCGCCGCCGACGGTCGACGCGAGGCGGTGCTCGCCTCGGCCGCGCGCGATGCGGCATCCGTCGTCCCGATCCTGCGCGACGGGGTGATCGTTTCGGCCTGAGCCCTCGCCCTAGCGGGGTGTCGAGGCCGCGAGCCGCGTCGCGCGGCTGATGTCGCGGTGCACCCACGACAGAGCGAAACGCGGGTCGAATGACGGGGCGCACTTCGCGCACGAGGTGGGCCGGGTCGCACGCCGGTGCCGATAGGCGACGTGGCCCGCCGGGCACGTGCCGACCCACGGGGCGAGTTCGTTGGCGGTCTCGCCGGCGTGGGTCGTCCCGCCCACGTAACCCAGCTCGCGTGCGGTCCGCTTCCACACCGGTCCGTGCCCCGCGGCCGGGCCCGCGACGGCGTGCGCGATCTCGTGCAGCAGCGTCTGGTGATTCGTGTCGTCGTTGTAGCGCGCGGAGAGGTAGCGCGAGACGCTGATGCGCTGACGGCCGTAGTCGCACAGGCCCGCGCGCCGCTTGGCGTTGTCGAAGGCGAAGGTCCACGACGGATCGAGGTGGAGGGCGATCAACGCCTCGGCCCAGACGCGGACGCGCTGCAGATCGGACATGAGCGGAAGCCTAGAAGGGACCTACGACACTCAGCTCGCGACGACCTCGCGCGTGCGGCGACGCTCCGCGGCGTCGATCGCGAGCAGGGTCGATTCGAGCTGCGCGTCGGTAGCGCCGGCGTTCTGCCGCAGGAACAGCGCCTGCTTGAAGTCGCGGCGGGCGGCGTCGAAGTCGCCCTCGTCGTAGTGCACCTTTCCGCGGTGCTGGAGGGCGAAGGCGGCGATGCTCGCCCAACCCTGCCCCTCGGCCTCTTCGGCGCACATGGTGAGTTCCTGCTCGGCGGCGGCGTAGGCCCCGCGGCACTGCATGATCGTCGCGTGGAGGATGCGCGCGCGCAGCAGATCGCGACGGGTGCCGGCCATGCGGGCGACCCGGACCGACTGCTCCGAGATCGCGAGCGCCTCGTCGAATCGGTCGAGCACCTTGAGGAGCCACACCCGCTCGAGGAGGGCGTGGAGGCTGCGCTGGGAACCGATCTCCTCGAGACGTTCCGCGCACTCACGGGAGTCGGTGACCTCGCGCAAAGTGTCGGGGTCGTACCCGTGGATGTAGCTCACCATCGCTCCTCTCGTTCCGGCAGGACTTCCAGTGTGCGCCGCACGGGCGTCGAGGGGTGCCTCGCCACGCGGTCGGGCGGCGAAGACGCCGGGATCATCTCTCGAACAGGGATGCCGAGGGCTTCGGAGACGCGGTCGCATCGGCGTCCGTGGCCGGTCGCGACCCGCGTATGAACTCCTCGATCTCCGCACCCTGAGAGACCTTGGCGGGGTGGGGGCCGGCCGCCATCAGTCGCGGGAGCCACTCGACCGGCAGGGGCGCTGCGGAGGCGGCGACGACGAGGTTGCCGAATCGGCGTCCCTTGAGCACCTGCACCTCGGCGAGGACGATGACCTCGGGCAGGACCTCGCGGATCGTGGCGACCTGGCGGCGGGCGAAGGCCAGTCCGGGTCCGTCGGACACGTTCACCAGGAGCACCCCCTCGGGCGCGAGCAGGGCCGCCGCCTCGCGGTAGAACTCCACGGTGGTGAGGTGGGCGGGGGTCTGCGCGCCGGAGTACACGTCGCTGATGAGGAGGTCGACGGCACCCGAGAGCCCCGCCGGCAGTCTCGACAGCCCGGCACGCGCGTCGCCGATGCGCACGCGAATCGACGCGCCGCGGGGGAGGGGGAGGTTCTCGCGCACGAGGTCCCACAGCGCCGGCTCGAGCTCGATGACCTGCTGGCGCGAGCCCGGTCGGGTCGCCTCCACGTAGCGCGGCAGCGTGAGGGCGCCCGCGCCGAGGTGGACCGCGGTGAGGGGCTGTCCCGGCATCCGGAGTCGATCGATCACGGCGCCCATGCGCGCCACGTACTCGAAGTGCAGGTGCGTGGGGTCGTCGAGGTCGACGTGCGACTGGGGTGTCCCGTCGACGACGAGCTCCCATCCCGACACGAACCCCGAGGGCGAGACGCGGGCGAGGGCGCCGTCGGACAGCCGCGCGGTCGGGGCGTCGTCGGGTTCGATGCGCATGCGGGCCATGAACCCACGCTAGGCCCTCGGGGCGGCGGTACCGTGGCCGCATGCGGGTGGATCTCAACGCCGACCTGGGCGAGACCGTCGACGGAGTGCCGACGGCCGACGACGACGCCATGTTCGCGGTGATCTCCAGCGCCAGCATCGCCTGCGGCGGGCACGCGGGGGATGCCGGCGCGATGCGCGCCTCCGTCGAGAGGGCGGGGCGTTTCGGGGTCGCCGTCGGCGCACACCCCTCGTACGAGGACCGCGAGAACTTCGGTCGCGTGGCCCGCTCGCCCGGCTCCGCCGATCTCCGCGCGAGTGTGATCGGGCAGATCGCCGCGCTCGCCGCGGCCGGTGCCGACCTGCGGTACGTCAAGCCGCACGGGGCGCTTTATCACGCGGTCACCGTCGACCGACGGCAGGCCGACGCGGTCGTCGCGGCGGTGGCCGACCACTCCGCGCGGATCGGACGCGCGCTCCCGATCCTCGGCCTTCCCGGCGCGATCGCCGAGGCCGCGGCATCCGCGGGTCTCCCCTTCGTGCCCGAGGCCTTCCTCGACCGGGGGTACACGGCGACGGCGACGCTCGTGCCCCGAGGGTCTCCCGGCGCGCTCGTCGACGACCCGGCCCTCGTGGCCGAGCGGGCGGTGCTCCTCGTACGCGACCGAGAGGTCGAGGCCGTCGACGGGACGCGGCTCGCCGTCGAGGCCGCCTCGCTGTGCCTGCACGGGGACACTCCCGCCGCCGTGGCGATGGCGCGGGCCGTGCGCGCGGCCCTGGACGACGCGGGTGTCGAGGTGCGCGCTCCGTGGTGACGCTGCGGGCGATGGGCGAGAGGGCCGTGATGGCCGAGGTTGCCGATCTGTCCGCGGTCGTGCGGTTGCACGCCGAGCTCGCCGCTGATCCGCTCGACGGCGTCGACGATCTCGTGCCCGCCGCGCGCACCGTGCTCATCGCCTTCGATCCGCTCCGCACCTCGGCGTCCGCGGTCGCCGCGTGGGTCCGGGCGGCCGCGACCGGGGATCCGGATGCCGCCCCACCCGGCCCCCTCGTCGAGATCGCGACGCGGTACGACGGCGCCGACCTGGACGACACGGCCGAGCTGCTCGGCATCCGAGCGGACGAACTCATCGCGCGCCACGGCGCCGCGGAGTGGATGGTGGCCTTCACCGGCTTCGCGCCGGGGTTCGCCTATCTCGTGAATGCGGACTGGCCGTTCGACGTCCCTCGACTCGACCGACCCCGCCTTCGCGTCCCCGCCGGAGCCGTGGGTCTCGCGGGGGCGTTCAGCGGGGCCTACCCCCGTGACACCCCGGGCGGCTGGCGGCTCATCGGGTC
The DNA here is from genome assembly GCF_041079455.1 of Microbacterium sp. 16-032. NCBI lineage: Bacteria > Bacillati > Actinomycetota > Actinomycetes > Micrococcales > Microbacteriaceae > Microbacterium > Microbacterium sp. 16-032. The sequence goes on along the minus strand of NZ_JBFYGQ010000005.1, from coordinate 346,965 downwards.
GACGGATGCGGTCCTCTTCGACCCCGAGGTCGTCGATCCCGTCCTCTTGGCGCCTGGCAGCCGCGTGCGGTTCGTCCCGCTCCGCGAGCGCGCGCACGTCGTCGGGCCGCGGGAGCCCGACAACACGACTCCGACGAGCGGACGACCGGATGCCGCGGCCCCGCCGTCCTCCGCCGGTTCCTCGCCCGGTGGGGCGCGTTCCTCGACCGCCGGGGCGGCGCCCGGCCCGGCGCTCCGCATCCTCGCCCCCGGTCCGCTGATCACGGTGCAGGACCTCGGTCGACCCGGTCGAGCGGCGCTGGGGGTGGCCCGCTCGGGCGCCCTGGATCGCGGCGCCCTGCGCATCGCGAACCGTCTGGTCGGAAACGACGAGAGCGCGGCGGCTCTCGAGATCACTCTCGGCGGGTTCTCGGCGCGAGCCGAACACGACTGCTGGGTCGCGGTGACCGGTGCTCTCGCCGACGTGCGCGTCGACGGGCGCGGCGTCCCCGCCTACGCGCCGGTGCGGCTCGCGAGGGGCGCAGAGCTGACGATCGACCCCGCCCGCGCGGGCCTGCGGGTGATCCTCGCCGTCCGCGGGGGAGTGGCCGCCGAGTCCGTGCTCGGCTCGCGCTCCACCGACGTTCTCGCGCGACTCGGCCCTCCACCCCTCCGTGCCGGCGACCTCGTGCACGCGGGATTCGCGACCGCGGAGGTGCCCGCGGTGGACGGGTTCCCCTGGTCGATTCCCTCAGCCGTGCTCGAGGTGGGGCTCCGGCCGGGGCCGCGGGCGGACTGGTTCACCCCCGCCTCCGTCGATGCGCTGACCAACGCGTCCTGGACCGTGTCGACCGACATCGACCGCATCGGCATCCGTCTCGATGGTCCGGTCCTCGAGCGCACCCGTCGCGACGAACTCCCCAGCGAGGGCATGCGTCCGGGAGCGGTGCAGGTTCCTCCGCACGGGCGCCCGGTGATCCTGCTCGCCGACGGTCCCGTGACCGGGGGCTACCCCGTGATCGGGGTGATCCCGGATGCCGCCCTCGACGCTTTCGCACAGGTGCGGCCGGGTGATCGGGTGCGGTTTCGCCGGGCCTGACGGGGCGGGAGCGAGGAATGCCGGGCGAGCGCACGCGGTTATACCGCAGGTCCGAGAACGCGTCAAGAATTGGACTGGACACGGCGAGTCCTCCCGCGTATGCTTGGACTTTGCGCTCCTCGATTCCCCCTGCCCTCATATGGTGGTCGGCTGAGCCTGCCCGTCCCCGCTTCACCGCGGTGTGCGACGTGCAGGTTATCGGGGCAGGAACGCACTCCACCTGACGACAAGGAATCACGAGCCCCTCGCCCGGGCTTCTGGAGGTTATTCCCTTGGCTGCTGCGAGCAACGCATCCACCACCACCACCCCGAAGAGCGGACGCGGCGCATCTCGCCTCTCGTTCGCGAAGATCTCCGACAAGCTGACCGTTCCCGATCTGCTCGCGCTGCAGACCGAGTCGTTCGACTGGCTCGTCGGTAACGAAGCATGGAAGGCGCGCGTCGCCGAGGCTCAGGCCGCCGGTCGCACCGACGTCCCCGAGATCAGCGGACTCGAGGAGATCTTCGAGGAGATCTCGCCGATCGAGGACCTGAGCGAGACCATGCAGCTCTCGTTCACGAACCCCTACCTCGAGCCGGAGAAGTACTCGATCGAGGAGTGCAAGGAGCGCGGCAAGACCTACGCCGCCCCGCTGTACGTCGAAGCCGAGTTCATGAACCACCAGACCGGTGAGATCAAGACCCAGACGGTCTTCATGGGCGACTTCCCGCTCCAGACCAACAAGGGCACGTTCATCATCAACGGCACCGAGCGTGTCGTCGTGTCGCAGCTCGTGCGTTCGCCCGGTGTCTACTTCGACAAGACGCCCGACAAGACCTCCGACAAGGACATCGTGTCGGCGCGCGTCATCCCCTCGCGTGGTGCCTGGCTCGAGTTCGAGATCGACAAGCGCGACCAGGTCGGCGTGCGCATCGACCGCAAGCGCAAGCAGTCGGTCACCGTCTTCCTCAAGGCCCTCGGCCTGACCAGCGAGGACATCCTCGCCGAGTTCTCCGGTTTTGACTCCATCGAAGAGACGCTGTCCAAGGACACGATCCTCACGAAGGAAGACGCCCTCCGCGACATCTACCGCAAGCTCCGTCCGGGCGAGCAGGTCGCCGCCGAGGCTGCGCGCGCGCTGCTGGACAACTTCTACTTCAACTCGAAGCGCTACGACCTCGCGAAGGTGGGTCGCTACAAGATCAACCAGAAGCTCGGTCTCGACAAGCCGCTGAGCGACTCGGTCCTGACCGTCGACGACATCGTCGCCACGATCAAGTACCTCGTCCGCCTGCACCGCGGTGACGTCACGTTCGACGGCGTCCGCGGTGGCCAGGCCGCCGAGATCCGCCTCGACACCGACGACATCGACAACTTCGGCAACCGTCGTATCCGCGCCGTCGGCGAGCTCATCCAGAACCAGGTCCGCACCGGTCTGTCGCGCATGGAGCGTGTCGTCCGCGAGCGCATGACCACGCAGGACATCGAGGCGATCACGCCGCAGACCCTGATCAACGTGCGCCCCGTCGTCGCCGCGATCAAGGAGTTCTTCGGAACCTCGCAGCTGTCGCAGTTCATGGACCAGAACAACCCGCTCGCGGGTCTGACCCACAAGCGCCGCCTGTCGGCTCTGGGCCCCGGCGGTCTCTCGCGTGAGCGTGCCGGCGTCGAGGTCCGCGACGTCCACCCCTCGCACTACGGCCGCATGTGCCCCATCGAGACCCCTGAAGGCCCGAACATCGGTCTGATCGGCTCGCTGGCCTCGTTCGCCCGCATCAACGCCTTCGGTTTCATCGAGACCCCGTACCGTCGCGTCGTCGACGGCCGGGTGACCGACCAGATCGACTACCTCACCGCCAGCGAAGAGAGCGACCACATCGTCGCTCAGGCCGGTGTCGCCCTCCAGGCCGACGGACACTTCGTCGAGGATCGCATCCTCGCCCGTCGTGGCCAGGGTGGCGAGGTCGACCTCTTCCCGAACGACGAGATCGGCTACATGGACGTCTCGCCGCGCCAGATGGTGTCGGTGGCGACCTCGCTCATCCCGTTCCTCGAGCACGACGACGCCAACCGCGCCCTCATGGGCGCGAACATGCAGCGCCAGGCCGTGCCGCTCGTGCGCAGCGAGTCGCCCGTCGTCGGTACCGGTATGGAGGGCTTCGCGGCCATCGACGCCGGTGACGTCGTGACGGCCGAGAAGTCGGGCGTCGTCCTGGAGGTCTCGGCCGACGTCGTGACCATCCAGCTCGACGAGGGCGGCACGCAGGACTACTTCCTGCGCAAGTTCGACCGCTCCAACCAGGGCACGTCCTACAACCAGCGCGTGGTCGTCTCGGCCGGCGAGCGCATCGAGGCCGGCGAGGTCATCGCCGACGGTCCCGCGACCGAGAACGGCGAGCTCGCGCTCGGCAAGAACCTCCTCGTGGCGTTCATGACCTGGGAAGGTCACAACTTCGAGGACGCGATCATCCTCAGCCAGGACCTCGTGAAGGACGACACGCTGTCGTCGATCCACATCGAGGAGTACGAGGTCGATGCGCGCGACACCAAGCTCGGCAAGGAGGAGATCACCCGTGACCTCCCCAACGTCAGCCCCGACCTGCTGAAGGACCTCGACGACCGCGGCATCATCCGCATCGGCGCCGAGGTCCGCCCCGGTGACATCCTCGTCGGCAAGGTCACGCCCAAGGGCGAGACCGAGCTGAGCGCCGAGGAGCGTCTGCTCCGCGCGATCTTCAACGAGAAGAGCCGCGAAGTCCGTGACACCTCGCTGAAGGTGCCCCACGGCGAGCAGGGCACGATCATCGCCGTCAAGGAGTTCAACGCCGAAGACGGAGACGACGAGCTCGGCTCGGGCGTCAACCGCCGCGTCGTGGTCTACATCGCCCAGAAGCGCAAGATCACCGAGGGCGACAAGCTCGCCGGTCGCCATGGCAACAAGGGCGTCATCGCCAAGATCCTCCCGATCGAGGACATGCCCTTCCTGCCCGACGGCACGCCGGTCGACATCATCCTCAACCCGCTCGGTATCCCCGGTCGAATGAACTTCGGTCAGGTCCTCGAGCTCCACCTCGGCTGGATCGCCCAGCAGGGTTGGAAGGTCGAGGGTACCCCCGAGTGGGCCGCCCAGCTGCCCGAGTCGGCTCGCGAGGCCGCCCCCGGCACGAAGGTCGCGACCCCGGTGTTCGACGGCGCCTTCGAGGCCGAGATCGCGGGTCTGCTCGACTCGACGATCCCCAACCGTGACGGCGACCGCATGGTCGACTCCACGGGTAAGACGCTGCTGTTCGACGGTCGCTCCGGCGAGCCGTTCCCGGCGCCCATCTCGGTCGGCTACATGTACATCCTGAAGCTGCACCACCTCGTCGACGACAAGATCCACGCGCGTTCGACGGGCCCGTACTCGATGATCACCCAGCAGCCGCTCGGTGGTAAGGCGCAGTTCGGTGGTCAGCGCTTTGGTGAGATGGAAGTGTGGGCGCTCGAGGCCTACGGTGCCGCTTACGCGCTGCAGGAGCTCCTCACGATCAAGTCCGACGACATCCTCGGCCGCGTCAAGGTGTACGAGGCCATCGTCAAGGGCGAGAACATCCAGGAGCCCGGCATCCCCGAGTCCTTCAAGGTGCTCATGAAGGAGATGCAGTCGCTCTGCCTGAACGTCGAGGTCCTCTCGGCCGACGGCACCGCGGTGAACCTGCGCGACACGGATGACGACGCCTTCCGCGCTGCGGAAGAACTCGGCATCAACATCTCCAGCCGCTTCGAGTCCTCGTCGATCGACGAGATCTGAGCTTCCAGCTCAGCGACCCAGCTCAGATTTCAGAGAATTCCGACACAGGAGAACCAGTGCTCGAATCAACCACTTTCGATCAGATCCGTATCGGTCTGGCCACCGCCGACGACATCCGTCGTTGGTCCTTCGGTGAGGTCAAGAAGCCCGAGACGATCAACTACCGCACGCTGAAGCCCGAGAAGGACGGACTCTTCGGCGAGCAGATCTTCGGACCCTCCCGCGACTGGGAGTGCGCCTGCGGCAAGTACAAGCGCGTGCGCTTCAAGGGCATCGTCTGCGAGCGCTGCGGCGTCGAGGTCACCAAGTCCTCGGTCCGTCGCGAGCGCATGGGCCACATCGAGCTCGCCGCGCCCGTCACGCACATCTGGTACTTCAAGGGCGTGCCCTCGCGCCTCGGCTACCTGCTCGACATGGCGCCGAAGGACCTCGAGAAGGTCATCTACTTCGCCGCCTACATGGTGATCTCGGTCGACGAGGATGCTCGTCACCGCGACCTGGCCACGCAGGAGAACAACATCCGCCTCGAGCTGAAGACGCTCGGCGACCGTCGCGACGCCCGCGTCGCGGCCCGCCTCGCCAAGCTCGAGGAGGAGCTCGCCGCCCTCGAGGCGGAGGGCGCCAAGGCCGACCAGAAGAAGAAGGTCAAGGACGCCGCCGAGAAGGACATGACGGCGGCCCGCAAGAACGCCGACGAGCAGATCGCCAAGCTCGAGCGCGTGTGGGAGGACTTCCGCACGCTCGAGGTGGGCGCCCTGAAGCCCGAGGACGACGTGTTCCACGAGCTGCAGGACCGCTTCGGTCAGTACTTCGAGGCCCACATGGGCGCGGAGTCGATCAAGCGTCGCCTCGAGGCCTTCGACCTGCAGGCCGAGGCCGACAGCCTCCACCTGCAGATCTCTGAGGGCAAGGGCCAGCGCAAGATCCGCGCGATCAAGCGCCTCAAGGTCGTCAACTCGTTCCTGCAGACCGGCATGAGCCCGGCCTCGATGGTGCTGGATGTCGTCCCGGTGATCCCGCCGGAGCTTCGTCCCATGGTCCAGCTCGACGGTGGCCGCTTCGCGACCTCCGACCTGAACGACCTCTACCGTCGCGTGATCAACCGCAACAACCGCCTCCGTCGCCTGATCGACCTCGGTGCCCCCGAGATCATCGTCAACAACGAGAAGCGCATGCTGCAGGAGGCCGTCGACGCACTGTTCGACAACGGTCGCCGTGGTCGCCCCGTCACCGGTACCGGCAACCGCGCCCTGAAGTCCCTGAGCGACATGCTCAAGGGAAAGCAGGGTCGCTTCCGCCAGAACCTGCTCGGAAAGCGCGTCGACTACTCGGGTCGTTCGGTCATCATCGTCGGACCCCAGCTCAAGCTCCACCAGTGCGGTCTGCCCAAGCAGATGGCCCTCGAGCTGTTCAAGCCGTTCGTGATCAAGCGCCTGATCGACCTGGGCCACTCCCAGAACATCAAGGCCGCCAAGCGTGCGGTCGAGCGTTTCCGTCCCGAGGTCTGGGACGTGCTCGAGGAGATCATCCGCGAGCGTCCCGTGCTGCTGAACCGTGCACCCACCCTGCACCGTCTCGGCATCCAGGCGTTCGAGCCCCAGCTCGTCGAGGGCAAGGCCATCCAGCTGCACCCGCTCGTGTGCGCGGCGTTCAACGCCGACTTCGACGGTGACCAGATGGCCGTGCACCTTCCGCTGTCGGTCGAGGCGCAGGCCGAGGCCCGCGTGCTGATGCTCGCCTCGAACAACATCCTGAAGCCCTCGGACGGCCGCCCGGTCACCCTGCCCTCGCAGGACATGATCATCGGCCTCCACCACCTCACCACCCTCAAGGAAGGTGCGGCGGGCGAAGGACGCGCGTTCGGTTCGGTCGGCGAAGCCATCCTGGCGAAGGACGAGGGCACCCTCGACCTGCAGGCCAAGGCGCGCATCCGCATCCCCGGCCTGACGTTCCTCGAGGGCCAGGCGCCCGAGGGCTACGACAAGCACGGCCTCGTCGACGCCTCGCTCGGTCAGGCGATCTTCAACGACACCCTCCCGAAGGGCTACCCGTTCGTCCGCGAGCAGGCCGACAAGGGCAAACTGTCGCAGATCGTCAACAAGTTGGCCGAGGAGTACCCGAAGGTCGAGGTCGCAGCATCGCTCGACCGGATCAAGGACGCCGGCTTCTACTGGGCCACCCGTTCGGGTGTCACGGTGGCGCTGAGCGACATCCTCACCCCGCCGAACAAGGCCGAGATCGTCGCCGGCTACGAGAAGCAGGCCGCGAAGGTCCAGGGCCAGTACGAGAAGGGTCTCACCACCGACGCCGAGCGTCGTCAGGAGCTCATCAAGATCTGGACCGAGGCCACCGACGAGGTCCAGAAGGCGATGCGGGACAACTTCCCCGCCGACAACACCATCAACCGCATGGTTTCGTCGGGCGCCCGTGGTAACTGGCTGCAGATCCGCAACATCGCGGGTATGCGAGGCCTGGTGAACAACCCCAAGGGTGAGATCATCCCGCGTCCGATCATCTCCTCGTACCGCGAGGGTCTGTCGGTCGCCGAGTACTTCATCGCGACGCACGGTGCCCGTAAGGGTCTGGCCGACACGGCCCTCCGTACGGCCGACTCGGGGTACCTCACGCGTCGTCTGGTCGACGTCTCGCAGGATGTCATCATCCGCGAGGAGGACTGCGGCACGTCGAAGGGCCTCGAGCTCCCGATCGCCGCGGCCGACTCGACCGGTTCGCTGGTCAAGGACGCCAACGTCGAGAACTCGGTGTTCGCTCGTACGCTCGCCACGGCGGTCGTCGACGCGCAGGGCACCGTGCTGGCCGAGGCCGGCGACGACGTGGGCGACGTGCTCATCGACAAGCTGGTTGCGGGTGGTGTCGAGACCATCAAGGTCCGCTCCGTCCTGACCTGCGACTCGGCGGTCGGTGTCTGCGCGAAGTGCTACGGCCGTTCGCTCGCCACCGGCAAGATCGTCGACATCGGCGAGGCCGTCGGCATCATCGCGGCCCAGTCGATCGGTGAGCCCGGTACCCAGCTGACGATGCGTACCTTCCACACCGGTGGTTCCGCCTCGGCGGACGACATCACGCAGGGTCTTCCGCGTGTGCAGGAGCTCTTCGAGGCCCGTACCCCCAAGGGTGCGTCGCCGATCGCCGAGGCCGACGGCCGCATCACGATCGACGAGACCGACAAGGCCAAGAAGGTCATCCTGACGCCCGACAACGGCGACGAGCCGGTGGTCTACCCCGTCCTGAAGCGCGCGACGCTCCTGGTCGAGGACGGCCAGCACGTCTCGGTCGGCGAGCCCCTCCAGGTCGGAACGCTCGACCCCAAGGAGGTCATGCGCGTGCAGGGTGCCCGCGAGGTGCAGAAGTACCTCGTCAACGGCGTCCAGGGCGTGTACCGCTCGCAGGGTGTGCCGATCCACGACAAGCACATCGAGGTCATCGTCCGACAGATGCTCCGCAAGGTCACCGTCGTCGATCACGCCGACACCGATCTGCTGCCCGGTGAGCTGGTGGACTTCAAGCGCTACCAGACCATCAACCGCGAGGCGGTCGGCGAGGGCAAGCGTCCCGCGTCGGGTCGTCCCGAGCTGATGGGTATCACGAAGGCGTCGCTCGCGACCGAGTCGTGGCTGTCGGCGGCATCGTTCCAGGAGACCACCCGCGTCCTGACGCAGGCGGCCATGGAGGGCAAGAGCGACCCGCTCGTCGGCCTCAAGGAGAACGTCATCATCGGAAAGCTCATCCCCGCCGGAACCGGACTTGCGAAGTACCGCAACGTCACGGTCGAGGCGACGGAAGAGGCGAAGAGCGAGCGGTACCCCAACCGCATCTTCGCTTCGGACGGCGCGTACAGCGACGCCGACCTGAGCTACGTCGACTTCGACAGCTTCTCGACGGACGACTTCACGCCCGGCACGTACAACTGATCGAGGCTCGGGAGGGCGGGTCGCCCGTCCTCCCGAACTCGACGGGAGGGATGCCACGCCCCTGCGCGGCGTCCTGATCCCCGAAGGCCCCCGGCTCACGCCGGGGGCCTTCGTCGTGCTCGCGGCGTGTCGAGGCGCGGGGGAGGCACCTCGGTGCGCCTACCGTTGTGGTGGAGGAACGCATGGCCCGCATCGGGGGACGCAGCTTGTGGCTGGCATGGCCGGCGGGTCTGCTGTGCGCGGCCGCCGTCGCCGCTCTGGTGGTCATCGCCACCCCCGGCGTGCCGATGGCCGTGGGATTCGTGGGCGACACGCTGAGGGCCGCCACGGGGCGGCACGCGGCGGTCGAGACCACCCCTCCCGCGCCGGCTTCGGACTGCCGACACCTGTACTCGCAACCGCTGTGGTCCTCCCTCGTGTGGTCTCCGCAGGCGTTGCTCTCCCAGCGGCGTACCGCGCCGGCGTCGACGCCCGAGGCGGTCGCCGCCGCCGCTCCGACGGTCGTGATCACCTGCCACTGGCGGGGCGAAGCCGGGCGTTCGATCGAGACGACCGTGTCGACGGTGACGCCCGAGGGGGCCGCAGCGGTCTCGACCACGCTCGCCGCACAGGGTTTCACGTGCTCGGTCGCGGCCGACGCCACCCACTGCGAACGCGCCTCGGGCGAGCTCCTCGAGGTCCACGATCTGCGTGCCGACCGGTGGGTGTCGTCGACGCTCTCCGGGTGGATGCCCGACGGGTACGCCGCGATCGTGGCATCCCACGCCTTCTTCGGCGAGTGACGGGGGGAGCCCCCTCGCGGGGTCAGCCGCCGAAGACGGAGGCGATGATGCTGCCGGTGTATCCCGTGGGGGCGAGGTTCGAGTACTGCGTGTCGATCAACACGCCGTCGCGCCAGTAGAGCGTCCGACCGTCGTTGACGGGGTAGCTCGGGTTGATCCAGGTCTTCTCGCAGCGCGTCCCCGCGTCGGGGGTGTAGCAGCTGAAGCCCTGGGTGTCGACGAGACCGTTCAGCATGTCGAGCGCGGGGCCGCGGTCCATGCGCGAGATGTGCGTGACGAGGCCTGTGGTGTCCGCCGCCGGGTCGCGCCAGATGCAGATCAGCGAGCCGTCGGACTGCACGCCCGAGGGCCCGAGCGCGGGGTCGTTCAACGGAGTCTGGCCGAGCTGAGCCAGGACGTCGGCCGAGAGCATCGAGCGGCAGTCGGCCGGGATGCGGACGGCCGGTGCCGTCTGGGTGATCGTCGGGATGGGGGTCGGGCTGGACGACACGACCGGTGCCGCGGGGGTGGGCGCGGCGTCGTCTGCGGCGGGGGCGCACGCGCTCAGCGCGAGGAGGGTGGCGCCGGCGAGAGCCGCCGCGACGGCCGGACGGAGCGGGCGACGGGACATGGGAACACCCTAAGCCGCCCCACCGACACGGTCGAGAAGGACATCCCACGGCACGCCTGCACGGCGCCGCGGGATACCCGGGTTAGCCTTGCGCGGCAAGCACCGCGTGAGGAGACCCCATGAGCGACAACACGTCGGGCAGCGACCCCGTCGCTGAACCGAAGGCTTCGTACGGCGACCCCGTCGTCGAGCCGAAGGACGAAGCGCAGGATGTCGTCGGCCGAGCCCACGAGGGTCTCGCCGATGCCGAGGCCGCCCGCCGCGACGCGGTCGACCCCGCGACGGCCAAAGCCGCGTGGGACGAGCGCGAGGCGCACGAGCACGCCGCCTCCGCTCCGACGACGGCCCGCAGCGAGCACGCGGCGCCCGTCGTGCACGACGCGTCGCCGGTCGCCCCGCAGGGGTCCACGGCGTCCTCCGGGTCGGTCGACCTCGAGGACGAAGACGCCCGCTGGGCCGCGTACGCCGCCTCCGCGGAGCCGGCGCGCGACGACGTCCGCCGCGACGACGTCCGTCACGACGACACGACCGCGACGTCGCGCTACGACGACGCGAGCACGACGGCGTACCCCGCCGCCGGTGCCGCCGCCGCGGCCGCCGCCGCTCCCGTCGCCGAAGAGCCCACCCGCACGGTGGGCGGGGCGCAGCCGATCTTCGTGCAGGCGCCCGAAGCCCCTCGTCCCCGCAACAACCGGGGTGCGGCCGGTGCCATCGGCCTTCTCGCCGCTCTGGTCTTCGCGGTGCTGTATCTCGCCGCGACTCTCGGCCTGGGGCTGTTGACCGGCCGCACCGCCACCGCCGACCTCGGTCAGGCGGCCCTCTCGGCGCTGGCCACGTGGGACCTGTGGGTGCCCACCGTGGCGTTCTACTTCGGGTTCTGGTTCCTCGGCGCCCTGATCAACCGTGGGCGCTGGGGTCACTGGGTGGTCTGGGGTCTCGTCGTCGGTGTCGTGGCCTGGGCCGGGCACCTGCTCGGCGCCCTCTTCGCCGCGCCGTTCTGGGAGATCTCCCCCCGCCAGTCGGTCGAACTGCTCCAGAACAACGTCCTCGCCCCGCTCGCGATCGTCGCCTTCGTCCTCGGCCGCGAACTCACCATCTGGTTCGGCTCGTGGGTGTCGGCACGCGGTCGCCGCGTGACCGAGATCAACACCGAAGCCCAGCGCGAGTACGAGCGCACCCTCGAGGCCGGTCCGCAGCTCTCGCAGCGCTGAGCCGGAGTCGATGACCAACGAACAGCGACCGGCGGGGGTTTCCCCGCCGGTCGCTGTCGTCTTCGCGTCCGTCGTCTTCATCGCCCTCTCGATCGGCGGCCTCGGGGTGACGAGCCTCGTCGTCGATGCCGATGTCATCCCCGTCCGCGGTCTCGGCGCGATCCCCGGCGTCATCGGTCAGGTGCTGGCCCTCGCGGGATTCGCGGCGACGCTGTGGTGGGGCCTTCGGGCCGATCCGCCCGGCTGGTTGACCGCCGTCCCGTGCGCCATCGCGGCCTATCTGGGCGAAGTACTCGGGGTCGTGCTCGGCGCTCTCGTCAGCGGGGCCGATCCGGTTCGCGGCGTCGCCGCGGCGCAAAGCGTCGCGCTGGGATTCCCCGGTCCGGTGGTGGCCGGCGCGGCTGTGCTCGCGGGACTCTTCGGCATCCTGCTGGTGCGGGCCCGCACGACGGGCCCGCGCTGGCGCTGGGAAGACGAGGACGAGGGCCCGTGAAGCGACCCGTGACGCGCGGGTCCGCCCGCATCCGCGTGTTCCCGGGCGTGTCGGGCTAGCGTAGGGGCGTGGAGCGGTCACTCGAGAGCCAGGTCGGTCAGGCGGTGGACGCCTGGCTCCGTTGGCTGCCCCGGTGGGAGCCCGCGAACCACCGCGGACGTGTCGCTCCGTGCCGTCGGTGCTTCGGCTCGCCGGTCCTGTCGGCCGCGGGCCTCGGGTCCGATGTTCCGCACGGGGTGCAGCATGGCCTGTCGACGCGGGTGAAGGCGATCGTCGATCATGCGGTTGCCGAGTACACGTCCCGCAACCTCCCGATGCTGCAGGCCGAGCTCGACCAGCAGGCCGAACGCAACCGACGACGCTCCTACCGTCCGGCCGAGGGACTCGAACCCGAGTTCGACGGGATGCCGCTCGACCCCGACCCCGAGCCCGGATCGCCCTTCCTCTTCACCCTGTCGGGCCTCGCGGCCGAAGAGGACGCGGCCATCCCCGCTCTTCCCCCGCTGTCGGATGCCGCGAAGGCGGCGCTGCGACAAGAGGTGGGCCTCGCCGACGATTACGCCAACATGATCGGCCGCGAAGTGTGCACGATCCTCCTCCATCACCGCCTCCGGATCCAGGCGGCGGTGGCGGAATTCGTCGAGCCGCAGATCGCCGCGTTGCTGGACGACCTGACCCGCTCGCTCGATGCGCCGTTCGATCCGCGCGACGTGGAGCCTCCGGCATCCTGAAGCTCTGTTCACAAGGGCACGGCGGGAGGCCGCGCTTTTGTTAGCATCAACGGGTTGTCCGCTTATCGAGTCGCGGACGCGTCTCAGGGGGAGGGGGCTCGATGCCGCAGCGCCTGCCGTCGTCGCCGCCCATCTTGCCCGGGCTCGCGTACATCCGACCGCTGGGGTCCGGAGGATTCGCCGACGTCTTCCTCTACGGACAGGACATGCCGCGCCGCGATGTCGCGGTCAAGGTGCTTCCGAGCGATGTGCGCGACACCGATCTGCTGCGCATGTTCAATGCCGAGGCCGACGTCCTCGCCCATCTCTCGGCCCACCCCTCGATCGTCACCGTCTACCAGGCGGGGATCTCGGCCGACGGCCGGCCGTACATCGTCATGGAGTTCTGCCCGGGCTCGCTCGCTCAGCGTTACCGCGTCGAGCGCATGCCCGTGCCCGAGGTCCTCTCGATCGGCGTCCGCATGTCGGGGGCCCTCGAATCGGCGCACCACGCGGGACTCATCCACCGCGACGTGAAGCCGAGCAACATCCTCGTGACGACGTTCGGAGCCCCCGTCCTCGCCGACTTCGGTATCTCCTCGTCCCTCGTGCGCCAGGGGGCGGACGAGATGCTGGCGATGTCGGTGCCGTGGAGCGCTCCCGAGGTCGTCGCCGAGCAGACCGCCGGAACCGTGTCGAGCGAGGTGTGGAGCCTCGGCGCCACGATCTACTCTCTGCTGGCGGGGCAGAGCCCCTTCGAACGACGCGAGAAGGGGCAGAACTCCCGCGAGCAGTTGCGACGCCGCATCGCTCGCGCGACCTACACCGACATCACCCGCAGCGACGTCCCCGCCTCGCTGCAGGCGGTGCTCGCGAAGTCGATGTCCCGCAACCCCGCCGACCGGTACGCCAGCGCGCGTGAGTTCGGCGAGGCGATCCAGGCCGTCCAGGTCGAGAGCGGCCTGCCCTCGACGCCGCTCGAGGTCCCCGCCGCCGAGTGGGCGCCCGCCGCTCGGGCGGTCGATTTCGCCGACGGGACGTTGCGCGGCCCGGCGCGGTCGCGCATCGAGCGCGAGGGTGGGCGCAAGCTCCGCGGCACCTCCGGCATGGCGGGCTATGTCCGCGACGAAGACACCGACATCGCCGCGCCGGCCTCGACCGGCTCCAAGGCGCTGCCGTGGATCCTCGCCTCGGCGACGCTCGTGACCGCGGGGGCCGTCGTCGTCGCCGCCTTGTTCGCCACGGGAGCCCTCCGGTGAAGCGCTCGACGATCGCGGGGTTGGCCTCGACCCTCGCCGCCGCCGCCCTCGTCATCACGGCGAGCATCGTGTGGCCCGGTCTCGACGCCCAGCAGACCCCCGAGGTCGACACATCGGTGTGGGCGCTGCAGACCGGTGACGGCCAGCGCTACGCGCGCGTGAACACCACCGTCGGCGAACTCGACACCGTGCGCACGGCGGGCAACCCCAGCCAGGTGGTGCAGAGCGGTGACGGTGCCTACCTCTTCACCGACAGCTTCAGCAAGCTCACCCGGATCAACGAGGCTCAGCCCGTCGACCTGTCCGACGATCAGCTCGAGGCCGCCCCCGACACCCCGCCCGGTACGACATCGGTGGTCACGGCGGGCGACTACGCGGTGTATCGCACCGACACCGGAACGCTCTTCGCGAGCCGCCTGAGCCAGGCGGGGCAGAAGCCCACCGAGCTCGACCCCTTTGACACATCGCAGGACGAGAACGCGCCGTCCTACACCGCGGATGCCATCGCCCTCGACGCCCGCGGCATGCTCTTCGCCTACTCGTCCGCCGACGGCTCGGTCATCCGGTACGACATCGACGCCGACGAGCTGCGCGGCCGCGACGCGCTCGAGGCCGAGCTCGCGGCTCCCGTCCTCTCGGCGGCCGGGGACACCTGGGTGCTCGTCGACGCGGACGCCGGGCGAGTATGGGTGCGCGGCGCGGACCCCGTCACCATCGACGCGGCCGATCAGCTCGTGGTCGCCGATGCCGACGCCGACGCACGGGCGGTGTACGTGGCCGACGACCAGTCGCTGTGGAGCATCCCGGCAGACGGTTCCGAGCCCCGGCGCGAGGTCGGCGGCGGCGGCAATGTCCTCGGCCAGCCGGCCCGCCCCTTGTCGCACCAGGGCGTCGCGTACGCCGCCTGGCTCCTGCCGGGGGATGCACGCGGCACGCTGTGGCGCTCCGACCAGGGCGAGACCGACCTCGACTACGGCGGAGCGACCATGCCCGACCAGCGGCGGCCGGTCTTCGTCGCGACCGACCACGCCGTCATCCTGAACGAGACGCGCACGGGGTGGGTCTGGACCGTGCCCGACGGGGCTCTCGTCGCGTCCAGCCAGAACTGGTCGCTCGACGACCGCACCGAGCAGACCGCCGTGCAGAGCGACGAGAAGCTGAGCGTCGTCCTCGACCCGAAGCCGCCGATCGCCGAACCCGATTCGTTCGGCGTGCGGCCCGGTCGTCTCACGACGCTCCCCGTGCTCTTGAACGACCACGACCCCAACGAGGACGTCCTCAGCATTATCGCCGAGAGCGTCACGGGACTCGATCCGGGCTTCGGAACCCTCACGGTGACCGACGCCGGTCAGCGTCTCGCCGTGCGCGTGGCGCCGGGCGCGACCGGCAGCGCCACCTTCTCGTACGCGGTCACCGACGGTACCGCCGCCGACGGCTTGAACTCCGCCCCCGCCTCGGTGACCCTCTCGGTCTCGGCGCCCTCGTCGAACGCGGCACCCGTGTGGTGCGGCGTCGACAAGTGCCTGCAGCCCTGGCCGACCCCCGAGGTCGCTCGCGGCGGCACCATCACGGTCCCCGTCCTGCCCGGCTGGGTGGACCCCGACGGCGACCCGCTGCTGCTGCTCTCGGTGCACAACCCCGGCGGCGTGGGCACGGTCGCCGCGACCCCCGCGGGAGACGTGGTCTACCAGCACGCCGACGACGGCTCGGGCGGAGAGCAGAACATCCAGCTCGACGTCACCGTGGCCGACACCGAGGGGGCCGTGACGACCAAGCCCCTCGTCATCCGCGTGGCTCCCGATCCCACGTTGGCCGTCCAGTCCTTTGCGAAGATCGACACGGTCGGGTCGTCGGTCGCGGTCGATGTGGGCCCCCACGTGACCGGGACCGCCGGCAATGTCAGCCTCACCTCGGTCCGGGTCCTCGACGACGCCACCGCCACCGCGACGGTGGTCGGCGGCAGCACCACGTTCGACTTCTCGGCGAACCAGCCCGGCGTCTACCGCGTCGACTTCACCGTCAACGGCGGGGGTCGCGACGCGACGGGGACCGCGCGCATCACCCTGCTCCCCGCTGACGCGCCGGCGCAGCTGGCGACCTCCCCGGTCGTCGCGTTCGTCCGACCTCAGGAGGACGCCACGCTCGACGTCTTCAGCGCGGTGTCGAATCCCACCGGTCGCGTGCTCCTGCTCAGCGACGTGGCCGGGACGGCCCAGGAGGGCGCCTCGCTCACCGTCGACACCGTGGGCCAGAACGACCTGCGCGTCTCGGGCAGCACCGCCGACGGCTCGGCGGGGCTGCTCGGCACCGTCGCGTACACCGTCAGCGACGGAACGGACGACGAGGGCTCGCGGGTGACGGGTGAGGCGACGGTCTATCTGCTCCCGCCGGCCCCCGAGATCGCTCCGATCGCGGTCGATGACAACGTCACGGTGCGCGTGGGCGCGCAGATCGACATCCCCGTCCTCGACAACGACATCTCACCGGCGGGCGGACGCCCGACGCTCGACCCCTCGAGCGTGCAGACCCAGCCGGCCAGCGATGCCCTCGCCTTCACCTCCGGGGGAGTGCTGCGCTACCTCGCCCCGACGACGCCGGGTTCGTACGAGGTGACGTACCGCGTTTACACGACCGGTACTCCGGCTCTCTGGGACGAAGCGACCGTGCACGTCACGGTCCTGGGCGGAGAGGCGAACCGCGCTCCCCTGCCCGACACCCTCGAGGGCCGCGTCCTCAGCGGCGGCACCGCCTCGATCGACTTCAAGGGTTTCGGTGTCGACCCCGACGGTGACGCCGTCACGCTCGACCGGATCGTCGCGCAGCCCAACCGCGGCACCGCCTCGATCTCGCCGGACGGGTCCAGCATCCTGTACTCCTCGGTCCCCGGTGACCGTGGTCAGGTGTCCTTCCGGTACCGCGTCTCGGACTCCTCGGGAGCGACGGGTGAGGGAACCGTCCGCATCGGCGTGCTCGACGCGCAGGCCAACCCGAGTCCCATCACCTTCACCGACTACGTGCAGGTGCAGGCCGGCGCAGACCGCACGATCCGCGTGAGCCCCCTGGCCAACGACATCGACCCCACCCAGGGGCGGCTCACGCTCACCGGCGTCCGTCCCGACCTGCCCGAGAAGCTCGTCGACGAGAGCGACAACCCTGAGTACGCCCGCCTTAAGGGATACATCGACGCGGTGTCCGACACCGGCGTCGTCATCGAGGCGGGCGAACAGCCGGGAACGATGTCGTTCCTCTACGACGTCGCCTCCGACTCGGGAAACACCGGCCGCGGTCTCATCGTGGTCAAGGTCGTGCGCGAGAACGTGCCGGACTATCCCGTCGTCACCGACACCGTGCTGACGGTCGAGAACCGCGACGATTTTACCTCCGGCGTCGATGTGATCGCGGGCAAGGCCACGTGGTCCGGCGGTGACGTCAGCGACCTCGACGTCTCGCTGTGGGGCACGCCCGCAGACGTCACGTTGAACGGTCGCCAGATCTCGGGCACCCTGCCCGCGACGCGACGCGTGATCCCGTTCGCCATCACCGGCCGCGTCGGCGACTCCGACGTGACCACCTACGCGTTCCTGCGCGTCCCCGGTGACGACGACCTGAGTCTCTCCCTGCGCCCGGGCGCCGCTCAGCGCGTCGACGAGCTCGCCTCGGTCGAGTTCGACATGGCAGGGCTCGTCGCGCTCCCACGCCGGGCGACGCTCGAGGTCGGCACCGATGTCTCGGCGACCGGGGTGCGCGCCGAAGGACGGTGCTCCGTTACGGGGACGGTCGTCCGCTACGACGCCGGCGCCGGCTCCCCGTATACCGATGCCTGCCAGGTGCCGGTGCGCATCGCGGGCACCGAGGAATGGACGGTGGTGTCGGTGCCCATCGGCATCGTCGCGCGCGACCCTCAGCCCGAGCTCAAGCCCGGAGCCCTGACCGTCGGGCCCGGTGAGACGGCCACCTTCGATCTGCGCAACATGACGAGCTGGCAGCTGGGTCGCGAGGACTGGGACGGCATCCGCTACGCCCTGGACTACGGCGGATCCGCCTTCGGCGTGTCGCTCGACGGGTCGATCGTGACCGTCACGGGCAACGACCGCTCCGTTCCCGGCACCGAGAACGCCGCGATCATCTCGGTGACGAGCCACAACGCGGTCGCCCCGGCGCGCCTGGTGCTGCGCGTGGGTGCTGCTCCCTCGACCCTTCCGCAGGGAGGCACCACCTCGCAGCAGTGCTCGCAGGCCTCGGGCTCGAGCTGCACCATCGGTGTCGTCGGAACGAGCGGCGAAGTCAACCCGCTGCCGCGCACGCCCCTCGAGGTCGTCGACGTGCGCCCGACGGCTGCCTGCGCCGGCGTGAGCTTCGGCGTCGCCTCGGCCTCGGGCATCGTCGCCTCGTGGAGCGATGACGCCCCCGGCGCCACCTGCAGCGCGAGCGTCACGCTCCGCGACGCGCAGGGGCGCACGACGGCGTCGACGCGCGACGCCCGCGTGGTGCTCGACCTGCTCGGATTCCCGCGCCCGCCGGGGAGCGTGCGACAGACCGCTTACGCCGACGGCTCCCTCACCCTCCGCGTGGACCCGGGCGAGGCGCGACGCGCCTACCCCGCGATCTCGGGCTTCACCGTGCGGTCCAACGGCGCGGTCGTCGGCCAGTGCGGCGCGGACGGCACCTGTCCGCCGATCGCTGCTCCCAACGGCGAACAGCGCGAGTACGTCGTGACCGCGGTGAACAGCGTCGGCGAGTCCAAGACGGCCGTGCGCACGACCGGGTGGGCGTACCGCCCGCCGAACGCACCGCAGGGCATGGACTTCACGCCGACGCAGACCGGGGGAGAGGGAAACCTCGCCGACCTCGTCATCAAGGGCGTCGACAGCGCCGAGACGGGGACCCTCGAGATCGCGAGCGCCGCGGGCGACAAGATCCAAGTGAGCGTCGGCCGCAACCAGGAGGTCGTGCAGGTCGCCCGCTTCCGCGTGGGTTCCAACTCGTCGACGCAGGTCACCGTCACCCCGATCTCGCGCTTCACCGTGCCTCCGGGTCTCGGTGGCGCCTCGGCGGGCAATCAGCTGAGCGCTATCGCGCACGGCGTCGGGGCACCGACCAATCCGACCCTCACGCTGACCTCGACCTCGAACGGGAACGGCACCTCGACCGTCGACGCCCGCGCGACCGCGCAGCAGAACGGCACGGATTCCGAGGTGCGCTACAACATCGTGCAGAAGGGGCTGCCCTGCATCCCCCGCAGCGGTGGTGACACCCAGAGATTCACCGCACTCGGCGACGGCGAGACGTACACGTTCACGATGTGCGCGGAGTCGTGGTTCAACGGCCGGTCGTACGGCTCGGTGAGCCTGGACCAGCAAGTGAACGCCGAGCAGAGCAAGGCGGCGCCGAAGGGGTACACCTTCCGGGTCGGAGCGAAAGAGACGATCAAGGGCAATGAAGCACGGTGGTACATCGACCGCATCAACGA
Organism: Microbacterium sp. 16-032; assembly: GCF_041079455.1. NCBI lineage: Bacteria > Bacillati > Actinomycetota > Actinomycetes > Micrococcales > Microbacteriaceae > Microbacterium > Microbacterium sp. 16-032. Next base: position 327,650 of record NZ_JBFYGQ010000005.1, on the reverse strand, counting down.
TGGCGATCCGCCGCCGCGCTTCAACGACAAGAGATTCGTCAACTGGGGTCCGGGTAACACGATCTTCGACCGCGACCCGGAGATCCAGGTGTACTTCCAGCACCAGATGTGGGGTACCCAGTCGCAGTACGGCGCCGTGACACCTGCGAGTGGGAGCGCCCCGTACCAGGTCCAGGCGTCATGGAAGGTGGCGAGCTGCGAGGGCGGCAAGACCCTCTCCGCGAACGGCTCCTCGAGCAATGACAAAGCCAAGGTCACCTTCAACTACGACAACGCCCGCTACTTCGACAAGAACGGCAATCAGCTCCCGCGTGCCGAGGGTGCGGCCGCAACGGCCGTCCCCGCCGAAGCCGCGAGCGTCGACAAAATCCGCGTCACCGTCGATTGGTCCGCTCAGGGCTGGAACCTCGATTCCGCGTCCACCGACTTCGGCGGCGAATGCAAGCCCAGCGCCTCCGCCCCGAAGCCCTCGTCCTGAGCCCTCCCGGCATCCCCATTCCCGCTCTCGCCCACCGAAGGATTTCGACATGACGATCACCCAGGAGCAGGCCACCTGGTTCTCCCAGACCTTCTCGCAGATCGCCGACAACGTCGAGCGCGCCGTCCTCGGCAAGCGGCACGTGGTCGAGCTGGTGCTCACCGCCATGCTCAGCGACGGCCACGTCCTCCTCGAGGACGTCCCCGGCACCGGCAAGACCTCGCTCGCGCGGGCGGTCGCCTCGTCGGTCCAGGGCACGAACACGCGCATCCAGTTCACCCCCGATCTCTTGCCCGGTGACATCACGGGCATCACGGTCTACGACCAGAAGACGGGGACCTTCGAGTTCCACACCGGCCCGATCTTCGCGAACATCGTCCTGGCCGACGAGATCAACCGCGCGAGCCCCAAGACCCAGTCGGCGCTGCTCGAGGTCATGGAAGAGGGCAAGGTCACCATCGACGGCGTCTCTCGAGAGGTGGGCGTGCCCTTCCTCGTCCTGGCGACCCAGAACCCCGTCGAGCAGGCGGGAACATACCGCCTCCCCGAGGCCCAGCTCGACCGCTTCCTGCTGCGCACCTCGCTCGGGTACCCCGACCACGCGGCGACCGTCCGCATCCTCGACGGTGCGCCCGTCGCCACGGCCGAGCTGCGCGCGATCATCACGCCGCAGGCCCTGGTCGGAATGGCCGACCTCGCGGCATCCGTCTACGTCGACGCGCTCGTGCTGGACTACATCGCGCGTCTCGTGGATGCCACCCGCACGGCCGACGAGGTCCGCCTCGGCGTGAGCATCCGGGGGGCCCTCGCCCTCACGCGCGCCACGCGCGCCCGTGCCGCGTCGCAGGGGCGGACCTACGCCACCCCCGACGACGTCAAGGCCCTGGCCGTCGCGGTGCTGGCGCACCGGCTCATCCTGCACCCCGAAGCCGAGTTCGACGGGGTCACCCAAGAGGCCGTCGTCGGCCAGGTGCTCCTCGACACCCAGCCGCCCTCGCAGCGCGAGAGCGCCTGACGGTGGCGCGTCCCGTGGCGTCCGCACCCCGCTCGGGGGGTGAGCCGTGCCCGATCTGAATCTGACCGAGTCGCGTCTCACGCGGACCTCCGCGGGCACCATGGCGACCGGCTCGCGCACTTCGGTCACGTCGACCTCGGTCCGTCGACAGCGTCGGATCGTGCGCGCGGTGGTCCAGGTCGCGGAGTGGTGGCGGATCACGACCGAGGCCGTCGCCGCCGCGGTGCGATGGGCTGGCCGGACCGTGCGTCCCGCCGGGGCGGTGGTCGTGGTCGCCGCGACGGTCGGCATGCTGCTGGGCGTGCTGTTCGGGTGGGTCGAGTGGATGGTCGCGGGCAGCGCGGCGCTGATCCTGTTGGTCATGAGCGTGCCGTTCCTGTTCGGCGCTCGGGCCTACGAGGTCGACCTGGCGCTCGAGCACGAGCGCGTGACCGCCGGCAACGGTGTGACGGGAGAGATCGTTGTGCGCAACGAGAGCGCGCGTCCCGCGCTCCCCGGCCGCCTCGACATCCCCGTCGGTCGGGGCCTCGTGGAGTTCGGGGTGCCCTTCCTCCGCCCCGGGCAGAGCTCCACCGAACCGCTCGAGATCCCCCCGCTCCCGCGCGGAGTCGTCCGGGTCGGGCCTGTCACGACGGTGCGCAGCGATCCCGTGGGCCTGCTTCGTCGGGAGCACGCCTTCGACGACGTGCACGACCTGTTCGTGCACCCGCGCACGGTGGGGCTGCCCTCCACGAGCGCGGGTCTCGTGCGCGACCTCGAGGGCAACGCCACGCGCCGACTGGTCGATGCGGACATGTCGTTCCACGCCATCCGCGAGTACGTCCCCGGGGACTCCCGTCGGCAGGTGCACTGGAAGTCCACCGCGAAGACGGGCCGGCTCATGGTGCGGCAGTACGAAGAGTCGCGCCGCTCGAGGATGGCGGTCGTGCTCGCTGCGGCGACGCAAGAGTACACGGACGCCGACGAGTACGAGCTCGCTGTCTCGGCCGCGGCCTCCCTGGGCCTTCGGGCCGTGCGCGACGCGCGTGACATCGACATCGTCACCGGGTCCGAGATCCCGCGTGTCGTGAAGGGGCGCCTGCGCGCCATCCGCCACATCCCCGTCGTGGCCCCGCGCACGATGCTCGACGGTTTCAGCGCGATCGAGCGGCACGAGAACACCATGCCCGTCGAGGACGTCTGCCGATTGGCATCCGAGGCGAACGAACGCCTCTCGATCGCCTTCGTGGTCGTGGGCGCCGCAGTGCCGCTCAGCCGCCTGCGCCAGGCGGCCCTCGCGTTCCCGGCCGATACGGCCGTCGCCGCCGTGATCTGCGACGAGCGCGCGCACCCGCGGATGCAGAACATCGCGGGCCTGACGGTGCTGACCATCGGCACCCTCGACGACCTCTCGGGTCTGCTGGTGAGGGGGGCGACCTCGTGAGCGGGCGTCGGAGCACGCGCGCGGGGATGCGCCGGCGCGAGACGAACCTGCCGCGCAATGCGGCCGCTGCCGTCTACACCGTGCTGTCGGTCGCGCTGGCCACCGTCGCCGCCTGGCCCGTTTACGCGTCGGGCTCCTTCCTGCTGCTGGTGGCGGTGTCGGTCATCGTCGCCGGAGCGGTGGTGGGGGTCGTGTCGTGGCGCCGGTGGAGCGGGTGGATCCTCGCCGCCGGTCTGCTGGGGGCGTTCACGGTGCTCGCGGTTCCGCTGGCCGTCCCCTCGCGGCTCACCTCTCCCCTCGACGTCCTGCGCGGGCTGGGCGAGTCGTTCGCGGGCGTCATCGTCGCCTGGAAGGACCTCGTCACGGTCGATCTGCCGGTGGGGGCCTACCGCAACCTGTTGATCCCCGCGCTCGTGATCTTCCTCGTGGGAACCGCCCTCACCTTCGCTCTCGCTACCCGCGGCGATCGCTGGGCGCCGTTCGCGGTCGTGGGCGGTCTGGGCATGACCGGGTTCGGCCTCTTCTTCGGGCGCACCTCGACCAGCGCGCCCCTGTCGATCGGCTCGTTCGACCTGCCCGCGCCGGTGGAGACCTTCGTGGGTCTCAGCGCCCTGCTGGTCTCGGTGCTGTGGTTGGCCTGGAGGGCGCAGGACGAGCGTGGGCGCGCCCTCCGCCGAGCGAGCGACGTCTCGGCCGTTCCCGTGGGTCCTGGACGCTCGCGCGCGGATCGCCGGAGGCTGGGCCTCGGTGCGGGAATGCTCGTGGTCGCGGTCGCCGTCACGGTCGCCGTGGTCCCCGCGGCCACCCGCGACGCGGATCGCCAGGTCCTCCGATCGGCTGCCGGTCCGGAGCGATTGATCGCCGAGGCCGTGAGTCCCCTGTCGGAGTACCGCTCGATGTTCTCCGATGCACGTTCCGATCAGGTGCTGTTCCGCGTCAGCGGGACGGGGGCGGAGCCCGAGCGCATCCGCATCGCGACCCTCGACGCCTACGACGGCGAGATCTTCCGGGCTTCCGGCAACGAGGGTGCCGGGTTCGTGCGCCTTCCGTCGACGCGCGATGCGGGGGAGGGCAGGCCCGTCGAGGCGGAGGTCGAGATCGTCGACCTCGGAGGCATCTGGATGCCGACCGCCGGCCGTCTCGCGTCGGCGACGTTCGAGGGAGACCGCCGCGGCCTTCTCGCCGACCGGTTCTACTACAGCTCCGACGCCGAGGCGGGCGTGCAGACAGCTGACGGCGGGCTCGTCGCGGGGGATCGCTACCGCCTCGACGCCGTCGAGCCCGTCACCGTCGATCTCGCCACGATGACGCCGCCGGGCGCGGGAGACGGCGTCTCCGGGGGAGACAACCTCCGTCGCTGGGTCGAGGAGCACGCCAGCGGCAACGACGGCGCGGCCCTGCAGAGCCTGGTCCAGATGCTCCGTCAGCGGGGCTACCTCAGCCACAGCCTCGCCCCGGAGGGTGGGCCGACGCCGAAGTGGGCGGCCGGTCTGCAGGGGTACCAGCTCCAGCCCAGCGCGTCCGGACACTCCCTGGCCCGTATCGACCGCATGTTCGAGCGTCTGCTCGAGCGGGAAGACGACCCGCGAGCCGCCGCTTCGGGTAACTTCGTCGCCGCCGTCGGCGATGACGAGCAGTTCGCCGTCGCCACGGCGCTCATCGCCCACGAGCTCGGCTTCCCGGCTCGGGTGGTCGTGGGCACGCGGTTGGTGTCCACGGACGCGAAGCTCTCCACCTGCGAGGCGGGGGAGTGTCGAGCGCGCGATCTCACCGCGTGGACCGAGGTGCAGGGATCCGACGGCCGATGGGCTCCCATCGATGTCACCCCGCAGTGGGAGCAGTCGCCGAGCCTCGAGGTCACTCAGCAGCAGGATCCCGAGAACGTCACGGAGGTGCGGCCCGACACCGTTCAGGAGGTCGTGCCTCCCGAGCCGGTCCAGGAGGACAACGCCCAGAACGACGACCCGCGCACGGACGACGGGGTCGACCTCGCCTGGCTGTGGGCGAGCCTGCGCATCGCGGGGATCTCGCTGCTCGTCCTGCTCGTGCTCTTCGGCCCGTTCCTCGCGGTCGTCATCGCCAAGGCGGTGCGCCGTCGTGGCCGTCGTCGCGACGCGGATCCGCGGACGGCCATCGCCGGAGGCTGGGACGAGTACGTCGACGCGGGCGTCGATGCGGGTCGCACCGTTCCGCGCGCGCCGACGCGTCGCGAGGTGGCGGAGGCCTTCGCCACCCCCTCCGGAACGCTTCTCGCCGAGGGTGCCGACCGGGCCGTGTTCTCGTCGGAGCAGGTGGATTCCGACGAGGTGGAGGCGTTCTGGCGCATCGTCGACGAGGAACGCCGTACTCTCACCCGTGAGCGGGGCTTCTGGCGGCGCCTGCGTGCGGCCGTATCGTTGAGATCGTTCCTGCGGTTCCTCGCTCCACGCCCTTCGCGGCGGGGGTCGCCGCACCGCGACGAGAGGGGGAAGCGCTCCACCGCCCTGGTGGAACGCGACACGACATGAACGATTCGACCATGGTGGTGCTCGGGGCGACGTCTTTCGCCCTCGTCGTCGTCCTGTACGTCTGGCTCGCTCTCGCCCTCGCGGCGCTTTTCCGCAAGGTCGGAGAACCCGCCTGGAAGGCGTGGGTGCCCGTCCTGAACGGGGCTACCGTGCTCAAGCTCGGCGGGTTCTCGCCGTGGCTGATCCTGTTGAACCTCGTGCCCATCTTCGGAGGGATCGCCTTCATCGCGGTCTTCATCGTGGCGGTGCATCGCATCAACACGGGGTTCGGGGTCGGAGCGGGCCTCACCGTCGTGGGGGCGTTGTTCCCCGTCATCTGGGCGAGCATCCTGGGCTTCGGGTCCGCGCGGTGGCACGGGGAGCGCCGTACGAGCCGCCCCGACGAGAACTCCGCTCCCGTCCGGCGCGGCAAGGACTTCGACGGCCCGTACGTCCCCCTCATCGGCGGATGGACCCCGGAACAGGGGCCCTCGGCTCCCGCCCCGGATGCCGCGGCTCCCTCCGCGCCGCCCGCGCCGGTGTCCGCCCCGGTCACCCTCCCCTTCGCCGGTCCCTCGCCGTCGCTCGCCGACGCGGTTCCCTCGGTGAACGACTGGGCCCCGCCGGCTCACGTCCCCGCGCCCGCGGCGGAGCGCCCTCCTGCAGAGGACGAGCGGGTCGGGCAGGCCCGCGACGCCGCGCCCGCGACGTCCGTCTTCGACGTGCTCGATGCCCTGCGCGACGGGTCACCTGTCGAGGACGACCGTCCCGCAGCCGCCCCCGCCGCCCCGCCGGTTCCGTCCGCAGCGCCCGAGGCTCCCCGCTCCCACGTCGCCGACGCTCCGGCGGCCGTCCCCACCTGGGCGCCGCCCGTGGTCGCACCGACGCCCTCGCTCGCTCCGGCCGACGAGGTCGAGGAGGAGTCCGACCCCGTCGCTCCGTGGGCCAACCCGCCGCGTCGTTCCTCGCAGGGTGCCGCATCCGCGCCCATCGCGGACGTGCCCCTCACTCGCCCCGCACCCGACGCGGTCCCCGCTCCTCGCCCCTCGGTGGCCGCGGCCCTCGACGAGTTCCCCGAGTTGTCCGAGGCGGTCTCCGCGGTGGCTGAGGCTCCGGATGCCGGCTCCCCCCGCTCCGCGCGCACGTCGGTGTCGGCGCTCTACACGCAGCCCGAGGTTCCGGCGGTGTCGGCAGAGGACGACTTCGACGCCCTCGATCGGACCGTCGTCACGCGTCGCAAGCGAATCCCGTGGGCTCTCGTGCCGCCGAGTGGCACGCCCGTCGATCTCACCTCCGCGGTGGTGATCCTGGGTCGCCGTCCCGGCCCCGACTCCGCCTATCCGGATGCGCAGCTCGTGCCGATCTCGGACGAGACGCGGACGGTCTCCAAGACCCACGCGCGTCTCGAGCTCCGCGGCGACACCTGGTACGTCACCGATCTGCACTCCACCAACGGCGTCCTCTTCGCCACGCTCATGGGTACCGAGGTCGAGGCCCCTCCGGGCGAGGAGATCGAAGCCGGTGAGCGCTTCTTCCTCGGTGACGCGGAGGTGCGCCTCTCGCGGAGCGACGCGTGAGCGGCCCGTACGACCGCCCGGACGACCCCGACGAGGTCACGCTCTGGGCAGGGCGACTCCGATCGTGGCCGACCCCGGCGCCGGCGGAGGACGACGAGCTCGCCGACGAGACGGTCCTCTCCCGTCGGGACACCCCGGACGACGACACGGTTCTGTCGGCGGCCGATGCCCCCGAGGACGAGACTTTCGTCTCGCGGCGGACGCCGGGGGAGGAGTCCTCGGCTTCGCGGGTGGAGCTTCCGGACGGGGCGACGGTGGTTTCGCGTCGTGAGGCGACGGTGGAGGAGTCCTCGGCTTCGCGGGTGGAGCTTCCGGACGATGCGACGGTCGTGTCGCGTCGTGAGGCTCCGGTGGAGGAGCTCTCGGCTCTCCCCGTGGAGCTTCCGGACGACGAGACGATCGTGTCGCGCGCGGACCTGTCGGCGGGTGAGATGTCGCGGTCGCGGGTGGATCTTCCCGACGACGCGACGGTCGTCTCGCACCGTGAGGTCCTCGACGACGCGACCATCGCTTCGCCCCCGGCGCGATCCGCACTTCCCGGCCGGGCCGGTCCCGCCGACGACGAGGTGGGCACCACCGCTCCGCGGCGCGCCGCCACGGCTCCCCCGCTCGACGCCGCCGTTCCCGACGGGGCGAGGCGGAGCCGATCAACGTCGGAGGCGGAGGATGCCGTCCCCGACGAGCTCACCCGTCGCCGAAGCTCCGACCCGGATCCGCTCGACGAGGCCACGCGCGCTCGTCCCGCCGCGGACGTCGACGACGAGACCGCCTCGGGCTCGCGCCGTCGTCGCCGCGAAGCGGCAGGGGGACGGACGGAACCGGTGGTCGAGGGCGCCGTTCGCGATGCCCGTGTCCCCGACGCCCTCGCCACGGAGTCGTACGAACCGCGACGCGAGGCGCCCGCGCGAGTCGAGCGTGTCGCCGCCGTCCGAGCGCCGTCGGCCCCGGACGTCGGGACGGTCCGTCCGCGCGCGAACCGGGGCGCCGGCCGCGTCATCGTCCTCGTCGCGGTCATCGCGGTGGTGCTCGTCGCCTCGATCGTCGGGGCCGTCCTGCTGCTGACAGGCTGAGGGGCTCGGCATCCGGGATACTCCCAGTGACCGGACCCGTACTCGTTTGCCCACGTCCCGGGGAACGCGTATCATTGGCCGGGTGTGCGTTCACGCGCGCCGTGCGTCATGCCTTCGGGTGAGTCGTTCGGATCAACGCTCGCACCATCTCAGGGATCGGCCTGCGAACAGGTCGCCCCCACGGCATATCCACCACGAATCGCGCGAGATCATTCTGGCGCGCGGTGGATCACACGTGAGCCCGACACGTCACGAATCGCAAGATGAGCGACATGACGGGGGAGACACGACGCTGTCACCGTGCAGCACCCTGGGCGCCACCGCGAGGGAACGTCCAGCCAATCAAGGAGAGAACGTGCCAACCATTCAGCAGTTGGTTCGCAAGGGCCGCTCGCCGAAGGTCTCGAAGACCAAGGCTCCCGCGCTGAAGTCGAACCCCCAGCAGGCCGGCGTGTGCACCCGCGTGTACACCACGACCCCCAAGAAGCCGAACTCGGCCATGCGCAAGGTCGCCCGCGTGAAGCTGCGCAACGGCACCGAGGTCACCGCCTACATCCCCGGCGAGGGCCACAACCTGCAGGAGCACTCGCTCGTGCTGGTTCGCGGCGGTCGCGTCAAGGACCTCCCCGGTGTCCGTTACAAGATCGTCCGTGGTGCACTCGACACCCAGGCTGTCAAGAACCGTAAGCAGGCTCGCAGCCGCTACGGCGCGAAGAAGGGCTGAGAAACATGCCTCGTAAGGGTCCTGCCCCGAAGCGTCCCGTCGTCAACGACCCGGTGTACGGCGCTCCCGTCGTCACCCAGCTGGTCAACAAGATCCTCGTCGACGGTAAGAAGTCCATCGCCGAGTCGATCGTCTACGACGCCCTCAAGGGTGTCGAGGCGAAAAACAGCCAGGACGCCGTCGCCACGCTCAAGAAGGCGCTCGACAACGTCCGTCCCACCCTTGAGGTCAAGAGCCGCCGCGTCGGCGGCTCGACCTACCAGGTTCCCGTCGAGGTCAAGCCGCACCGTGCGAACACCCTCGCGCTGCGCTGGCTCGTGAGCTACGCGAAGGGTCGTCGTGAGAAGACGATGACCGAGCGTCTGCAGAACGAGATCCTCGACGCCTCGAACGGCCTCGGTGCCGCGGTCAAGCGCCGCGAAGACACCCACAAGATGGCCGAGTCGAACCGCGCCTTCGCGCACTACCGCTGGTAAAACCCGCGGAGGGTCCGTGACCGCACCCCGGTCGCGGACCCTCCGATGGGCCCGGCATCAACCTCCCAACAGGTAAGGAAGACACCCGTGGCACAAGACGTGCTCACCGACCTTCACAAGGTCCGCAACATCGGCATCATGGCCCACATCGATGCCGGCAAGACCACGACGACCGAGCGCATCCTGTTCTACACGGGCGTCAACCACAAGATCGGTGAGACGCACGATGGTGCGGCGACCACCGACTGGATGGAGCAGGAGCAGGAGCGTGGCATCACGATCACCTCCGCTGCTGTGACCTGCTTCTGGGACAAGAACCAGATCAACATCATCGACACCCCCGGTCACGTCGACTTCACGGTCGAGGTCGAGCGCTCGCTGCGCGTGCTCGATGGCGCCGTCGCCGTCTTCGACGGCAAGGAGGGCGTCGAGCCCCAGTCCGAGACCGTGTGGCGTCAGGCCGACAAGTACGACGTCCCCCGCATCTGCTTCGTCAACAAGATGGACAAGCTGGGCGCCGACTTCTACTTCACGGTCGACACCATCGTCAACCGCCTGAAGGCCAAGCCGCTGGTCATCCAGCTGCCGATCGGTGCCGAGAACGACTTCGTCGGCGTCATCGACCTCGTCGAGATGCGCGCACTGGTGTGGCCCGGCGACGCCAAGGGTGACGTGACCATGGGCGCCAAGTACGAGATCCAGGAGATCCCGGCCGACCTCGCCGACAAGGCCGCCGAGTACCGCCAGCAGCTCCTCGAGACCGTCGCCGAGTCCGACGACGCCCTCCTCGAGAAGTTCTTCGGTGGCGAGGAGCTCACGGTCGCCGAGATCAAGGGCGCCATCCGCAAGATGACGATCAACTCGGAGCTCTACCCCGTGCTCTGCGGTTCGGCGTTCAAGAACCGCGGCGTGCAGCCCATGCTCGACGCGGTCGTCGACTACCTCCCCTCGCCCCTGGACGTGCCGGCCATCGAGGCCCACGACCCCAAGGACGAAGAGATCGTCATCGAGCGCCACGCCGACCGCGAGGAGCCCTTCGCGGCTCTCGCGTTCAAGATCGTGACGCACCCGTTCTTCGGTCGCCTCACCTACATCCGCGTGTACTCGGGTCACCTCGACTCCGGCGCCCAGGTCGTCAACGCGACCAAGGGCAAGAAGGAGCGCATCGGGAAGATCTTCCAGATGCACGCCAACAAGGAGATGCCGGTCGACTCGGTCACCGCCGGTCACATCTACGCGGTCATCGGCCTCAAGGACACCACCACCGGTGACACCCTGTGCGACCCGGCCAACCAGGTCGTCCTCGAGTCGATGACGTTCCCGGAGCCGGTCATCGAGGTCGCCATCGAGCCCAAGACCAAGGCCGACCAGGAGAAGCTGGGTGTCGCCATCCAGAAGCTCGCGGAGGAAGACCCGACGTTCCGCGTCGAGCAGAACTCCGAGACCGGTCAGACCGTCATCAAGGGCATGGGCGAGCTGCACCTCGACATCCTGGTCGACCGCATGAAGCGCGAGTTCAAGGTCGAGGCCAACGTCGGAAAGCCGCAGGTCGCGTACCGCGAGACCATCCGCAAGTCGGTCGAGCGTCACGACTACACGCACAAGAAGCAGACCGGTGGATCGGGTCAGTTCGCGAAGATCCAGTTCGCGATCGAGCCCCTCGAGGTCACGGCCGACAAGACCTACGAGTTCGAGAACAAGGTCACCGGTGGTCGTATCCCGCGCGAGTACATCTCGCCGACCGACCAGGGCTTCCAGGACGCCATGAACGTCGGCGTGCTCGCCGGCTACCCCATGGTGGGTGTCAAGGCGATCCTCCTCGACGGTGCCTCGCACGACGTCGATTCCTCGGAGATGGCGTTCAAGATCGCCGGCTCCATGGGCTTCAAGGAGGCCGTCCGCAAGGCGAACCCCACGATCCTCGAGCCGATCATGGCCGTCGAGGTCCGTACTCCCGAGGAGTACATGGGCGACGTCATCGGCGACCTGAACTCGCGTCGTGGCCAGATCCAGTCGATGGAAGACGCCGCCGGCGTCAAGGTCGTCCGGGCCAACGTGCCGCTGTCCGAGATGTTCGGCTACATCGGTGACCTGCGCTCGAAGACCTCGGGTCGCGCCGTCTACTCGATGGAGTTCGACAGCTACGCCGATGTCCCGAAGGCCGTCGCCGACGAGATCATCCAGAAGAACAAGGGCGAGTAAAACCGCTCTCACGGATGCCGGGAACCCCGGGTTCTGCTCAGGTTCCCGGCATCCGCTCAAACTGAATACCGACTCTCTAGTAATCTGAGAACCATCCCCGCGAAGAACCGGTCGCAATCCAGTGCCCGAGACCTCGCAACCAACGTCCTGAGGAGGACCCAGTGGCTAAGGCCAAGTTCGAGCGGACCAAGCCGCACGTGAACATCGGAACGATCGGTCACGTCGACCACGGCAAGACCACGCTCACCGCTGCCATCTCGAAGGTGCTCGCCGACAAGTTCCCGTCGGCCACCAACGTTCAGCGCGACTTCGCGTCGATCGACTCGGCGCCGGAAGAGCGTCAGCGCGGTATCACGATCAACATCTCGCACGTCGAGTACGAGACCCCGAAGCGTCACTACGCTCACGTCGACGCGCCCGGTCACGCCGACTACATCAAGAACATGATCACCGGTGCCGCTCAGATGGACGGCGCGATCCTCGTGGTCGCCGCCACCGACGGCCCGATGGCTCAGACCCGTGAGCACGTTCTGCTCGCCAAGCAGGTCGGCGTTCCCTACCTGCTGGTCGCGCTGAACAAGAGCGACATGGTCGACGACGAGGAGATCCTGGAGCTCGTCGAGCTCGAGGTTCGCGAGCTGCTGTCGTCGCAGGACTTCGACGGCGACAACGCCCCCGTCGTCCGCGTCTCGGGCCTCAAGGCTCTCGAGGGCGACGAGCAGTGGGTCAACGCGATCGTCGAGCTCATGGAAGCCGTCGACGAGTCGATCCCCGACCCGGTGCGTGACAAGGACAAGCCGTTCCTCATGCCCATCGAGGACGTCTTCACCATCACCGGTCGTGGAACGGTCGTCACGGGTCGCGCCGAGCGCGGTACCCTCGCGATCAACTCCGAGGTCGAGATCGTCGGCATCCGCCCGACGCAGAAGACCACGGTCACGGGTATCGAGATGTTCCACAAGCAGCTCGACGAGGCCTGGGCCGGCGAGAACTGTGGTCTGCTCCTCCGCGGCACCAAGCGTGACGACGTCGAGCGCGGCCAGGTCGTCGTGAAGCCCGGTTCGGTCACCCCGCACACCAACTTCGAGGGCACGGCGTACATCCTGTCCAAGGAAGAGGGCGGCCGCCACAACCCGTTCTTCACGAACTACCGCCCGCAGTTCTACTTCCGCACCACCGACGTGACCGGCGTCATCACGCTGCCCGAGGGCACCGAGATGGTCATGCCCGGTGACACCACGGAGATGTCGGTCGAGCTCATCCAGCCGATCGCCATGGAAGAGGGCCTCGGCTACGCGATCCGTGAGGGTGGCCGCACCGTCGGTGCCGGTACCGTCACCAAGATCCTCAAGTAAGTCCTTCCAGACTTCACTCGGCACAGGCCGGGCCTTCGGGCCCGGCCTTTGTCGTTGCCGCGGGGGATTCTCCCTCGAGTGCGATCTCCGAAGCCGGGGGTTCCGTTCCGCGCCGGTCCGTGACCACAATGAGGCGAGAGTCGGCGGAATCGCCGGCCGTGTCTGCGAAGGAGATGCGCATGGGAGTGGACGACATCATCGCCAAGGGCAAAAAGCTCCTGGACGAGAACCGCGACAAGATCGAAGAGGCTCTGATGAGCGAGAAGGCCGAAGAGGTCAGCGACAAGGTGCTCGATGGAGCGGCCGACGCCATCAAGAAGGTCGTTCCCGCGGAACACCACGCGAAGGTCGACGAGACCCGAGCGAACGTCGACAAGCACATCGGCAACGCCTGACGAACGCAGCCCGGAGCGGCGCCGTCCCCGAGCATCGGGGCGGCGCCGCTGTCGTTCGGACTGCGGTTTGCTGTGCATCGGCCGGGCGCGACACGCCCGGGTTTGCGACTCGCCCGAGCGGTACGTAGACTAGTCCAGTTCCACATTCCGGTGCGCGCTCGGCGTGCGCCAGGATCACTGTCTCGGCAGTGCACAGGCGGCGCGTCAGCGCAGGGTCCTGGGCCGCGGGCAGCAGAACACCACACCGAACCCCCTTCATCTCCTTGTGAGATTCGCGCGCGTGCGTGCGAGGGGCGGGCCGGATGCCATGGCATCCGGTTTCACAGCTGAACAGCGGTGCAGCATCTCTCGCGAAAGCGAGGGGAAGTGCCAGGGCGCGAAAGCGCCACCGTGCGTCCAATGCCCCAGGTCGGGTAAGACGCGAGAAAGAGAGAGAGCAGACAATGGCGGGACAGAAGATCCGCATTCGCCTGAAGTCGTACGACCACGCCGGGCTTGACTCGTCGGCGCGCAAGATCGTCGACACCGTGACCCGTGCCGGTGCCACCGTGGTGGGCCCGGTTCCCCTTCCGACCGAGAAGAACGTCGTGTGCGTCATCCGGTCGCCCCACAAGTACAAGGACAGCCGCGAGCACTTCGAGATGCGCACCCACAAGCGCCTCATCGACATCATCGACCCGACGCCCAAGGCCGTCGACTCGCTGATGCGCCTCGACCTTCCTGCCGATGTCAACATCGAGATCAAGCTCTGAGGTTCGACATGGCTGACATCAACTCCAAGATCTCCAAGGGCCTCCTCGGCACCAAGCTCGGCATGACCCAGGTGTGGGACGAGAACGGCAAGCTCGTTCCCGTCACCGTCATCGAGGTCGCACCGAACGTCGTGACCCAGCTGCGCTCGCTCGACAAGGACGGCTACAACGCCGTTCAGATCGGCTACGGCCAGATCGACCCCCGCAAGGTGAACAAGCCGCTCACGGCTCACTTCGACGCCGCGGGCGTCACCCCTCGCCGCCACCTCACCGAGGTGCGCACGGCTGACGCCGCAGACTACGCGCTGGGCCAGGAGCTCACCGTCGACGGTCTGTTCGAGGCCGGCCAGCTGGTCGACGTCGTCGGCACCAGCAAGGGCAAGGGCACCGCCGGTGTCATGAAGCGTCACAACTTCAAGGGCGTCTCCGCATCCCACGGTGCGCACCGCAACCACCGCAAGCCCGGCTCGATCGGCGCCTCGTCGACCCCGAGCCGCGTCTTCAAGGGCATGCGCATGGCCGGCCGTATGGGTGGCGAGCGCGTGACCGTCCTCAACCTCACGGTGCACGCCGTCGACGCCGAGAAGGGACTCATGCTCGTCAAGGGCGCCGTCCCCGGTGCTCGTGGCCGCATCGTCTACGTCCGCAACGCAGTGAAGGGTGCCTGATCATGGCTGACTCGACTCTCGCGCTCGACGTCGTGAAGGCCGACGGCAAGAAGGCCGGCTCTGTCGAGCTGCCCGCCGCGCTCTTCGACGTCAAGACGAACATCCCGCTGATCCACCAGGTCGTCGTGGCGCAGCGCGCTGCGGCTCGCCAGGGCACGCACTCGACCAAGCGTCGTGGCGAGGTCTCCGGTGCCGGTCGCAAGCCCTTCAAGCAGAAGGGCACGGGTAACGCCCGCCAGGGCTCGATCCGCGCGCCGCACATGACCGGTGGTGGCGTCGTCCACGGCCCCAAGCCCCGCGACTACAGCCAGCGCACCCCCAAGAAGATGATCGCGGCCGCCCTCCTGGGTGCGCTCAGCGACCGTGCTCGTGGGCAGCGTCTGCACATCGTCGACAGCTTCGCCATCGAGGGTGCCCCCTCGACCAAGGCCGCTGCCGCCGCGCTGAAGGCCTTCGGTGCCGTCAAGAACGTCCTCGTGGTCATCGACCGCGACGACGAGCTGACGATCAAGAGCGTCCGCAACCTCGCGTACGTCCACGTGCTGACCGTCGGCCAGCTGAACACCTACGACGTGATCGTCTCCGACGACATCGTCTTCACCAAGGCCGCCTACGACGCGTTCGTCGCGTCGAAGTCCGCAGCCACCGAGGAGGTCTCGGCATGACCACCGTCAACAAGGACCCGCGCGACATCATCCTGAAGCCGGTCGTCTCGGAGAAGAGCTACTCGCTCATCGACGAGGGCAAGTACACCTTCCTGGTGGACCCCCGTTCGTCGAAGACCGAGATCAAGCTCGCCATCGAGAAGATCTTCGGCGTCAAGGTGGCCTCGGTCAACACGATCAACCGCGTCGGCAAGGCCCGTCGCACCCGCTTCGGCATCGGCAAGCGCAAGGACACCAAGCGCGCCATCGTGTCGCTCAAGTCGGGCACCATCGACATCTTCACGTCTGTCGGCTGACGGTCGGGATAGAGGACAAGAACAATGGCTATTCGCAAGTACAAGCCCACGACCCCCGGTCGCCGCGGCTCGTCGGTGGCCGACTTCGCCGAGATCACCCGATCGACGCCTGAGAAGTCGCTGCTGCGCCCGCTGTCGAAGACCGGTGGCCGCAACAACCAGGGCCGCATCACGACCCGCCACATCGGTGGTGGACACAAGCGTCAGTACCGTCTGATCGACTTCCGTCGTAACGACAAGGACGGCATCGACGCCAAGGTCGCTCACATCGAGTACGACCCCAACCGCACCGCGCGCATCGCGCTGCTGCACTACGCCGACGGTGAGAAGCGCTACATCCTCGCTCCGGCGAAGCTGTCGCAGGGCGACGTCGTCGAGTCGGGTGCCGGTGCTGACATCAAGCCCGGCAACAACCTGCCGCTGCGCAACATCCCCACCGGTACCGTGATCCACGCGATCGAGCTCCGTCCCGGTGGCGGCGCGAAGATGGCCCGTTCGGCCGGCGCCTCCGTGCGTCTGGTCGCGAAGGACGGCCCCTACGCGCAGCTGCGTCTGCCCTCCGGCGAGATCCGCAACGTCGACGTCCGCTGCCGCGCGACGATCGGCGAGGTCGGCAACGCCGAGCAGTCGAACATCAACTGGGGCAAGGCCGGCCGCATGCGCTGGAAGGGCGTCCGCCCGACCGTGCGTGGTGTCGCTATGAACCCGGTCGACCACCCGCACGGTGGTGGTGAGGGTAAGACCTCCGGTGGTCGTCACCCTGTGTCGCCGTGGGGTAAGGCCGAGGGCCGCACCCGCCACGCGAACAAGGAGAGCGACAAGCTCATCGTCCGCCGTCGCACCGCCGGCAAGAAGCGCAAGTAGGAGTAGAGGAAGATGCCTCGCAGCCTTAAGAAGGGCCCCTTCGTCGACGAGCACCTGCTTCGCAAGGTCGTCTCGCAGAACGAAGCCGGTTCGAAGAACGTCATCAAGACCTGGTCGCGCCGTTCGATGATCATCCCCGCCATGCTGGGACACACCATCGCCGTGCACGACGGTCGCAAGCACATCCCCGTGTTCGTGACCGAGACCATGGTCGGCCACAAGCTGGGCGAGTTCTCGCCCACCCGCACCTTCCGCGGCCACGTGAAGGACGACAAGAAGGGCCGTCGCCGCTAAGGCGACCGAGGAGGAGAGAGAAATGGTGGAGTCCATCGCACGTGTGCGACACATCCGCGTGACCCCTCAGAAGGCTCGTCGCGTCGTCGCCCTCATCAAGGGCAAGCAGGCCGAAGAGGCCCTCGCGATCCTGAAGTTCGCGCCGCAGGGCGCGAGCGAGCCGATCTACAAGCTCGTCGCCTCGGCCATCGCGAACGCTCGCGTCACGGCCGACAAGACGAACGAGTACCTGGATGACGCCGACCTGTACGTGAAGAACGCGTACGTCGACGAGGGCACGACGCTCAAGCGTTTCCAGCCCCGCGCTCAGGGTCGCGCCTTCCAGATCAAGAAGCGCACGAGCCACATCACGGTCGTGCTCGCGACGCCCGAGACCGCTGAAGCGGCCCCGGCTCGCGCCAACAAGAAGGCGAGCAAGTAATGGGACAGAAAGTCAACCCGTACGGCTTCCGCCTCGGCATCACGACCGACCACGTGTCGCGGTGGTTCTCGGACTCGACGAAGGCCGGTCAGCGTTACGCCGACTACCTCGCCGAGGACATCAAGATCCGTCGCCTGCTGACCACCTCGCTCGACCGCGCCGGTGTCAGCAACATCGAGATCGAGCGCACGCGTGACCGTGTCCGCGTCGACATCCACACCGCCCGTCCGGGCATCGTGATCGGTCGCCGCGGCGCCGAGGCCGAGCGCATCCGTGCCGACCTCGAGAAGCTCACCGGAAAGCAGATCCAGCTGAACATCCTCGAGGTCAAGAACCCCGAGGCCGACGCTCAGCTGGTCGCTCAGGGTGTCGCGGAGCAGCTCACCGCTCGCGTGGCGTTCCGTCGCGCGATGCGCAAGGGTCTCCAGGGCGCGCAGCGTGCCGGTGCCAAGGGTGTCCGCATCCAGGTGTCGGGCCGCCTCGGCGGCGCCGAGATGAGCCGCTCGGAGTTCTACCGCGAAGGCCGTGTGCCCCTGCACACCCTGCGCGCGAACATCGACTACGGCTTCTACGAGGCCAAGACCACCTTCGGCCGCATCGGCGTGAAGGTCTGGATCTACAAGGGCGACCTCACCAACAAGGAGCTCGCCCGCGAGCAGGCCAACGCGCCCAAGTCCCGCGGTCGTGACGACCGCGGCGGCGACCGTCGTCGTGGCCCTCGTAACGAGGCCCCCGTGGCAGAAGGAGCGTCGGCGTAATGCTCATCCCCCGCAAGGTCAAGTACCGCAAGCAGCACCACCCCGGCCGTTCGGGCCAGGCCACCGGTGGCACCCAGGTGTCGTTCGGTGAGTTCGGGATCCAGGCGCTGACCCCCGCTTACGTGACCAACCGTCAGATCGAGTCCGCTCGTATCGCCATGACGCGTCACATCAAGCGCGGTGGAAAGGTGTGGATCAACATCTACCCCGACCGCCCCCTCACGAAGAAGCCCGCCGAAACCCGCATGGGTTCGGGTAAGGGTTCCCCCGAGTGGTGGGTTGCGAACGTCAAGCCGGGCCGCGTCCTCTTCGAGGTCGCGGGCGTCGACGAGCAGCTCGCTCGCGAAGCTCTGACCCGAGCAATTCACAAGCTGCCCCTGAAGGCACGCATCATCAAGCGCGAGGAGGGCGACGCGTAATGGCGATCGGCACCAAGCAGCTCGCCCCGAGCGAGCTCGACACGTTCGAAGACCAGCGCCTCGTCGAGGAGCTGCGTAAGGCCAAGGAAGAGTTGTTCAACCTGCGCTTCCAGTCGGCCACCGGCCAGCTCGAGAGCCACGGTCGCATCCGTGCAGTCAAGCGCGACATCGCGCGTCTGTACACCGTGATCCGTGAGCGCGAGCTCGGCATCCGCGCCACCCCGGCCCCGGTCGAGGCGACGAAGGCGAAGAAGAGCAAGGCGAAGAAGGCGGACTCCGCTGACGACGCCGCGAAGGAAGAGGCGGAGTAATGGCTACCGCGAAGAAGGCCGAGGCGCAGGTCCCCGGTCACGAGCACTCCGAGAACGACGTTCGCGACGAGAACGCCCGCGGTTACCGCAAGGCGCGTCGTGGCTACGTCGTCAGCGACAAGATGGACAAGACCATCGTCGTCGAGGTCGAGGACCGTGTGAAGCACCCGCTCTACGGCAAGGTCATCCGCCGCACCTCGAAGGTCAAGGCGCACGACGAGTCCAACTCGGCGGGCATCGGCGACCTCGTCGTCATCAACGAGACCCGTCCGCTGAGCGCCACCAAGCGCTGGCGCCTGGTCGAGATCCTCGAGAAGGCCAAGTAAGCCTCGCGGCTTACTTGGAATCCAAGGAGTAAAAAGTGATTCAGAACGAATCCCGGCTGAAGGTCGCCGACAACACCGGCGCCAAGGAGCTGCTCACCATTCGCGTGCTCGGCGGCTCCAACCGTCGCTACGCCGGCCTCGGTGACGTCATCGTCGCCACGGTCAAGGACGCGATCCCCGGTGGAAACGTCAAGAAGGGCGACGTGGTCAAGGCCGTCGTCGTCCGTGTCGTCAAGCAGACCCGCCGTCCCGACGGCTCGTACATCAAGTTCGACGAGAACGCCGCCGTGATCCTGAAGAACGACGGGGAGCCCCGCGGCACCCGTATCTTCGGACCGGTCGGCCGTGAGCTTCGCGACAAGAAGTTCATGAAGATCGTCTCGCTCGCCCCGGAGGTCATCTGATCATGGCGAAAATCAAAAAGGGCGACCTGGTTCAGGTCATCTCGGGCGCCAAGCCCGAGCGCGGCGGCGACCGCGGTAAGCAGGGCAAGGTCCTCGAGGTCCTCGTCGAGCAGAACCGCGTCATCGTCGAGGGCGTGAACTACGTCACCAAGCACAACCGCGTGGGTCAGTCCCAGCGCGGCACCAAGACCGGCGGCATCGAGACCTTCGAAGCTCCGATCCACATCTCCAACGTCGCGATCGTCGATCCCTCGACCAAGAAGCCGACCCGTGTCGGTCGCCGGGTCGAGGAGCAGGTGAAGGACGGCGTCAAGCGCACCGTCCGCGTGCGCTTCGCGAAGAAGTCAGGCAAGGACCTCTGAACATGAGCACCTCGACTGCCGCGGCGGCTGGCAAGATCCAGCCCCGCCTGAAGCAGAAGTACAACGCCGAGATCAAGAAGGCGCTGCAGGACGAGTTCGGCTACGAGAACGTCATGCAGATCCCCGGTCTGGTCAAGGTCGTCGTGAACACCGGTGTCGGTGAGGCGGCTCGTGACAGCAAGGTGATCGATGGTGCGGTCGACGACCTCACCAAGATCACCGGTCAGAAGCCCATCGTCACCAAGGCCCGCAAGTCCATCGCGCAGTTCAAGCTGCGCGAGGGCCAGGCCATCGGTGCGCACGTCACCCTCCGTGGCGACCGTGCGTGGGAGTTCGTGGACCGCCTCGTCAACCTCGCCCTGCCCCGCATCCGCGACTTCCGCGGACTGTCGGCCAAGCAGTTCGACGGCAACGGCAACTACACCTTCGGTCTCCAGGAGCAGTCCGTGTTCCACGAGATCGATCAGGACCGCATCGACCGCGTGCGTGGTTTCGACATCACCATCGTCACCACCGCCAAGACCGACGACGAGGGTCGCTCGCTGCTCCGCCAGCTCGGCTTCCCCTTCCAGTCGGCCGACGCGCAGGCCTGACACCTCGGGCCCCCGGGTTTCCGGGGGCCCCTCATAGAAGGTCGACTGTCGCGTAACGGCAGTCGAAACCTCATGATCGAAAGAAGCAACACATGACGATGACAGACCCGGTCGCAGACATGCTGACCCGTCTGCGCAACGCGAACTCGGCGCACCACGACTCCGTGTCGATGCCGAGCTCCAAGCTCAAGACGAACATCGCCGCCATCCTCAAGCAGGAGGGTTACATCGCCGACTGGAGCGTCGAAGACGCTCGCGTCGGCCAGACCCTCAACATGACGCTGAAGTACGGCCCGAACCGCGAGCGGTCGATCGCCGGCATCAAGCGCGTGTCGAAGCCCGGCCTCCGCGTGTACGCGAAGTCGACCGAGGTCCCCACGGTCCTCGGTGGCCTCGGCGTCGCCATCCTGTCCACCTCCTCCGGTCTCCTCACCGACCGTCAGGCCGAGCAGAAGGGCGTGGGCGGAGAAGTTCTCGCCTACGTGTGGTGATCTGACATGTCGCGTATTGGACGTCTTCCCATCGACATCCCCGCCGGTGTCACCGTTTCGGTGAACGGCCGGGAGGTCTCCGTCAAGGGCCCCAAGGGCGAGCTCGCGCTCACCGTTGCCCAGCCCCTCGAGGTCGCGGTCGAAGAGAACCAGGTTCTCGTCACGCGTCCGGACGACGAGCGCGAGTCGCGGTCGCTCCACGGCCTGACCCGCACTCTCATCAACAACAACATCATCGGTGTCACCGAGGGCTACACCAAGGGCCTCGAGGTCGTCGGTACGGGTTACCGCGTGGCGCAGAAGGGGAGCTCGATCGAGTTCGCCCTCGGCTTCTCGCACCCCGTCCTGATCGACCCGCCCGCCGGCATCACCCTCACGGTCGAAGGCAACAACAAGGTCACCGTGAGCGGCATCGACAAGCAGGCCGTCGGCGAGGCCGCCGCCAACATCCGCAAGATCCGCAAGCCCGAGCCCTACAAGGGCAAGGGTGTGCGGTACGCGGGCGAGGTCGTGCGCCGCAAGGCCGGAAAGAGTGGTAAGTAGCCATGGCTGTCAAGACAAAGTCCGTCGCTCGCTCGCGTCGCCACCTTCGTCTTCGCAAGAAGATCGTCGGTACCGAGCTGCGCCCCCGCCTCGTGGTGACGCGTTCCGCTCGCCACGTCTTCGTCCAGGTCGTGGACGACAGCAAGGGCCACACCGTGGCCTCCGCCTCCACCCTCGAGACCGACCTGCGCGGCTTCGACGGTGACAAGACCGCCAAGGCCCGCAAGGTCGGCGAGCTCGTCGCCGAGCGTGCGAAGGCCGCCGGCGTGTCCGACGTCGTGTTCGACCGCGGCGGTAACCGTTACGCCGGTCGTGTCGCCGCGATCGCCGACGGAGCTCGCGAAGGAGGGCTGAACCTGTGAGTGACAACAAGGAGACCGAAGTGACCGAGCAGACTGCACCGGCTGAGGGTGCGGCTGCGGCTCAGGCCCCCGCCGAGCGTGAGCGCGAGCCGCGTCGCGGTGGTCGCGAGCGCAACACCAACCAGCGCGACCGTGGTTCGCGCGACCGCAACGAGAGCCAGTTCCTCGAGCGCGTCGTGACGATCAACCGCGTGTCGAAGGTGGTCAAGGGTGGCCGTCGCTTCAGCTTCACGGCGCTCGTCGTCGTGGGCGATGGCAACGGCGTCGTGGGTGTCGGTTACGGCAAGGCCCGCGAAGTCCCCCTCGCCATCTCGAAGGGTGTCGAAGAGGCCAAGCGCAACTTCTTCCGCGTCCCCCGCTCGGGCTCGACCATTCCCCACCCCGTCCAGGGTGAGGCCGC
This sequence comes from Microbacterium sp. 16-032, assembly GCF_041079455.1. Classification (NCBI taxonomy): domain Bacteria; kingdom Bacillati; phylum Actinomycetota; class Actinomycetes; order Micrococcales; family Microbacteriaceae; genus Microbacterium; species Microbacterium sp. 16-032. The sequence goes on along the minus strand of NZ_JBFYGQ010000005.1, from coordinate 305,520 downwards.
TGCCGGTGTGGTGCTCCTGCGCCCCGCCGCTGCCGGTACCGGTGTTATTGCCGGTGGTCCCGTCCGCGCCGTCCTCGAGTGCGCCGGCATCCACGATGTCCTCTCGAAGTCGCTCGGCTCGTCGAACACGATCAACATCGTGCACGCGACCGTCGAGGCGCTGAAGTCGCTCGAGGAGCCCCGCGCCGTGGCCGCCCGCCGTGGCCTGGAGTTCGACCAGGTCGCCCCGGCCCGCCTCGTGCGCGCCGAGGCCGCCGCTCAGAAGGTAGGTGCCTGATGGCCGAGCGTCTGAAGGTCACGCAGATCAAGTCCAAGGTGAGCGAGAAGCAGAACCAGCGTGACACGCTGCGTTCGCTCGGTCTCAAGCGGATCGGCGACTCGGTCGTCCGTCCCGACGACGCGCAGACGCGCGGTTACGTCAAGACCGTCGCCCACCTCGTCAAGGTTGAGGAGATCGACTAATGGCTGCCAAGAAGGACGAGACCGCCACGGTCGACGCCCCGAAGAAGGCATCGGCTCGTAAGACGGCCGAGAAGAAGGAAGCCCCCGCGGCGCGCCCCGGCGTGCTCAAGGTCCACCACCTGCGTCCCGTCCCGGGCGCCCGCACCGCCAAGACCCGTGTGGGTCGCGGTGAGGGCTCGAAGGGTAAGACGTCGGGTCGCGGTACCAAGGGAACCAAGGCCCGTTACCAGGTCAAGGTCGGCTTCGAGGGTGGGCAGATGCCGCTGCACATGCGCACCCCGAAGCTCCGCGGCTTCAAGAACCCGTTCCGTGTCGAGTACCAGGTCGTGAACCTGGACAAGCTCGGCGAGCTCTACCCGCAGGGTGGCGACGTGACCGTCGCCGACCTGGTGGCCAAGGGCGCCGTCCGCAAGAACGAGAAGGTCAAGGTGCTCGGCACCGGCGACGTCTCGGTCGCGCTGACCGTTTCGGTCGACAAGGTCTCCGGCTCCGCTGAGCAGAAGATCGTCGCCGCTGGCGGCTCCGTCAACTGACGCCCGACCCTGGAGGGGCCGGCGGCCTTACGGCCGTCGGCCCCTTCTGGGTTAGTCTGATTTGGTGTGCGCCCCGTCGCGTGCCGAGATCGTTCTGGAGGAATCTCCCTTGTTCAGCGCCATCGCGCGGGTTTTCCGCACGCCCGACCTGAGGCGGAAGATCGCCTTCACGCTGGGCATCATCGCCATCTACCGGCTGGGTGCCCACGTGCCGACGCCCTTCGTCGACTTCCCGAACGTTCAGCAGTGTCTGAACCAGTCGGGTGGTACCGAGGGTCTGCTCTCCCTGGTCAACCTGTTCTCCGGTGGCGCTCTGCTGCAGCTGTCGATCTTCGCCCTCGGGGTGATGCCGTACATCACGGCGACCATCATCGTGCAGCTGCTGCGCGTGGTCATCCCGCACTTCGAGACCCTCTACAAAGAGGGCCAGGCGGGTCAGGCCAAGCTCACGCAGTACACCCGCTACCTCACGATCGCGCTCGCTCTTCTGCAGTCGACGACGCTCGTCACGGTGGCGCGCTCGGGCCAGCTCTTCGGCTCCGCCGGTGTGCCCGAGTGCCAGCAGCTCCTCACCAATGACATCTGGTGGGCGCAGCTGCTCATGATCATCACGATGACCGCCGGCACCGGCCTGGTCATGTGGTTCGCCGAGCTCGTCACCGAGCGCGGCGTCGGCAACGGCATGTCGATCCTCATCTTCACCTCGATCGCCGCCACGTTCCCCGGCGCGATGATCTCGATCCTCAACGCCCGCGGCGTCGAGGTCTTCCTCCTCGTGCTCGCCGTCAGCATCGTGATCGTCGCCCTCGTGGTGTTCGTCGAACAGTCGCAGCGTCGAATCCCGGTGCAGTACGCCAAACGCATGGTCGGACGCCGCACCTACGGCGGCACGAACACGTACATCCCGATCAAGGTCAACATGGCCGGTGTCGTGCCGGTCATCTTCGCCTCGTCGCTGCTGTACATCCCGGCGCTCATCGCCCAGTTCAACCAGCCGCAGGCGGGCCAGGAGCCGGCCCCGTGGGTGACCTGGATCTCCCAGTACCTGACGCGTGGCGACCACCCGCTGTACATGCTCGTGTACTTCCTCCTGATCATCGGCTTCGCGTACTTCTACGTGGCGATCACGTTCAACCCGGTCGACGTCGCCGACAACATGAAGAAGTACGGCGGGTTCATCCCGGGCATCCGTGCCGGTCGCCCCACCGCCGAGTACCTCGACTACGTGCTCACCCGCATCACGCTGCCGGGCTCGATCTACCTCGGTCTGATCGCGCTGCTGCCTCTGGTGGCGCTGGCCACGGTAGGCGCCAACCAGAACTTCCCCTTCGGCGGAGCCTCGATCCTCATCATCGTGGGTGTCGGCCTCGAGACGGTGAAGCAGATCGACGCGCAGCTTCAGCAGCGCCACTACGAAGGGCTGCTGCGATGACCGCTCGCCTTCTGATCGTCGGGCCGCAGGGCTCGGGCAAGGGAACCCAGGGCGTCCGCGTCGGCGACGCCCTCGGCATCCCGGTCGTCTCCACGGGTGACGTGTTCCGCGCCAACGTCAAGGACGGCACGGAGCTCGGCCTACAGGTGAAGTCCATCATCGATGGGGGCGACCTCGTTCCCGACGAGCTGACCAGCGCCGTCGTACGCGACCGTCTGGCGCAGGACGACGCCGCCGAGGGATTCCTCCTCGACGGGTACCCCCGCAACCTCGCGCAGGTCATGCACCTCGACGAGTTCCTCGAGGGCCGCGGCGAGTCCCTCGATGCCGTGATCGCGCTCGTGGTGCCCCGAGAGGAGTCGCTGTCGCGTCTCACCGCCCGCGCCGCCGAGCAGGGCCGCGCCGACGACACCGAAGAGGCGATCGCGACCCGTCTGGGGATCTACGAGCGCGAGACGGCCCCCATTCTCGATGTCTACGGCACGCGCGGCATCGTGGACGAGATCGACGGGGTGGGCAGCCTCGACGAGGTCACGGCCCGGATCTTCGCTGCTCTCGAAGCGCGCGGCATCGCCGCGACCCCGGCCGCCTGACGTGGGGTTGCGCTCCTCGATCTACAAGAAGCCCGCGCAGCTGCGGTCGATGGTCGAACCCGGACTCATCACCGCCGATGCACTGGATGCCGTCCGCGCACTGATCGCGCCGGGCGTCACGACGCTCGAGCTCGATGCGGCGGCGTCCTCGCTGATCACGGCGCGCGGAGCGGTGTCCAACTTCCAGATGGTGCGCGGCTATCGGCACACCATCTGCGCCTCCGTGAACGAGGAGGTGGTCCACGGCATCCCGAACGATCGTCCTCTGCAGGCGGGTGACATCCTCTCGATCGACGCGGGAGCGGAGTTCCGCGGATGGAACGGCGATTCCGCTTTCACGATGATCGTGCCGGGAGAGGCGCCCGAAGAACTCGTGGCACCGCGTCGGCGACTGTCCGAGGTGACCGAGGGATCGCTGTGGGCGGGGATCGCGGCGCTCAGCCGCGCCAGCCACCTCGCCGAGGTCGGCGCGGCCATCGAGCAGTACATCCAGGAGCACGCGCCCGCGGGGGGCTACGGCATCCTGCGCGATTACGTGGGTCACGGCATCGGCCGCAAGATGCACGAGTCGCCGAGCATCTTCAACTACGCGGTTCCGGACCGCGGACCCGAGGTGCGCCCCGGCCTGGCCGTCGCGATCGAGCCCATGGTCGTCATCGGCGACCAGGAGACGTTCACCGAGGACGACGGGTGGACCGTCTCGACCGTCGACGGCACGGCCGGCTCCCATTGGGAACATAGTGTCGCCGTGCATGATGGAGGCATCTGGGTCCTCACCGCGCATGACGGCGGTGCCGAGAAACTGGCGCCGTTCGGTGTGGTGCCGAAGGAGATCGACTGATGATGATGGCCGCCGCGCGGAAGACCACCAACTGGTTCGCGATCGGGGTGACCGCCGCCGCTCTGGTCGTGGTCCTGATCGTCGGGGGAGTGGTGTGGTTCGCCAACAGCCAGGCGACCTCGCCCGGCACGCTGCCGCAGGCCTCCGCGGTCGACACCGAGACCGGTGCGATCTCCGTCGGATCGGGTGAGAAGACCGTCGACACCTACATCGACTTCATGTGCCCCGTGTGCAACTCGTTCGAGCAGGCGTACGGCCCGACCCTGCAACAGCTCGTCGACGACAGCACGATCACGCTGAAGATCCACCCGATCGCCATCCTCGACCGTCTCTCGCAGGGCACCCAGTACTCGACGCGTGCGGCCAACGCCGCGTACTGCGTCGCGGTGGACAACTCCGCGAACATCCCGGCGTTCGTGAAGGCGCTCTACGCCCAGCAGCCCAAGGAGAACACCGCGGGCCTCGATGACGCGACCCTCGCCTCGATCGCGACGTCAGCGGGAGCATCGGATGCCGTGTCCTCTTGCATCACGTCGGGCACGTACACCAAGTTCGTGACGGCGATGACGCAGAAGACCCCGTTGCAGCCGAACGCGACCAGTGTGGCCACGCCGACGATCGCCGTCAACGGCACCGTCCTGCAGAACCAGACCGACCTGTCCGGCGACCCGCAGAAGGACATCGTCGCCCGCCTCAACGGCTGACGACACTCCCGGCGAGTTGCCGGGTCAGGCGATACCACGTATGCTTGATCTTTGGTGCGTTGCGCCTTCATTGGCGTGTCGAAGCACCGAATCCCCATCCACCGCAGACCGGCCGGTCTGCAACTGAGCGTGAGCGAGTTTATGGCGAAGAAAGACGGTGTCATCGAGATCGAGGGCACGGTGTCCGAAGCACTGCCCAACGCGATGTTCCGTGTCGAGCTGACGAACGGGCACAAAGTGCTCGCGACCATCTCGGGCAAGATGCGGCAGAACTACATCCGCATCATCCCGGAGGACCGCGTCGTCGTCGAACTGAGCCCCTACGACCTCACCCGTGGTCGTATCGTCTACCGCTACCGCTGAGTCCGGCCGAGAAGTAACGAGCCGCTTCCGCGGTCTCGAAGACAGCGAAATCAGGAACATCATGAAGGTCAACCCCTCCGTCAAGCCCATCTGCGACCACTGCAAGGTGATCCGTCGTCACGGGCGCGTGATGGTGATCTGCAAGAGCAACCCGCGCCACAAGCAGCGCCAGGGCTGAGCTTCCAGCTCGACACCTTTTCCAACTGAATACACAACGGCAGGATCAGATCCCGTCCGCGAAGGCGGATGGGGGACACCTCGGGTCGGAGGCCCGAGCACCGATCCTGCTCCACACCTCCACGACACTCTGAGGAGAGCCGCATGGCACGTCTCGCCGGCGTCGACATCCCGCGCGACAAGCGCGTGGTGATCGCACTTACTTACATCTACGGCGTGGGTCGCACCCGCTCCGTCGAGATCCTGAACGCAACGGACATCAGCCAGGACATCCGCGTCAAGGACCTCACCGACGACCAGCTGGTCGCTCTGCGCGACCACATCGAAGGCACCTACAAGGTGGAGGGTGACCTCCGTCGCGAGGTCGCCGCCGACATCCGCCGCAAGGTCGAGATCGGTTCCTACGAGGGCCTGCGCCACCGCCGCGGCCTCCCGGTGCGCGGTCAGCGCACGAAGACGAACGCGCGTACCCGCAAGGGTCCCAAGCGCACCGTCGCCGGCAAGAAGAAGGCGCGCTAAGCCGCGGGCTGAGCGTCAGGATTCAGGAGAACGCACATGGCACAGGCCAAGTCCGCCGCGCGCAAGCCGCGCCGCAAGGAAAAGAAGAACATCGCCGTGGGTCAGGCCCACATCAAGTCGACGTTCAACAACACCATCGTTTCGATCACCGACCCCTCGGGTGCCGTCATCAGCTGGGCTTCGTCCGGCGGTGTCGGGTTCAAGGGCTCGCGCAAGTCGACGCCCTACGCCGCCGGCATGGCCGCGGAGTCGGCCGCTCGCCAGGCGCAGGAGCACGGCGTCAAGAAGGTCGACGTCTTCGTGAAGGGTCCGGGTTCGGGTCGTGAGACCGCGATCCGTTCGCTCACCGCGGCCGGCCTCGAGGTCGGCTCGATCCAGGACGTGACGCCGCAGGCCCACAACGGCTGCCGTCCGCCCAAGCGTCGCCGCGTCTGATGCGTTTCGTTCCCGGGGAGTGCTCGTCACTCCCCGGGAACGCCGCGCTCCCGCGCGATTCAGACTTCCGGATGCCCCGAGCGACCGTCGAGGTCACTTGGCATCCCGCGAGTACAACTCAACACCTCACCCCATTACACGTGTCATATAGCGGGCACGTGATCGAAAGGAACACATAGTGCTCATCGCACAGCGTCCCACTCTGACCGAGGAGAAGATCGGGGAGTTCCGCAGCCGTTTCGTCATCGAGCCGCTGGAGCCCGGCTTCGGTTACACGATCGGCAACGCGCTGCGTCGCAGCCTCCTGTCGTCGATCCCCGGCGCGGCCGTCACGAGCATCCGCATCGACGGCGTCCTGCACGAGTTCAGCACCATCCCGGGCGTGAAGGAAGACGTCACCGAGATCATCCTGAACATTAAGCAGCTGGTCGTCTCGAGCGAGCGCGACGAGCCCATCACGGCGTACCTGCGCAAGACCGGCGCCGGTGAGGTCACCGCCGCCGACATCTCCGCTCCCGCGGGTGTCGAGGTGCACAACCCCGAGTTGGTCATCGCGACGCTCAACGACACCGCCAAGTTCGAGCTCGAACTGACGATCGAGCGTGGCCGCGGCTACGTCTCGGCGACCCAGAACCGCAACGAGTACGCCGAGGCCGGTCAGATCCCGATCGACTCGATCTACTCGCCCGTGCTCAAGGTCAGCTACCGCGTCGACGCCACCCGTGCGGGTGAGCGAACCGACTTCGACAAGCTGGTGCTGGACGTCGAGTCGAAGGCCTCCATCGCCCCGCGCGATGCCGTGGCCTCCGCCGGTCGTACCCTCGTCGAGCTCTTCGGCCTCGCCCGCGAGCTGAACGTCGAGGCCGAGGGCATCGAGATCGGCCCCGCGCCGGTCGAGACCGTCCTCTCGAACGAGCTGTCGATGCCGATCGAAGACCTCGATCTGTCGGTCCGCTCGTACAACTGCCTCAAGCGCGAGGGAATCAACACCGTTTCGGAGCTGGTCGCCCTTTCCGAGACGCAGCTGATGAACATCCGCAACTTCGGTCAGAAGTCGGTCGACGAGGTGCGCGACAAGCTCACCTCCCTCGGCCTGTCGCTCAAGGACTCGGTGCCCGGTTTCGACGGCGCTCAGTTCTACAGCGGCTACGACGAAGAAACCGTCTGACCCCGTCGGACCCGACCGAACCTTCTCCTGGAGTAATAAGACATGCCCAAGCCCACGAAGGGTCCCCGCCTCGGAGGCGGCCCGGCCCACGAGCGTCTGCTTCTCGCGAACCTCGCGGCAGCCCTCTACACGCACAAGTCGATCAAGACGACCGAGACGAAGGCCAAGCGCCTCCGCCCGCTCGCTGAGCGCCTCATCACCTTCGCCAAGCGTGGCGACCTCCACGCGCGTCGTCGCGTGCTGAGCGTCATCGGCGACAAAGAGGTCGTGCACACCCTCTTCACCGAGATCGCGCCCCTGGTGGCCGAGCGTGACGGCGGCTACACCCGCATCACCAAGGTCGGCAACCGCAAGGGCGACAACGCCCCCATGGCCGTGATCGAGCTCGTGCTCGAGCCCGTCGCGAAGAAGGCGTCGAACAAGGCCGCTGCGGCCCCCGCCGCCGCTGCCGCCCCGGCCGCCGCCGAGGAGCCCACCGCCGACGAGACCGCTGCTGAGGAGACCTCGAACGACGAGGCCGCCGAGGCCGGCGCCGAGTCGCCCGAGGAGGGCGCTGCCGCCGAGGCCGCCGCCGACGACGCCGTCCAGGACGACGCCAAGGCCTGAGCCTTCTCGCTCGTACGAGGCCCCCACCCGATCAGGGTGGGGGCTTCGTCGTTCGCGCACGGTTGTCGCCCGCTCGCGTTCGCGAGCGCCCCTCGGCGCTCGTAGGCTGGAGGCGTGCGCATCCGTCTCGACATCGCCTACGACGGCTCGCATTTCCGTGGCTGGGCCCGCCAGCCCGGGCTGCGCACGGTGCAGGGCGATCTCGAGACCGCGCTCGAGCGCATCGTCGGGGGCTCACCGCGACTGATCGTGGCCGGGCGCACCGATGCAGGTGTGCACGCGAGCGGGCAGGTCGCGCATCTCGACCTCGACGAGGAGCAGGCGGCCCGTCTGCCCCGCCGCAGGCGTGACAACGACGAGGGGGATGCCGTCGCCGCCCTCGCCGGCCGCGTGCGGGGAGTCCTCGGTGCGTATCCCGACGTGACGGTGAGTCGCACGTCGATCGCCCCCGAAGGGTTCGACGCACGATTCTCGGCCGTCTGGCGCCGGTACAGCTACCGTCTGGCCGACGCGACGACCGGCTACGACCCCCTCGACCGGCTGCGGACGACCACACTGCGAAGCACGCTCGACGTCGAGGCGATGGATGCCGCCGCGGGGCGCTTGATCGGACTTCACGACTTCGCCGCGTACTGCAAAGCGCGCGAGGAGGCCACGACGATCCGGACCCTGCTCGAATACGACTGGCGGCGCGGTGACGACGGTGTGCTGGTCGCCAACGTGCGCGCGGACGCCTTCTGCCACAGCATGGTGCGCGCCCTCGTCGGCGCGTGCGTCGCCGTGGGGGAGGGGCGGATCGGAGTCGACGACGTCGTCGCCATCCGGGACGCGCGCCTGCGCATTCCAGAGACCAAGGTGCTGGCAGCCCGCGGTCTCGTGCTTGCCGAGGTCGGCTACCCCGCCGATGACCTACTCGCCGCGCGGGCCGAGCAGACGCGCAACCGTCGCGACGCCGACGACGCGGCATCCTGAATCCGCCTCGGGCGGCGTGAGCGCAACCCTCGCCCCGCTCTTCGACGCCGGTCGTATGCTGTGTGGGCCATGAAGGTCATCTCGTACAACCTCAACAAGCACCGCGCCGCCGGTGAGCTCGTCGCCCTCGTCGACACGCACGAGGTCGACGTGCTCTGCCTGCAGGAGTGCGACTCCACCGACATCCCCGAGCACATCGGCGGTCTCCGGCTCGCGGAGGCGACTCAGCGCAACCGCCTAGGTCTCGCCGTCTACTACCGCGAGAACACCTTCCGCGCCGAAGAGGTCCGTGCCATCGGGCTGAAGAAGTCCCTGCACGACTACGTCCTCAAGCCCGCGGAGGAGCGCATGCTGGGCGTGCGGTTGCGCGACATCGACGGCGGGCGCGACGTCATCGTCGCGTCGTTCCACGCGGCGCCGCTGACCGCGCTCAACTCCCTGCGCCGCCACCAGATCCGCACCGCTCTGGCCGAGTTGCAGAACCTCGGCCCCGGTCTGCCCGCGCTGATGGTGGGCGACTACAACTACCCGGTGTTCAAAGAGAACCTGGGGCAGAAAGTGCGAGACCAGGGGTACGAGCTCACCCTCAGCGATGCCCGCACCTACACCCGCTACCGCTTCTTCCGGGGCCACTACGACTTCGCGACGTCGATCGGGTTCGACATCGCGCACATCAAGACGCTGCCCCAGGGGCTCAGCGACCACCTGCCCATCCTCATCACCGCAGAGGTGACGCAGGGCCACAGCTTCGCGGCGTCGTGAACCGGTACGGCGATGAATCCCCGCGCCCCCGGCGCCAACGAGGCCAGCACCTGTGGTCGGCGGTACCCGCCTCCACGCCACCTACACTGGGGGGAAAGGTCCGGGGGAGGATTCATGCGTCTCGCAGCGCGTCGCCGCAGAGCGGTTTTCGTCACGGCCGTGGCGGTGACGGCCGTCCTCGGTCTCACCGGGTGCGGAGCTCCTCCGTGGGCTCAGGGTGGCGGTCAAGCGCCCGCGTCCGCGTCGCCCACGGCCACGATGACGACGGCCCCGCAGCCCGTCCGCAACGACCTGTCGAGCGGGTCCACGCAACGTTCGCTCACGGCAGGATCCGTCGCCGCCACGGTGAACTACTGGTCCACGCTCTCGATGGACCGCTGGACGGCGACCGCTCTCAAGCCCGTCAACCTCTCGATGGAGACGACGGTGACGCCCAACGACGGGCAGAAGGTGTACCTGCAGCGGGCAACGATGACGGCGGTACCGGGCAACGCGTCGCAGTCGTTCGCGGCGCTCTCGCCCCAGAGCGACCAGACGGATGCTCCGGGTTACCTGGTTCTCTCGCCGTACAGCTACTCGCAGACGTTCAACGTCGGAGAGGTTCCGGCGGAGGCGACATTCGTCACCCTTCAGTTCACCTTCGAGTTCTTGGTTCAGACCACCCCCACGTCGAACGAGTTCGCGAAGCAGACGGCCAGCGATTCGCTGACCGTGGCGATCGCGGGTGGCGGAGACGCCGGCACCGGCGGCTGATCAGGCTCTGACGCGCTCCCACCGGTCGCCGCCGTGGCGCGTCGCCTCCCCGGCCGCCGCGTCCGCTGCGGCGATGAGCGAGGTCAGATCGTAACCGCCGGTCGCCGCCGGAACCCATCCGACGCTCGCGGAGAGCTGGATGTCGATGAAGGCGGAGACGTCGAGTTCGGTGACCCGGCGGAGGACGGAGCGCACGTGCTCGCGGAGTACCGAGTCCGGACGGGAGACGACGACCACCACGCGGCCGCGGATCTCCCGGCCCAAGTCCGCCTCGGCGGGAAAGGTATCGGCCACGATCGCCTCGAACTGCGCGACCAGGCTGAGCCAACCGCTCTCGCCCGCAGCACTGCGCAGCTGGGCGGGGTCGTCGAGACGGACGCTCAAGACGGCCCACGATTCCTCGTGCGCGCGCTCCGCGCGAGACAGGCGGTCGGTGGCGGTGACGACGAAGTGCGGCCAGCTCGATGCCGCGCGTCGGCCACTCGGGGAGACCGAGGTGAAATACAGCAGTGAGACCGTGGCGCACACGAGGAAGATCAGCATCCCCAGCCCGTTGAGGACTCGCGGCAGCTCGAGATCGCCCAGCGTCGTGGGCGCGGCGAGCCCCGAGATAAGCGTCCCGACCCCCAGCGCCACGAAGGCGGCCGAGACGACCGTCAGGGGGAGCGCCAAGCGTTCAAGGCGGTCGGCGGCGAGACGCAACTCCCACACGGTGAGACCCGCGAAGACCGAGGAGCCGACGAACGCCAAGCGGAACACCAGACCGTAGGCGCTGAGATCGGTGACGAGGACGAACACGAGCGCCGTCGCCACGGCCTGGGCGGCCCCGACCCAGGGAAGGGCGCGCGCCCCGCGACGCGCACGGAAGCCCGACCAAATGAGGGCGGGGGCCCCCAGCATGAGACCGAGGCCGGCGCGACGGACGGTCTCGTCCTCGAGGATCGCCCCGGTGACCGAGACCCAGGTGCTCGACATCGCCAACACGAACGCCAGCGACCACAGCAGCGCGGATCGGGAGGGACGGTGCAAGAAGCCCAACCCGATGATCATCACGGTCCCGAGGGTCGCGACCGTCGCCTGCGCCAAACCGAGATTGGACAGGACGTCCGACGGCATCAGGCGGCTCCGGCTTCGGCGCGGGCGGGCAGGATCACCGTGACCGTCGTGCCTGCGCCCAGCTCGCTCTCGAGGAAGAGCGAACCGCCCTGATCCTCGACGATGCTGCGGATGATGCCCATTCCGAGCCCGGTCCCGGGTGTGGGGCTCTCGCGGACGGACTGCGCGCGGAAATACGGATCGAAGACGCGCTCGAGGTCATCGGGGTGGATGCCGATCCCCGTGTCCGCGAAGTTCAGGATCACGTCCTCCTCCGAGACCTCGCCCGAGATGCGGATCGTTCCCCCCGCCGGGGTGTACTTGATGGCATTGCTCAGGATGTTGTCGAACGCCTGGCGGAGACGGAAGGCGTCTCCTCCGACCTCGGCCGATTCCGGCAGATCGTCCACGACGCTCACCCGACGCGCTGCGGCCGCGGGGCGGAACGACGCCAGCGACGACGCGATGATCCGACTCGCGTCGGCGGCGACGGGGGAGGAGGTTTCGCGGAACACACCTCGAGACGTCGCGAGGATCTCGGAGATGAGCTTCTGCATCCGCTCGCCGGCGCCAGCGATCACCTCGAGCTGCTCCCGGACCTTGGGGGACAGGTTCGGATCGTCGAGGGCGAGATCCGCGTGTCCGATGATCGCCGTCAGCGGGTTGCGCAGCTCGTGGGACACCGTGGCGGCGAGGCGTTCACGGGCGCGCTCCGACTCGATCAGTGCGGTGATGTCGTGGACGATCAGCAGCGTGCTCTCGGGCTCGTCTGAGGAGATGAGTCGTCGGGTCGAGGCGGACAGGGCGTGCCACTCCCCGTGCGGATCGAACAGCCACACACGCTCGTCGTCGAACTGCTCGCCCCGCGACGCGCGCGCGAAGGGTCGCTCCGCCTCGGGCAGGGGCTCGCCTCTCAGCGTCGCGTATTCGACAGCCGACCCGGGGCGCTGCGGTTCGTCGCGCTCGACCCCGTAGAGGGCGACGTAGGTGTCGTTCAGGGCGAGCACCTCGCCGTCCACCGACAGGCGCGCGATGCCGGTGTCGAGCCCGTTCAGCATCTGCGAGACGCGCCGTTCCTGACCGGACACGCGCTGGAGAGTTCCCTGCAGACGGCTGGCCTGCCGTCGCAGCAGCTGCTTGAACGCCCTCGTCTGCCGGGCCGAGAGGAACGACGTGATGGCGATGAAGGCGAGCGACAGGAGGACGACGATCAGTCGGAGCGCCGTCACCGGGCCGGACGCGTTCACCGTGGCATCTACGACGATGATGACGCCGACCGCGCTGATCGCCGAGATCAGGTAGACGAGGGTGAAGTGGGTGGCGATCCAGATGATGGGGAAGACCCAGAAGTAACCGAAGCGGAGGTCGGTTCCGAAGCTCAGCAGACCGATGCCGATGATGTCGCCGAACGGGATCGCGGCGACCGCCGACCGAGGGAACTTCTGCCAGGGCACCACGATGGCGATCGCCGTGAGCGCGATGATGACGCCCACACCGGACGAGAACGGCCACAGCGAGAAGAGGGAGGGCTCGAGAGCCTGGACCAGCAGCACCGTGATGACCACACTCGCGCCCAGCACCAACTGCAGGAGCCACACCGAACGCGTGCGACTGCCCGGATTCGTCGTGTCGTCGTCGGGAATGCCCTCCGGAGGAACCGCCGGGGGGACGCTCCTCAAGGATGCCATTCTCCGAGTGTATAGAGAGTGGTGTAGTCTTCTGCGCGCCATCCTGTCTCTGCTCGCCGCGCGTGATCCCGATCGCGTCGCCCGGTCAGACTCCCCCTGAGGCCTGCATCCTGCAGCGTGATGGTCGATCATCGACCTCTCGCGCGTTTCGCGCTCGTTCCTCAGGAGATACCTGTGAGCATGCCCTCTCGCCGTCGTGCACGCGTAGCCGCAACCGCCGTCGCCCTCGCCCTCGTCGTCCCGACGATGCTGTCCGGCTGCAGCCAGATCGCCGACGCCATCGGACAATTCCCCGGACAGGCCGGAAGCAACGCCTCCGTGGTCGTCCCCGCACCCGTGCCGCAGTCGTCGGCGGGCACGAAGCCCTTCGACTCGCAGTTCACCTACGACGGGTCCGTGCGTCTGACGTCGGAAGTCGCGGACGGCCTCGAGCTGCGCCTCGACGTCTGGGCGGTCGATCCCAAGCGGACGATGGAGTGGACCGCGACCAACGAGAAGCAGCTCGGGTTCGCGGTCAACATCGTCGACAACCGCGTGGACGAGAAGGCCGTCCTCGCCCAGAAGCGTCGCGTCTACGTCTCGTCCATCTCGATCACTTCGCAGACCGCGCAGACCAGCGGCCAGGTGTCGAGTCCCTTCCAGTTCAGCGCCGACCCGCGGACCCTGGTTCCCTCCGACACCCTGCGCTCCGACCGGGGACTGCTTCTGAACAGCTTCCAGGGTGGTCTTCTCGTGCCGACCACCTCGATCCGGCAGCTGCCGACGGACACCTACGGCATCACCTTGGAGTTCGCGCTGAACGTCGCCGTCGAGGGAACGGCCAACACCGACACCTCGTTCAGCCAGCAGACCGTCTACCAGTACCTCCCGATCGCGATCTTCGCCGACGAGGGACAGTCTACGAACGGGCAGAGCACGGGCACATCGAGCACGAACGGACGCGCGCCCGGCTGGGGACAGACGACGAACCAGGGCTGACCCTGCGCGTCGGACTCACTCGCTTCCGGACTGCGTCCGACGCGGTCGCGACCGCCGGCTCTCCATGAGCCACGAGAGGTCGTCGACGTCTCTGAGTAGATGGTGCTCGAAGGCGAGATCGGGGACGTCGTCGTAATCGATCGACGGCATCCGGCGCGCGAAGGCGTTGCGCAGCGACTCCTCGACCCCGGCTGCGTCCGTCGCTGCGGGGGCGACGACGAACACCGTGTCGCGCGCCGGCATCCCGGTGACGGCACCGGGCACCGCATCCATCGCGGCGGCGGCCACGGTGCGCAGCATCGTCTCTCCCCGCTCGCCGCTGTGGGCGGCGCGGATCAGGTCGATCTCGGGGACGCGGACGAGGGTCGCGCGGATGATGGCGTGCTCCGAGAGCAGGCGACTGGTCTCACGGCGGAGGGCTCCCCGCGCGAAGGCCCGCGTTCCGGGCGCGGGGTCGTCGTCGAGCTGCCGACCGACCCAGACGGCGCCCACGGAGACCAGGGCGATCGCGACCGCGCTCACGGCCGCCGTGGTCTCAGCCGATACCGGCCCGGGCCGAAGCAGCGGCCCCATGCCGAAGGCGGCGGCGACGGTGAGGCGGGCGAGGTTGTAGGCGGCGTAGAGGCTCAACGTCCAGGAGAGGAGCCGGGCCCCGCCCAGCTGCCCGACCGGTGGGCGCGCGCATTCCAGCGCGCACAGCGCCGAGAACACGACGAGACCGGCCGTCTTGAGGAGAGTCGCGTCGTCCAGGGGGACGAGGAAGGTCAGGCCGAAGAGGAGGATGCCGCCGGCGCCCGTGCTCACGGCGCCGATCGCACGTCGACCGTTCAATCGACGCGCGCCGGCCCACAGCAGTCCGACCGCCACGATGTTGGTCGCGTTCCCGGCGGCCGCGGCGGCGACCGAGTCCCACGCGGTCTCCATGACGTTCATCGCCCCGCACACGAGGGCGGCGATCGCCGACATACCGAAGTACCGGACCATGTCGGCGCGTTCTCCGCCCCGATCGTCGTCGGGTCGACCGTGGGCCAGGAAGAGCATCGTGAGGGCGACTCCCGCGGCGGCGATGGATGCCAGCAGGGCGAGGACGATCACGGACGGACGTCTCCTTCGGGTGCCGCCGCAATCTTGAGCAAATCTTGCGGCGACGGTGGTCGTGTACAGCGGTCGTCTTGCGGCGAACCTATCAGAGTAGGACTCGGCCGATACGCCGCGAGAACCGACAGGAAGACACCGCCATGACTGATGCGCGCAGCTTCACCCCCCACACGAGGGACTTCGACATGCACCAGGGTGCGCTCGAGGCCGCGGGTGAGCACGGTTTCGCCGACGACTTCGCGGCCGTGCTGGAGAACACCTCCGTGCACCGGTCCACCATCGGCTGCGTCATCCCGGCCTACAACGAGGAGGAGTCGATCGCGGACGTGATCGAGGCCCTCCTCGCTCAGACCCGTGTGCCCGACGTCATCCACGTTGTCGTGAACAACACCTCGGATGCCACGGTGAAGATCGCGTCGGAGTTCAGCGGACCGCACGAGCTGCACACCGAACTCGGCGAGCAGTTCACCGAGGTCTTCGTGCACGACATCGGGAAGAACCCCGACAAGAAGGTCGGCGCGCTCAACTACGGCTACTCGCTCGTCGAGGGGTACGACTACCTTCTCGGCGTCGACGGTGACACCATCGCCGACTCCAAGGCCGTCGAGTACCTCGAGACCGAGGCGATCTCGGACTCGCGCATCGGTGGCATCTCGGCGATCTACACGATCGACGACAAGCCCATCAAGGGTCTCGTCGCGCGGTTCCTCACCGCGGGTCAGCGCACGCAGTTCGCGGCGTTCAACCTGCAGAACATGCTCCGCGGCCGTAACATGGCCGTGCTCGGTGGGCAGTTCTCGATCTTCTCGACGAACGCCCTGCGCGACGCGATGAAGCAGAACCACCAGTCCACCCCCTGGGTGAAGGACTCCGAGGTCGAGGACTCGCTGCTGTCCCTGCAGATCAAGAGCGCGGGCTACCTCACGAAGATCAGCCCGTACGCCCGCGCCGACGTGGGCGGCATGACCACCCTCTCCGGCTACGACGCCCAGCAGGTGAAGTGGACCTACGGTGCCATCGAGCTGATGTGGCCGGGCCAGCGCGGCGATACGAAGGGCCAGCCGTTCCACCCCAACCTGCGCCTGCGCTGGTTCGAGAACTTCGGCATGCTCACGAACCTCTTCGTCCGCGTGGCCTTCCTCACGTTGCTGGCGGGTTCGCTCTCGATCGGCGCCTTCGTGTTCTCGCCGCTGTGGCTCATCCCGCCGGTGATCGCGATGCTGCTGAACCTGCGCATCGCCCGCACGATGAAGAACGTCGATCGCACGGACGTGCTCTTCGCCGTCCTGTTCTTCCCCGCCGAGATCTTCATGTGGATCCGCATCAGCCACTTCGTGCGCTCCTGGACCCGATTCCTCTCGCGCAAGAAGGTCGACAACTGGGCCATGCAGGCCAAGGCCGAACGCGGTGGCGGTCTCGGCCACTGGACCCCGATGGTCGTGCTGGTCGCCGTCGCGATCGCGCTCGCCGTGATCTGGGTGATGGTCGGTCCGATGGTGCAGTCGTCGATCCTGTGGATCGGTTGGCCGATCGTCGGCGTCGTGACCGTCCTTCAGACGCTCCTCATGTTCTCCAAGCTCGTCCGTCGCCACCACGGGTTCAAGGTCTGACGGACACCCGGTCTGATACGCCCGAACGCATCAGAGAAAACGGATGCCTCGGCCCTGGGGAGGGTCGAGGCATCCGTTGTATGCGCGGAGCGTCAGGGCGTCGCGAGCAGCTCGGAGGTGAGCCGGTAGCCCACTCCGCGAACGGTCTCGATGTAGCGCGGGTTCGCGGGGTTGTCGCCGAGCTTGCGACGCAGGTTCGTCATGTGCGCCTCGATCGCGCGCTTGTCCGCCTCGCCGACGAAATAGCTCGTGACGTAGGACTCCCCGCGGAGCACGAGGGTGAGATCGGCCTTGCTGCGGACGCGTCGCTTCGATTCCATGAGGGTCGCGAGAAGGTCGAACTCGGTCCGCGTGAGCTCCAGCTCTTCCCCACCGACCCGGACGAGCCGGCTGTCGGGGTCGAGGAGCAGGTCGCGGTGCGCGACCCAGGCGCCGCCGGTCGGAGTGAGCTCTCCCGGTGCCGACCGCGGGACGACCTCTCCGCCCGGAGCGGCCTGTCGAGGCTCCGGTCCCTGCGACGACGGGACGATGACGGCCGCCGTGGGACCGGTGGCGGCGGGCTGCACGCTGGGGACCTCGGAGCGGCCCGCCGGGAAGGACGGGCCGACGCTGTCCTGGCGCGGTGCCGACGAGACGGCCGACTCTCCGCCCCGGGGGCGACGCAGCAGCGCCTCGATGCGCGCGCGCAGCTCGCGCGGGCGGAAGGGCTTCACGACGTATTCGTCGGCGCCGGCGCCGAGACCGAGGACCACGTCGGCCTCTTCTTCGAGACCGGTGAGCATGATGATGTAGGTGTCACTCTGCTGGCGGATCCGGCGCGCGGCTTCGAAGCCGTCGATGCCGGGCATGTTCACGTCCAGCGTGGTGATGAGCGGTTGATAGGCGATGACCGCGCGCACCCCGTCGATCCCGTTGCCGACGGACACGGTGGAGAAGCCCGCTGATTCGAGCACCTCGACCAGCAGGTGGCGGATATCGGGATCGTCTTCCACGATTACGGCTGTCTTCAGCATCTCGGTGCTGTCGCTCATGTCACCCACTCTTCCGGCTTCGCACGGGACCGTGCCCGCGTTCTCCCCCGAGTCGCGGTGTCGCAGCGCGACGAGCGCAATTTTGACACACTTCCCGGCACGGTCGCGGTCGACCCCTGGGTCAGCGCTGTTCGCGGGTCAATTCCGCCGCTGCGGCCGGCCACCATGCGCCGGCGACGGGACCCCCGTTGCACTCGCCGTCGCTCTCACCGGCCGGCTTGATCCACAGGTTGGTGTCGACCACTCCATCGCCGTAGGAGCCGCCGGGGCTGCCGACCAGGCGGCCCGAGGGGTTGCACCACTCCGACCCGGCGGGGCCTGCGCCGTTGCGCGAAGTGTCGACGACCGCGTGAGTTCCGCCGAGAAGGTCGGACAGCTCGTGGGCGTAGGCGAACTCCGCGGCGGTGTCCTGGTAGTTCGAGACGTTCAGGGCCACGCCTCGGACGTCGGGGAGGACTCCCATCGCCTGGATCAGGCTCGCCATCTCGGCGGCGGGATGCCACGCGGAGTGGCCGCCGTCGACGTAGATCCAGGTGTTCGTTCCACGGATGTTCTGAACCGCCTGCTGCAGATAGCCCGCGCGATCGCTCACCGACCCGCACGAGGAGGACAGGGCGATGGAGTCCGGCTCGAGCACGACGATCTTCTGGATGTCGGAGGCGTTGCGGAGGGCGTCGCCGATGCGCTTGGTCCACTGCGCGTACGACGCGGGGTCGAGGCCCCCCGCGGAATGATTGCCGCAATCGCGGTCCGGGAGTCCGTACACCGCGACCGAGATGGATGCCTTCTGGTCTCGCGCCTCGGCCGCGAGGTGAGCGATTCGGTCCCACACCTCATCGATGGGGTCGAGCTCGGGCGTCAGCCAGTACGTGGTGGGCTGCGTGGAGAGCCACTGCGCGGCCGCGACCTGGTCGGTGTCGCCCTCTCCCGAGCGTGCGGCCTGCGCGGCCTTCGACTCGTCCGGCGCGACGATCCGGGTGCCGACCGCCGGCGGCTTCGCCGACAGCGTCTGGAAGAGGTTCGTGACCAGGCTCCCGACGACGCCGATTCCGGCGATGAGAGCGACGACGGCGACGATCGCGCCGGCGACGATGAGCGCGCGCGGGGCCCGCCGTCGGGGCCGCCTCGGCCGGGGTGATCTCGCCACGTTCAGGACTCTAGTCGAGGTGAGCGGGGCCAGGGCCGAGGTAGTTAAGGGGGTGAAGCGTTATAGACTGTGGCCGTGGGCAAACTGGTTTACAACACCCTCGGGCATTCTTTCGACATCGAGGATCGGACCCTGTCCCACCTCCGAGTGGTCTTCATGAACAAGCTGCGCCGCGGCGAACCCTTCATGTTCCAGTTCCCGATGGGGGACGGCAGCGGGACCCGCACGCTCTGGATCTCACCGTCGATCCCGCTGGTCTTCCACTTCTACGGCAGTCGAGCGCCGCAGCTCAATCGTCGGTGGGTTGAAGCTCTCATGGACGAGGCGAGTTCCCCGCAGGGACTGAGCATCACGGCCGAGCCCGACCCCGACGCGGTTTCCGCCTCGGTGGGCTGAGCTCCCTCAGGCGCACTCGGCGTCGACGACCTCGCGCACACGGTCCAGGAACACAGCGAGCTGATCCGCGGTGTCTTCCGGAAGGCCCAGGGCGAATTCGCGGATGCGCGCGGTCACCGGGTCGATGGCATCCGGATCGGCGCCGCGATCGAAGGGGACGACGAACTTGCTCCGGCGGTCCGAGGGGTTCGCGACGAAATCGATCAACCCGCCCGCGCGCAGGCGGTCCAGCATCCCCGTGACCGAGGCGGTGGAGATTCCGAGCGCCTGGGCGATCTCCGTCGGGGTGACGGTGACTCCGGCGTCGGCGCGTTCCAGGATCAGACGCATTGCCGCGCGGGCGTTCTCGCTGGGACCGCAATCCGTCTGCCGCCGCCGAGCGAGCCGGGCCTCCGCGAGGCGGAGCCTTTCGACCGCGCGCGCCGCCGTCATCGCGTGATCGTCCTGCGTCTCGAGCGTCATGAGTCTCCTCGGGGT
Source organism: Microbacterium sp. 16-032 (assembly GCF_041079455.1). NCBI lineage: Bacteria > Bacillati > Actinomycetota > Actinomycetes > Micrococcales > Microbacteriaceae > Microbacterium > Microbacterium sp. 16-032. Next base: position 285,680 of record NZ_JBFYGQ010000005.1, on the reverse strand, counting down.
AGAGCCCCCGTGTAGGCATTCTAGTTAGGTCGCCGAGATTCCAGCCGAACGATGCATTCCGGCTCGAGTCCGACAAGGGAGATCACGCTGAGACTTCCCTTTCGGTTCATGTGCTCAGCCGGGCGGATCTCGTATGATCAGGGGACCGGAACCACCCGGAAGGAGACGCCGATGGGCTCACTGTTCTACGGATCTTCTCCGAGCCCGATCCGCATCCCCGATCGCGTCCTCGCCCACGTCAAGGTCGTCATCGCGACCAAGTTGCGTCGCGGCGAGAGTTTCACCGTCTCGTGGCGGCATCCATCGGATGAACCCGCCGGGCGGAGCACCCTCTGGATCCAGCCGTCGATTCCCCTGCGGTTCGTGTTCGGGTCTGCGGAGCCCGAGGTGCTCGACCCCGCCGTGCTACAGAGCCTGGCGAACGCGGCGAATTCATCGAGCGGTCTCACGCTCGATCTCGGCGACAGCACCGTTGCACTCGTCGCGGACGCCCGCTGAGACTCACCGCGACGCCGTGGCGTGGCGGTGAGCGATGGCCGACATCCACTCCATGCCGGGGCACGGGGGAGCCGAACGCCCGCGCATGCGTTCCCACGCCTCGACGTAGATGCCCTCGAGAAGCGCGTCGGCGCGCGCCGCGATCCCCGTGAGGGAGAGCAGCACCGCATAGATGCGGGGTGAGGTGGCGTCGTAGAACTCGACGAAGGCGTCGCAGTCGCCCGAGGCTGCGCGCACGAGGAGGGCGTCGAGATCCTGCTCTCGACTCTCGCGGGTCGCGGTATCGGTCATGGTCACGGTGCACCTCCTTCGTCCGTGATGCCAGTCAACCGCCGTGCGCCGTCGGCGGCCTGGGGTTGCGCGATCGGGACGTGTGCCGTAGCGATCGGTGAGGGGAGCGCGGGAGCGCCGGAACGTGGCGTCAAGCCTGCCCGCGGCGACCGAGGACCGTCGTACGGTGTCTCCATGAAATCTGTCGTGCGCTGGGCTCTCGCCCTGGCAATGCTGTTCGCCGGTGTCTCGCACCTGACCTTCGCCCGCCGCGACTTCCAGGCCCAGGTGCCCGACGTGCTGGTCGAGAACGGTCCGCTCGATCGCGACGCGGTGGTCGTGGCATCCGGCGTGGTGGAGGCGGCCTTCGGGCTTGCGCTCCTCGTCCTCCCGAAGGAGCGGCGTCGGATCGGAGCCGCGCTCGCCGCCTTCTTCGTGGCGATCTTCCCCGGCAACATCGACCAGTGGCGCAAGGGTCGTTCGGCGTTCGGGCTGGACACCGACCAGAAGCGTTTCGGGCGGTTGTTCTTCCAGCCCGTCCTGGTGGCGGCCGCGTGGTGGTCCACCCGGTGACGCGACGATGACGGATGTGGTCAGCCTGGAGCTGGTCTTCGACGACGAGACCGACTCCGCCGTCCGCGCAGAGTGGGACGCCCTCGTCAGCGCCGACCTGCCCAGTCAGGCCCGTCACCGTGGCGAGAGCAACCGCCCCCACGTGACCCTCCTCGTCCGACCGGACCTGGCGCCGTTCGATGTCGCGCCCCTGGAGGCGGCTCTTCCGCTCGCGCTCCGCCTCGGGGCCCCCGTCCTGTTCGGGAGGGGACGCAACCGGGTCATCGCGCGCTCCGTGGTCCCGACGGAGGAGCTCCTCTCGCTGCACGCGCGAGTCCACGAGCTCGCCGGGCCGGGGGCCGACGTCGACCACTCGGTTCCCGGCGCGTGGACGGCGCACGTGACACTCGCCCGGCGGGTGCCCCTGGAGCGCCTGGGCGACGCGCTCGGCGTCCTGGAGGAACGAGGCGGCGAGGATCTCGCAGCGCGAGCGGTCGGCATCCGCCGGTGGGACGCTGCGACGAAGACGGTCACGGATCTCGTGGGACGTGGCACCCTGGAATCGTGCTGACCGACGACGCCTTCGAGTTCCTCCGCGAATACCACCTGGCCACCCTGTCGACCATCGGGCGGTCGGGGCGGGTGCATTCCGTTCCGGTCGGCTTCACCTACGAGGACGGCGTCGTCCGCGTCATCGGTTCGCGGGGAACGCAGAAGTTCGTCAACGCGGAGCGCAGTGGTCGGGCTTCCATCTGCTCGGTCGACGGGGCGAAGTGGATCAGTTTCGAGGGTGCGGCGCGGGTGAGCGATGATCCGGATGCCGTGAGCCACGCGGTCGAGTTGTACGCCGCCCGCTACCGGCAGCCGCGGGTCAACCCCGATCGGGTCGTCCTGGAGATGACCGTCGAGCGCGTCCTCGGCTCGGCCGTTTTCCGAGGCTGAGAGGCGTATGGTGGGGTCCATGTCCCCCGTCACCTCGTCGATGCCCTCCGGGCGTGAGGGGGTCGTCGGCGCGCGGAGCGCCGACGGCACAGGCGCCGTGCACGCCGCCTTCCTCGCCGGGTGACCGGCGCGGGCGCTCGGCTTCGCCGCACGCGCCCACCTCGCCCGTCCTCTCGAGGCGGGCCTATCGCCGCGCGATTTCCCGCGCGTTCGTCGCCGCTCCGCCCCGCGCGACGCGGTTCACCGACGGGACTTTCCATGCACGCCTTCTCTGCCTCCGATCTCCGCTCCAGCTTCGTCAACGTCTCCACGCGTGAGCGCAGCTCCATCGTCATCCCCACCGACCTCGACGCGGCTCCGTGGGACCGCCTCGACTACTTCGGCTGGCGTGACGCCAAGACCCCGCTCCTCGGATTCGTGGTCGCCGACATCGACGGGAGCCCCGTCGGTCTTCAACTGCGACAAGCAGAGCAACCGACGCGCACGCGCCCGCAATGCTCGTGGTGCTCCGATGTGACGTTGCCGAACGACGTCGTGTTCTTCGCCGCCCGCCGCGCCGGGAAGGCCGGGCGCGCGGGCAACACCGTCGGAACCCTCGTGTGCGCGCGGTTCGAGTGCTCGCGGAATGTTCGGCGGCTCGATCCGCCCGCCTACCTCGGGCATGACGCCGCGGCCGCTCGCGATCGACGGGTCGAGGCGCTGCGCGCCCACGTCGACACGTTCTTCCGCGACCTGCGCGACGGCGCGTGAAGACGAACCGGACTGACCGCCCACGAGTCGTCGGCGGTCAGTCCGGTGGGTCGGCGCCGGCGGAGCGGGCACCGCGCGGGCGCACACGAGGGGGTGCGCGCGGCGTTCACACGGCGCTCGTCGGACGCGATAGTGTTCAGTGTCTCCCCCGGACATGAGTCGACGGCTTGGTGCCTGAGGGGGAGAACGGTGTCGGCACGATCACACGGCGCGGTCGAGGCGGGTTCTCCGACTCGAGACCGGCGTCCTTCGGGGCCATCTCCCGCGCGGGGCGCGGTATCGGTGCAGTGCACTGAGGCCGGAAGGTGACCTCGATGTCCGTCGACGACCGCCTCGACGCCGTCCTGAACACCCTCGCTGACCGAGTCCGTCGTCTGCGGCGCGAGCGCGACCTGTCCGTCACGGCTCTGTCGTACGAAGCCGGGATCTCGGAGTCGCGTGTTCGCGCGATCGAATCCGGACGCACCACGGCCTCGCTGGCGACCCTCGTCGCTCTCGCGGAAGCCTTCGAGATCGATCTGTCGGAGCTGTTCGGCGAGACGGCTCGGGACCGGAGCGATCGAGAACCCCAGAGCCCGTACGTCGTGCCGAGCGAGGTGACCTGGGGCGGGGACCTCCCTCCGGCGCCGTGGATGACGTCGGCCGCGCCCGCGCCCGCGTCGAGCCCCCATGTCGTGCCCAGTGAGGTGATCTGGGGAGGGGAGCTCCCCGCCGCCCCGTGGGTGAGAGGCACCTCGGCGCCGCAGACGACCTCCGTCACGCCGCCGCGAGTCGACCCTGCGCCCGCGTCGCCCCCGATCGAACCGACGGAGAAGTCGTGGGGAGGCGCTCTTCCTCCGGCGCCGTGGATGGGGAGCGCCCCGGCGGCGACGACGGTCGTCTCGCCCGCGTCCACCGCCACGATCGTCCGAACGGAGATCGGCGTGGCGCCTCCGGCTCCTCTCGTGGTCGAGAGCGACGCGCCCCCGCCCACTTCGCGCTACGTCCTCGTCGCTCAGGATGCGGGTGTCGCCCGCGAACCGCGGACTTTCTCCGATCTGCGCGAGGGGGTTCTCGCAGGTCGGGAGTTCCGCTCCCTCCGGGAATTCGCGGTCGCGGCCGTCGCCGAGGCGGACTACGACGTGGTCACCGTCGCCCGGATCTTCCGCTTCCCCGTCTGGAAGCTCGAGCGGTGGGTCGCCGAGGCGGGGTACGTCGGACGCGCGTGATGCCGGGGTGCGCGCAGTGCGCACCCCGACCCCTCACAGCGCGCGGAGCTTCTCGAGAAGTGGGGCCGCGATCTCGTCGACGAAGCGCTGCTGCTGCTCGTCGCCCACCTGGACGATCGCGATGTCGGTGAACCCCGCGTCGATGAAGGGGCGGACGCTCTCGGCGAGCTCGTCGAGGTCCGGGCCGCAGGCGATCGACTCCGCGACGTCCTCGGGCCGCACGAACTGCGACGCACCCGCGAAGCCGGCCGGAGTGGGCAGATCGGCGTTCACCGCCCAGCCGCCGGCGAACCACCGGAACTGATCGTGGGCGCGGGCGACCGCGGCATCCTTGTCCGGATCCCAGCTGATCGGGATCTGGCCGATCTTCCGCGAGGGGCCCTCGTGGTGCGCATCCCATCCGGCGATCAGATCGCCGTCGGGTTCCGTGGTGATCAGGTGGTCGCCGAGCGGGGCGAAGCGTTCGATCGAGTGCTCGCCCGACACGGCCACACCGATGGGGACGCCACCGTCGGGGGCGTCCCACACGCGCGCGGAGTCGACGCGGAAATACTCGCCGTCGTAGGTGACGAGGTCGCCCGTGTGCAGCGCGCGGATGATCTCGATCGCCTCGACGAGCATGTCCTGACGCGCGTGGACGGCGGGCCACCCCTCACCCACGACGTGCTCGTTCAAGTTCTCGCCGGATCCCAGGCCCAGAGTGAAACGACCGTCGGACAAGAGCTGAAGGGTCGCCGCCTTCTGGGCCACCACGGCGGGGTGATAGCGAACGGTCGGGCAGGTCACGTACGTCATCAGCTCGACGTCGGTGGTGGCCTGTGCGACCGCTCCGAGCACCGTCCAGGCGTAGGGCGCGTGGCCCTGGCTGGTGAGCCACGGGGAGTAGTGGTCGCTCGAGACGAGGAAGTCGTAGCCGGCGCGCTCGGCACCGACGGCGTAGTCGACGAGGGCCTTGGGGCCGCTCTGCTCGGTCATGAGGGTGTAGCCGAATCGCGTCATGTCGGCCACGGTAGGGCGGGGGAATCGCGCGCTCGCCGGGGTTGCGTTCGCCACGCAGATGCGGCAGACACGACGGAGGGCCCGCGGTCCGCGCCGCGGGCCCTCCGTGACGAGGTCAGTCTTCGGGAGCGTGGATGACCTTCTCGCCCTCGAAGGTCTCCCGCTCCTTCTTCTTGTCGTCGTTGCGGGTCTTGCGCAGGCTGAGGAAGGTCGCCACTGCCACCGTCGCCGCGATGAACAGCAACGAGAACCAGATGGGGATTTCGGGCACCCACAGCAGCGGTTCGCCGCCGTTGATGAACGGCAGCTCGTTCACGTGCAGAGCGTGGAAGACGAGCTTGACGCCGATGAACGCCAGAATGACCGCGAGGCCCTGCGCGAGGTAGACCAGGCGCTCGAGCAGGCCGCCGATGAGGAAGTAGAGCTGGCGCAGACCCATCAGTGCGAACGCGTTGGCGGTGAAGACGATGTACGCCTCGTTCGTCAGGCCGTAGATCGCGGGGATCGAGTCGACGGCGAAGACGAGGTCGATGAAGCCGATGGCGATGATCACGAGCAGCATCGGGGTGACGAATCGCTTGCCGTTCTTGCGCACGGTCAGCTTGTCGTCGTTGTACTCCTCGCTCACCGGCAGGACGCGGCGGACGAACTTCATGAATCTGCCGTTCGCGGGGTCGCTCTCACCGTGCGCGAACGCCTGACGATAGGCGAGGAACAGCAGCAGCGCGCCGAAGATGTAGAAGATCCAGGAGAAGTTCTCGATGAGGGCGGCGCCCACGGCGATGAAGGCACCGCGCATGATCAGAGCGATCACGATGCCAATCATCAGCACCTTCTGCTGGTAGATCTTCGGCACGGCGAACCCGGTCATGATGATCAGGAACACGAAGAGGTTGTCGATCGACAGCGCCTTCTCGGTCAGATAACCGGCGAAGTACTCCCCACCGAACGTCCAACCGGAGAACACGCCGATGCCGACGCCGAACAGGAGCGCGAGGCCGATGTAGAACGCCGACCAGCGGGCGGATTCGGCGATCGAGGGCTCGTGAGGCTTTCGGACGTGCGCGAAGAACTCGAACACGAAGAAGGCGATGGTGATCGCGATCGTGATGATCCAGATCAGAGGGGTGACGCCCATGGCGGCCTCCAAGGGAAATAGGTGTACGGCAAGACACCAAGGTCTCCTCCACCCGGCGAGATGGGCCGACGTCCCGGGCTCACGATGGCGTGATCCGTATTGACGAGAACGTCGCGGTGGGAGTACTCCCCTTGCTGGGCTCGATTGTACGGCATCCGGCTCTGCGTTCCGGGACTGGACGACGATCCGCCCGCTGTGCTAACCGGGGGTGGATGCCGGACCTCGGCGTTCGACGGTGGTGCGCCTCAACGCGGGGGAGCGCCGCCCACGACGGCGTCGACGAGGGCCAGCATGTCGACGGCGTCGAACTGCTCGCGGCTGAGGGCGCGCAGGATGACCGCCCCCACCAGGGCGTCGGCGGCGGCGTCGAGCCGCGGGCCCGAGACGCCGCCCATGGCCTGCGAGAGGCTCTCGACGAGAGGGGCAGCGAGGATCTCCGCGCGGAGCCGCCGGCCGGTTTCGGCGCTGCCGGCGGCCGCAGCGACGAGAGAGCGCAGCATCCCCTCGCCGTCCGCGCTCGCCCGCAGAGTGAACAGATCGGTGAGCCACGCAGCGAGATCGGTGCGCGGGTCGCCGGTGTCGGGGAGCTCGCGTCGGCCGCCGAGCAGGCGGCCCTCGAGAATCGCCTCCGCGATGACGTCGCCCTTGCTCGCCCACCAGCGGTAGATCGTCTGCTTGCCGACGCCCGCGCGTCGGGCGATGCCCTCGACCGTGAGGTGGTCGTATCCGCGTTCGACGAAGAGCGCCACCGCGGCGTCGAGGATCGCCAGACGCGCCGCCTCGCTGCGCACGGGTCCACTGCGCGGAAGAGTCATGTCACACATTCTGGACGATCGCGGGGCAAAGCGAGACGAGACGGTGCGTGTTATCTTTGCCCGGACTTGTCGGAGCCGACGGTGCTCCCTCGCGCGCACCGCACGAGAGGAACACCCCGCATGGCTGAACTGCTGCACCGCCTCGGAACATTCGCGGCTCGTCGCGCGTGGACGGTGATCGTCGCGTGGCTGGTCATCCTGGGGATCGTCGTGGGCGGGTTCCTCGTCGGATTCAAAGGCCTCAGCTCAAGCTTCGACATCCCGGGAACGGCATCCGGAGAGGTGATCTCCGAACTGCAGGGGGAGCTTCCTGATTTCGCGGGCGCCTCGGGCGCCGTGGTCTTCCGTACCGATGACGGCTCGCCCCTCACCGACGCGCAGAAGACCGCGATCTCGGCGCTGGTGACCTCGGCGGGTGACCTCCCCGACGTGGCCCGTGTCACCGACCCCTTCACCGCCCAGCAGCAGCTCGACGCGCAGCGGCAACAGGTCGTCGACGGCAGGCAGCAGATCGACCAGGCCCGAGCGCAGGCGGAGTCCGGTCAGCAACAGCTCGACGCCGGAAGGGCTCAGCTCGAGGCGGGACAGCAGAAGCTCGACGAGGCGAAGGCGCAGATCGAATCCGCGCCGCTCCCGGCCGCGCAGAAGCAGGCCCAGCTGACGGCCCTCGAGGCGCAGCAGCAGCAGATCGACCAGCAGCGGTCCGGCCTCGAGCAGCAGCAGACTCAGCTCAGCGACGGCCTCGCGCAGATCGACGCCCAACAGACACAACTCGATGACGGGTCGGAGCTGCTCGGCTTCGCGGATGCCATCCGCCTGGTCGCGGCGGACGGATCAACGGCCATCGTGAACGTCTCGTTCAGCGAACCCCGTCTCGAGCTCTCCCAGGCGTCCAAGGACGCCGTGGTCGAGCACTTCACCGCCGCGCCCGTCGACGGGGTCGAGGTCGCCTTCAACGCCGAGATCTCGCAGGGGGTCCCGGAGATCCTCGGCGTGGGCGAGGCGATCGGCGTCGCGATCGCCGCGATCGTTCTGATCGTCGTCCTCGGATCCCTCCTGGCGGCTTCGTTCCCGATCATCACCGCACTGGTCGGGGTCGCGATCGGCGCGATGGCCACGTTGTCTTTCTCGGGTCTGGTGCAGATGGCATCCGTCACGCCGATCCTGGGCGTGATGCTGGGGCTGGCCGTCGGCATCGACTACTCGCTCTTCATCCTGTATCGGCACCGGCGCCAGCTCCTGCAGGGCGCGGACGTCGTCGACTCGATCGGCCTCGCCAACGGCACCGCCGGTAATGCGGTGGTGTTCGCCGGCACCACGGTCATCGTCGCCCTCCTGGCGCTGAACATCACCGGCATCCCGTTCCTCGGGCTGATGGGGACGGCGGGTGCGGTGAGCGTCCTTGTCGCCGTGCTCATCGCCGTGTCGTTGACACCGGCCCTGCTCGGCCTCGCGGGAACGCGCATCCTGAGCCGACGCGCGCGCGGGCGACTCGTCGCCGCAGCGGCCGAAGCGCACCCTCGTCGGGCGGCCCGCGAGGGCATCGCGCCCTCGGACGTCCAGGAGCACCCTCGACGCGCCGCTCGCACGGGTGCCGTCCCGGTCGCCGCGGCCGGGGTGAAGCCAATGTCGACGTTCCGTGCCGTCGTCACGATGGTCGTGGCCACGATAGTCCTGCTGGTCGTCGCGATCCCCGCGCTGTCGATGCGCCTCGGTCTTCCCGACGGCGGATCGGAGGCCGAGGACTCGACGGCGTACAAGGCCTTCACCTGGACGGAGCAGGCGTTCGGTGCCGGTGCGAACGCCCCGCTGCTCGTGACCGCCGCCCTTCCCGGGGGAACCGCCGAGGACGAGGTGCGAGGTATCCAGCTCGACGTCGCCCGCGAGCTGTTCTCGCAGAACGATGTCGCCGCCGTCGCCCCGGTCGCGGTCTCCGACGACCGCACGCTCGCGGCGTTCCAGGTCATCCCGAAGGAGGGGCCGAACGCCGTCTCCACCGAACAGCTCGTGCGCGACCTGCGGGCGATCCCGCCCGTGGACGGTGACATCGACCTGGGGGTGGCGGGCGCCGCGGCGATCAACATCGACATCTCCGAGGGTTTGGCGAGCGTCCTGCCGATCTACCTCGTCGTGGTGGTGGGGCTGTCGTTCCTCATCATGGTGATGGTCTTCCGCTCGCTCCTCGTGCCGCTGATCGCGACCCTCGGGTTCGTCCTGTCGCTGTTCGCGACCTACGGCGCCGTGACGGCGGTGTTCCAGTGGGGGTGGCTCGGTGGCGTGCTGGGCGTGCACAACCCCGGCCCGATCCTGAGCTTCCTGCCGGTGATCCTGGTCGGCATCCTGTTCGGGCTCGCGATGGACTACCAGCTGTTCTTGGCCACGGGAATGCGCGAGGCGTGGGCGCACGGAGCGGCGCCGCGCGTGGCCGTCGCCCAGGGCTTCCGAGCCGGGCGCACGGTCGTGACGGCGGCCGCCATCATCATGGTGGCGGTGTTCTCGGGCTTCATCGCCTCGGACTCCGTGATCATCAAGTCGATGGGCCTCGGTCTCGCGCTCGGCGTGCTCTTCGACGCGTTCATCGTGCGGATGCTGCTCATGCCGGCGATCATGCACGTCCTCGGCGGGTCCGCCTGGTGGCTTCCGAAGTGGCTGGACCGGATCGTTCCCGATGTCGACGTCGAAGGGGCCGCTCTCGAGCGGCGCCACCCCGGGCATCACGGGTCCTGAGCACCCGCGGCCGGGCGGCGCAAGCCCCGGCTCCCGTGGGGGCGGAAGCAACAGGATGCCGGGAAGGACCAATTCCGAGGAGGACGACGATGACCGATCGTGAAGAGACGCAGGACGCCCCCGTCATGGACGGCGCCACCGACGCCGGCGTGGAGGAGAAGAAGGCCGGAGCGCAGCAGCAGCGCGCGGCGGACGCCGCCGTTCACGACGACGAGCCCGCGCAACAGGACCTGGAGGACGACCTCCGCAGCATTCGCGGATACGGCGAGGACCGCTAGGCGGACGACGGCTCCCGTCCGGAGCCGAGTGGGGGACGGGCTCGACGGGCGGGAGTCGTCGGGGACGCCGAAAGTGGCGTCATCCGCGCCGGCGATGCCGGGGCCGGGTACCGGCAGGCTACGCCGGTGCCTCACTCCGGTCGCGTTCTCTCAGGCGATACGAAGGCGGTCCCGCGGATTCTCGCGGGACCGCCTTCGTCGCTCGGGGGTTCAGGATGTCGTGGGGATCTCGCCCGCCGCGATCGCGTCGGCGTAGGTGCGGATGTCGGGGCCGGGCTCGTAATCGATGAAGCGATCCTTGATGCGCGCGTTGATCTGCGCGAAGGCCTCGTCCGACGAGATGCCCTCGCTGTCCCGGGCGATCGCGACGACGGCCTCGCGCAGGACGGCGTCGGCGTCGTCGAGGATCTTCTGGCGGGCGGGTTCGTTCCAGCGGATGTCTGAGATGTCCATGGCCACACGGTACGGTCGGCGCCCTTCCCGCGATCCCGGGCTTGTGTCGCACGAGCCGATGTGCGCGGCAACCCGCCCGTATCGTCGTCCCGAGCGCGACACGATGGGGATATGACGAGGGATGCCGTGACGACCCTGCCGCAACGAGTGCGCGTCGCCGCGCGCGATGCCGGGTGGTGGGCGCAGGACTACGTCTACGCGGTGCGGGCGCAGGCGCGCGCTCTGCGGGATCGTGGTGCCCCCGATTCCCTCGCCGCGGGGGAGGGCACCCCGATCGTCCTGCTTCCGGGCATCTACGAGACCTGGCGGTTCATGGAGCCGCTCGCGCGTGCCCTTCACGACCGCGGCCATCCCGTGCACGTCGTGACGGAGCTCGGCGGTAACCGTCGGCCGATCGCCGAATCCGCCGGGCGCGTGGCGGAGCTGTTGATCGCTCGCGGCCTCGATGACGTGCTGCTCGTCGCGCACAGCAAGGGCGGGCTCATCGGCAAGCACGTCATGGCGTTCAGCCCCGCAGGCGCTCGCGTGAGGGGGATGGTCGCCGTCGCCACTCCGTTCGGCGGGTCGCGCTACAGCAGGCTCATGCCGACCCCCTCGCTGCGCGCCTTCGCCTCGGGTGACGCGACGATGCGCGCGCTCGCCGCCTCAGCGGACGTGAACACTCGCATCGTCTCGATCTTCGGCCCGTTCGACCCCCACATTCCCGAGGGGAGCGAGCTCGCGGGGGCGAGGAACATCGTCCTGGCGCGCGGCGGGCACTTCCGCGTCCTGGAGGATCCGCGGGTGATCGCCGAAGTGTTGCGCGCCGCGGAGTGAGCGGTCGGTTCAGCGCCCTCCGCCGCCTCCGCCGCCCATTCCGCCGCCCGAGAAGCCGCCGCCGAACGAGCCGCCGGAGAAGCTCCCCGACCCACTCGTCGTCGCCACGGCCGGGGCGCTCGCCGTGTGCAGCGACCCCATCATGCCCGTGAAGGCCACGGGCGAGAACCCGCTGCCGCCGCTGTACCACCCCAGATCCGCGCCCGCTTCGCGAACGCGGGTGTCGAGGGCCTCGGCCCACTCCTTCTCCACGCCCCACACGACCGCCCAGGGGAGGAGCCGTTCGTACAGGTGCAGCACCTGCGTCCGGTCACCCGGGTCCATCGAGGTCCTCTCGGCGCCTTCCGGGCTCTGCAGGACGCGGAGGCGATCCGCTTCGGCGAGGCTCAGGTAGTCGCGCAGGCCCCGAAGGTGATCGCGTGCCGGGGCTCCGGCATCCGTGATCCGATCCCGATAGCGCAGGACGACGAAGGCCAGGATGCCGAGAACCACCGTCGCGGGGATCGCGACGATCTGCCACCAGGCCGGTGCACTGCCCGCTGCAGCGAGGATCAGGGCGGCCACCGAGATCCCGAAGGCCAGGACGACGATGCCCGCGGCGAGGATCGCGGTGCCCGGTCTCTGCTTCGCGGTCCAGCCGCGCGAGCGGAGCTCCGCCGAGGCCGCGGCCGGCAGCCGCCGCAGAGCGAGGGCGACATCCTGACGGGCGGGCCCGGGCTTCACTCGTTGCCCGGCGGCGGGGGCGTCGCCGAAGACGGCGCGGACGACGGCGGCCCGAAGCGGTGTCGCCCCCGCGTCGTCGACGAACTCGAGCTCGAGCGAGCCGGGTTCCCCCGGTGTCTCGATGATGCGCAGATGGCCCGCGATAGCCGTGTCGAGAAGGGCGGCCGGGATGCCGGCACCCGACCGGTGCACCAGTTCGGCGCCCTCGATCACGTCGACTCCGGAGGGCGGCCCGTACTCGGGAACGATGATGCCGCGTCCGTCCGCATCGCGACCGCGCCGACGAGCGGCGGCGGCGACGCCGACCCCCGCGAGGCCGATCCCCACCGCCGCGATCGAGCTGCCGGCCAGCGCGGGGGCCGCGTCGACCGAGAATTGCTCGAGGGGTGTTCGCACCACCTCCCCGGGAATGAACGTCCCGCGGGCGAACCCGATGGCGACCGTGACGTTCTCGCCGGGGCCGAGCGACTGCTCCTGCGACGAGAACACGACGCCGGCGGCGCCGGATCCGCTCGCGATGTCGCACCGACGGTCCGATCCCTCCGAGCCGACGTAGCAGGCGGCCGCCCCCTCTCGCAGGAAGGGGACGAGCGCCGCGTCGACCGACAAGCGCACCGAGACCGCGCCGAAGGGCTGCTCCCACTGCGTGCCGTTCACGTCGCGGTAGAACTCATCGGCGTCCGTATCCGCGAAGGAGCGGATGGTGTCGCGCTGCGTGTAGGAGATCACGTACGTCTGCACGCCACGGACGTAGGAGTCGTCGCCGGTGAGCACCCTCACCTCGCGGCGGTCGGACTCGACCTCGAAAGGAACTGCCGCGCCCGCGGCGTCCACGACCGAGACGACACGGGTCTGCAGGGGCACCCCGTCGTAGTCATCGGGTATCGACCGGATGATGCCGCGGTTCTGGTCTTCGTCGGGGAACCGCGCGACGAGCGTTTCGGTCACCGCGAGCTCGGCGTGACCGTCGGCCGCCCGAGTGAGCGTCATCTGCGCGTCGAAGGAGTCGAAGGTGAAGTCGCTCGTATCGGCCGAAGCGGGACGAGGCGATGCGAGCGCGATGAGCAACGCCAACGCGACGATGGCGACGGCCGCCCACGAGCGGCGGACCCGGAAAGGCGAGGAGGCGAGGCTCGGCATGCTCAGACGCTATCCGGCCGCCCGTTGCGAGCGGATCCCCCCTGCGGCGGAGTCTGGTGCGCGGTCGAGGGAACGCAGCGCTCAGGCCGCGGCGCTGGGGGTGGCCGCCGCGACCGTCCGAAGGATCGAGGGCGCGGCAACAGGGGGAGCGAACAGCGCACAGCAGGAGCGGCCCGAGACCTCGCAGGCATCGGCGACGGCGCATCGCATGCGCTGGAGGAACGCCGTCACGGCCACCGTCTCGCTCTCGGACATCCCGCGGGTCGCCTGCATCATGCGCGCGTGCATCGACCGGAGGGTCTCGCGCATCTCCTCGTCGGCGTGCGGGGTGGCGGTGATGACCACCTTGCGGCGGTCGGAGGGGTGCGGCGTGCGCCGGAGGTGCCCCGACCGCTCGAGCCGATCGAGCAGGGCCGTCACGGACGCCGTCGACACTCCGAGATGGCGGGCGAGGTCGATGGGGGTGACGTCCCGGCCCGCGCCGCTGGCCCTCGCGAGGAAGCGCAGGACGAGGAGTTCGTTCTCGCCCATCGACATGGAGTCCTGAGTGCGGCGACGCATCGCCATCTCCGCTGAACGGTACGCGCGCATCGCCTCCATGACGCGCGCCCCGCGCTCGTTTTCGACGCTGTCGCTGTACCAGTACGACGGAGGTGCCGCGTGCTCGCTGGACATCGATCTCCTAATATCTCGCTTGCCTATTCGCTAGTCTACCTAGTAAGTTCATCAGTGAGCAACGAGCAGAGGGGTACATCATGGCGAAGCTCTACTACGGCACGACGACCGAGCCGATCCGCATCGACGACCGCATGTTGGCGCACGTTAAGGTGGTCGTCGCCACCAAGCTCCGCCGCGGTGAGAGCTTCACGCTCTCGTGGGTGCACGGCGCCGACGAGCCGGTGGGACGATCGACGATCTGGCTGCAGCCGTCCATTCCTCTGCGGTTCGTCTTCGACTCGGAGCAGCCGGAGGCGCTCGACCAGAACCTTCTCAAGCGCATGGCCAACGATGCCAACTCCTCGCGCGGCCTCAGCCTCGACATCGCCCTCGAGGAGCCCGCGGAGAAAGTCGTCCCGCCGCGGGTGTCGGCCTCTGCGTCGAAGTCGACGCGTTCCCTCGTCCGCGCGGCGTGACTCCTTCTGCGCCGCACGCGTCCAACGGGGCGGTCGTCTGGTCACGGGTGGACGCCGACCTCTGTGTCGCCACGCGCGATGGCGACTTCGCCGGGTACGTCGATCGCCGCTCCCTCGGGACGTTCCTCGCCTTCGACCCGCACGGGCGGCACATCGGCACCTTCGCCCACGCCGATGCGGCGCGGTCGGCATTGGGCGGCCACGCCCGGGATCGACGCGAGAACCCGGCCGTCCGCGGGATGCAGTTCCTCCGCGAGGTCAGCCGCAGTGCGACGATCGCCAGACTCTTCAGGGCGCAGTCATGACCGAAACCCCAACGTGGGACGCACCCACGGGACGGTCCGCATCACCGACCCGGGGGATCCTCCGGTTCCCGGTTCTCGGTGACGTCCTCGCCTGACCGGTCGACGGGCCCCCGCGCCGCGGGTTCTTTTCGAACGAGCAGAACGGCGACCGCGAAGCAGACCCCTCCCAGGGCTCCGAAGATCAGTCGGGGCCCGGTGGGCGAATCGGCGGGGAAGACCAGGGTCGGGGCGGCCAGAACGGCCATTGCGACGACGCAGAGCACGAAACCCATCGGACGTGGTGATCGCGAATTCATCGGACCCCTCCGGATGCTGACGTGACGCCAGCCTAGACGAGTGCCGGGAGGAGCGGCGTGGACAGACGCGAGTCGGGGCCATTCCCGACGTCACGGGGGCTGGCCCGCGCGCAACGCTGACCTCTTCCGTGAGGTCGAGGCTCTCCCCGCCGGAACGAGCTCATCGGCCGGCGTTCACGGAGGGACACCTCTTCGCCGAGGCTGAGTGGCCATCGATGACGGGTGCGCGCGATCGAAGCGATAGGGTGGCCGAGCCCGTTGCAGGAGGAGCCGATGACCGAAACCGCCGAGCGGCCCCTCGCTCGGGCGCAGGGGCTCCGAAGCGCACCACCCGCCCTCGCGGCGACGATCGGCGGTTCGGCCGCTTTCGTCAGCGCTGCGCTCATCTGGATATGCCGCCTCTGGGAGCCCGGTGTGCAGTACGTGAGTCAGCTCGGTGCGACGGCGATGCCCACCGCGCCCCTGTTCAACACGGCGCTGCTTCTGCTCGCGATCGCCACGGTCCTGCTCGATAGATCGCTCGCCGGGCGGGGCGAAGGTTACGGTGCCGGGTGGCCCGTCGCCACGACGCTGCTCGTGTGCGGGTTGTGCTTCGCCGTGGCATCCGTCGTCACCTGCTCGCCCGGATGCCCCATTCCTTTCACCGAGGGCGCCCTTCCCCAAGACCTGATCCACATCTCCTTCGCCGTCCTCGGGTTCCTGTCGGCGATCGTCGCCATGGGACAGGTTGCCGCGAGGCCTCGGCGTCCCTGGATGCGCGCGGCCTCCGTCTTCACGCTCGTCGCGGTCGGTGCCACATCGCTGACCGGCGCGATGATCGCTCTTTCCCGTGGTGACACGGTGCTCGGCGGCAACCTGGAGTTCGCCGCCGCGACGCTCGCCATCGCGTGGTTCGGGGTCTGGGGCCTGCAGGTCGCCTCTGACATTCGGCGAAGCCACCCGGATGTGTTCGGCGTGCGCGCGTGAGTACCCCAGGAGATGCGTTCCGGCGACTGCGGCGCATCGCGGGGTGGCTTGCACCCCTGGCCGCATTCGCCGTCATCCTCGCGGTTGTCCGGTCAGCGGGCGTACCGCTGACACTCCCCGGCATCGTGCTCGCGATCATCCTTCTCGGTGTCGCGCGCCTGTTGATCGGACGAGCTCGCCGTCATCGGCGCGACCGCTCCGTCACACGTCCTCGGGGCTCTCGACGAGTCCCCACGCGTGGGCCGCTCGGATCGCACTCGACCGATCCGACGCCTCGAGCTTCCGGTAAAGACTCCGCAGCTGCGTCTTGACCGTATTCGGGGAAACGGAGAGCTCGCGGGCGATGACGGCGATCGTCGCCGACGGTGTGAGGTGGTCCAACACCACCTTTTCGCGGGTGGTGAGTTGAGGCACGCTCGCCGATGACACGAAGTAAGACGCGCGCGCTTCGATGTGAGCGCGCGACGTGGACGACAGCGTCTTCGCGACCACCGCGCGGTCTTCTGGTGCCAACGCGCTCCAGGGGCTCCACAGATCGTGTCGGATACTCAGCGCTTCGGCGCGCTCCAGGGTGGGGCGGCGGGAGGCGGCCCCACGCAAGCGCACCTCGGCCACGATACTGACGACGAGGCTCTCGAGAGTCGTGCGTGGGGAGGGCTCGTGCTGGCGGCCCCACTTGATGCTCAGGACGAAGGCGTCGTGCGCTCGCCCGGCGTACAGCTGAGACAGCGCGATGGCGGGAGCGGTGAGGGGGGAGAGCATGAACGGGCCCTCGAACAGGGCGAGAGCGTCCCGTGCTTGCCGGAGCGCGATGAGCACTTTCGCTCGCGTCGTCAGGAGAAGCGTCGACTGGAAGTGCGAGGGGGGTGTGCTGCGTATTG
The DNA here is from genome assembly GCF_041079455.1 of Microbacterium sp. 16-032. Lineage (NCBI taxonomy): Bacteria > Bacillati > Actinomycetota > Actinomycetes > Micrococcales > Microbacteriaceae > Microbacterium > Microbacterium sp. 16-032. The sequence continues at coordinate 268,790 of NZ_JBFYGQ010000005.1, read as the reverse complement.
CTGTCGTCCACGTGCGCAGCACTTCGAGCGCGTCGGATGCGGCGCCCGACACGAGGAGCGTCAGGACGTGGGCCGACGCCGCGTAGGGCCACAGTTCGCGAGCCGCGGCGGTGGAAGACAGGGCGTCGAAGAGCGGGCGCGCCTCTTCCGCTTCGCCGGCCTCGAGGAGGACCCACGCGGACGCCAGTCGGAGGCCTTCACCCCAGGGAGACGCCACCCAGGTGTCCGAGCACTCCGCCTCGACGAGTGCTCGCGCGGTGCGCACGTCACCTTCGAGCAGAGCAATGACGGCGAGGGCGCCGCGCGCCCGCAGCCGCTGCGCAGGTAGCGCCGTCTGCTCGGCCCGTGACATGCACTCGCTCGCCGCGCGCAGCTGCCCCATGGCGAGGAAGGTCATCGCGACCTGATACCACCCCTCGGCCTTCGTCTCGAGTTTGAGATCTCGCGCGCGGCCGAGGGCGTCGGCAAGCATGTCCGACGCTTCGGAGGCGAGTGCGAATCGCCCCGCGGCGCGAAGAAGACTCACACGGATGATCAGGGCGTCGGGGCGGCCCGCTGTGACGCTCGAGACGTCGGACAGGCGGTTGAGAGCGGAGGCCACGAGCGAGGGTGTCTCTGCTGACACAGCGGTCTCGGGGTCGAGGGAGAGCAGCGCCTCGACGACCACCGGAGCTGAGGACGCGCTCGATCGGAGCCGCGCGAGGGCGCTCGAAAAGCCGTCGGCGCTGCGCGCCCAGACCTCGGACCCCGACCTGCGCAGGATCCCGGCCAGGGTCGTCCACTGTCGCGCGTCCGCGGCGAGCCGGGTCGCCAGCAGGGACTCGCCGTTCGACACGAGATGCTCGAGCAGCCGGAGCCGGGCTGCGGACACCCGGGAAGGCTGCTTCGCGGCGATCTCCTGGAACCACCGCTCGCGAATCGGCTCGGCCAACAGCGCGCGCGTCGTGCCGGGCCAGACCACACCCGCGCTCTGGAGCCGATCGAGAAGATCGGGGGTGGCCCCATTCTGCGACTCGACGCCGAGGGCGCGGGCGAGGGGCTCGGTGACGTAGGGGGCGAGAGCGAGGAGGCGGAGATCGTCCGTGACCGGTGCGCCCAATCGCGCCTCCATGTCGCGGGTGAGCGCGGCGCTCGCGTAGGCGGCCGCCGTGGCGGCTTCGCCGCGCGTGTGGAGGGGGAGGCCCTCCAGGCGGAGCCGAGTGCTGGCCAGCTGGACGAGGGCGGGCCACCCGTGCGTGAGTGCGGCGAGCTCGTCGGTGGCGGTGTCGGTCGACTCGACCCCGTTCACGGCGAGGACCGATGCGACCTCTTCCCGGGTCATCAGCAGGTCTCCTGAGGGGAGCGCCTGCACATCGAATTCCAGTGCGACGAGGGGATTCTCGAAACCCGTCGGCTGACGGGTGGCGACGACGATTCGAAGGTTGCGGTCGGCGCGCAGCAGATCGAGCAGATGGTGGGTCGAAACCCCGCGTCCTTCGACGTGATCGTCCACGAGGAGAACATGGGAGGCGGGCCCGTCTGCGAATGCCTCCGCGATATGCGGAAGGGATTCCGGCGAGGTGAGGGCGCCGTCGATGAGCTGTACGCCATGCTCGGTGTCCGAGGCAAGAGCGTCGGCGAACTGGCGCAGCAGCGCGGTCTTCCCCACGCCGGTCGGTCCACGGAGCAGGACGACATCGGTGCGCAATGCCGCTTCGAGACGGCCCAGCGCCTGTGGACGCGGTGCCCAGAACCGGCTCGTGCGGCGGGCGGCTCGAACGCCGATCACCATGTCATCTACACCGATCAACATCGGGACCTCCAAGAGCGAAAGGACTGCCGCCCTTCTGAGGTGGGGCTGCGGTCGACGCGGTGAACTCCCACCCCGTCGAGAAGATCCTGCGGGTTTTGCGCACGATGGTCGGACGAATCTCGCAGGTTTCATCCCCCGCGTCATCCCCGATTCACCCCCTCCGCATCACCCTCTCGGGCCGGTACGTCCTTCGCCTGGTCGCTCGCCGTTCTCGCGTCAAGAGCGGCGTCGCCTCGCCGTGCTCGGAAGAGGGGGCGTTGGGTGAGCCGTCGTCGGTCGTCCGGGTGATGCCGCGGGTGAAATATTTGCCGTCTCTCGTGATCCGCGTCCGATGCACGGTGGCCTCCCGGCGCTCTGATCAGGGGAGTGGGCGGGCGCGGGGGCGTGGTGCCGCCCCGGCGCCGGCGCCCCTGGGCTGGTGCGCCGCGCGGGGGCGGGTACGCGGGAATGACCGGCTCGGGCTCCATTCCGGGGGCTTCGCTCTCTGCGCGGGGCGCGGGCGGTCGGGTGACGACACGAAGACTGCCTGGCGCGTTCCACCTCCGGCCGCCCGTCCTCCGCCCGCCTCGATCCCCACCATGGGGGTCGCGCCCACCGGCCGGGCATGTATGCATGTTCATGTGAGCGTTGACTTCCGATCAAGCTGGTCTCATGAACGACGCGCCCGACCCCTGGACAGAGTTCGCCCGCGAGTTGGGCGTGCGCATGCTCCGCGCCCGCGCCGAGAAGCAGATGTCTCAGGAGCAGGTCGCCCACGAAGCGGGGCTCGCGACCTTCACCTATCGGAAGCTCGAGAAGGGGGAGTCCAATCCCGGGACCGCCGCGAACCCGCGTCTGCGCACCTTGGTGGCCCTGTCGGATGTCCTCGGGATCGCTTTGCCCGACCTGATCCCCACCCCGCCGAAGGGGCTCCCGCCCGGACGGTGACGGCGGTGTCGGAGGTTCGCGATGTAATGCGTTCGTGCCCACCAGTGTTCGGTTCGCCGCCCGCGGCGACCCCGACGGAAAGGTGTCATGCATGACTCGGCAGTCTCGCGCCAAACGGACCTCCGGTGCCCGAAGGTGTGCCTTCCGCTGGTGCGTCACAGAGCACGGCTCGACCGCTCATCCCGACGACGAAGATCACCGCAGCGCAGGCGTCGGAGTCAGCGCGAGGGTGCGAGACGCGATGGGGTTCGGCCCCGGCCTCCTCGCGGAGGTGGAGATCGGTCTGCTGCGACGGACCACCGATGCCGAGACGTGGGTGATCGTGGAGACCGGGATCGGGGCGTCCGTTTCCCTCCCGGTCAGCGCGGTCCGCGAACTCGCGATCGGTCTTCAGGAGGAGGGGGAACTCGTCGCCCTCCTCGCTCCCGAACCCGAGACCCACTGATCTCCTGCGCAGGAAGGACAGCGCGCCGACGGCGGAGGCGTCGACGGGACCGTTCGTCGGTCCGCGACGAGTCAGCCGCGGCGGCCGAACGTCCTGCGCACGATGCGCAAGAGGCCGAGGAAGCCGAACAGGCCGACGACGGCGCCCAGGACGGCGAACAGGGTGATGGACCCGCCGAGGACCGGCCCGCCCCCCGCGATCACCAGGACGACGGCGAGGACCACGGCGGCGATCGAGACGAGCGTGGTGGCGATCTCACCCGTCGCCCGGCCGAGGATGCCGCTGACGTCCTCGCCGTCGGCGCTGCGCAACGTGATCCCGATGGATCCCTTCTCGACACCGGTGAGCAGGGCGTCGAGGCGACGGGGGATCTGCTCGAGGCGAGCGAGGGCGATGACCGTTTGCGCCTGGAGGTCGGTGGCCATGCGCTTGACCGACACCGTCCGACGAAGGAGGCTCGGCATGAGTGGGAGCGCTCGACCGACCATGTCGAAGTCGTCGACGATGACGCGCAGGCACCCCTCGAGCGTGGCGAAGCTCCGGAAGGCCGAGGCGAGTTCGCCGGGCAGAGCGATGTGGTGCTGGCGGATCACGTCGACCATCCGCGTGAAGATCGATCCGTGCCCGCTGGTGCGCAGGTGCTCGGTGGTGAGGACCACTCCCACGTCGTGTCGGAAGGCGTCGAGGTCGGCGTCGTCGGGGACATCGACGATGAGGAGCAGGGCGTCCGTCGCCGCGACGTCGTTCTCGCTGAGGGCGGCGAGGAGGAAAGCCGTCATGTGCTGACGTCGACTGCGCTCGATGACGCCGACGGCGCCGAAGTCGATGAGCCCCAGGGTCCCGTCCCTCTTCAGCAGCACGTTGCCGGGATGGAGGTCCGCGTGGAAGACCCCGTACACGAGGATCTGCTCGAGGACGGTCGCCATGAGCGTCTCGGCGAGGCGATCGCGCTGCGACGGATCGAGGTCGGCGATCAGCGGCGCCGCGTCGCTCAAGGCCGTTCCGTCGACGAGACCCATCGTGAGCACGCGTTGGCCGGACGCGTCGGAGAAGATGCGCGGAACGCTCACGAGCCCGCGGCGTCCGGGTTCGGCGCGATCGATCAGTTCGAGGGTCGAACCGATCATCTGCGTGTTGCGGGCCTCGATGCGGTAGTCGAGTTCTTCGAGGAGGGTGGTGGTGAAGCCGCGGGCGACCGATTCGATGCGGAGATCGCGTCCGACGCGTGTGCGCGCCTCGGCCCGGTGCGCGAGGCGGCCGATGATGTCGGCATCCGCCTCCACCTGCGCCCGCGCGGCGGGCCGCTGGACCTTGATGACGACGTGGGTACCGTCGAGCAGCCGCGCGCGGTGTACCTGTGCGACGGAGGCGGCGGCGAGGGGGACCGGGTCGACCTCGGCGTAGACCGCATCGATCGACTGGCCGAGGTCGCTCTCGATGACCGCGCGCACCGTTTCCCAGGGAAGCGTCGTCGCGCTCGTCTGCAGGGAGGCGAGGGCGCTCAGATACGGCTCGGGAACGAGGTCACGACGGGTCGAGAGCACCTGGCCGAGCTTGACGAAACTCACCCCGGCATCGTTGATCGTCGCCACGATGGCTCGCGCCCGTTCCTCCGAGGTGCTCAGTTGCTCCTCGACGCGCGCGCGGCCGCCGTGGAAGAGCCACCCGACCCCGTGCCGAGAGGCGATCGCGAGGATCTCCAGGTACCGCCGGGTCCGTTTGCGCTGGCGGAGCGCTGCCCGCACGACGTCGATCGGATTCGGGAGGGGGCGCGTCGGGAAGATCGCCTCGCTCGCCACGAGGGCGGCGACGCCGAGGGCGAAGACCCATGCCAGCGAGAGCGCGATCAGGCCCGCCCAGATCCAGCCGTCCTCCGCGGGAATGGATGCCGAGGAATCGGGGAACCCGGTCTGTCGCAGCGTCCATCCGGCCGAGGGGACTCCCAGGAGGAAGACCAGCAGACCCACGACGATACTGCGCGGCCAGCCCACCGCCGTGCCGAGGACGCGACGCGCGACGAACCCGACGAGGAGCGCCGAGACGACGGCGGTGATCGAGATGAGGAGGCTGGCCATCACGTGGTCAGCGTAGCCGGGCGAGGCTCAGGCGATCCGGGCGAGCCCGCAGCGGTGGCAGGCCCACCAGGCTGCAGAGCCTCGCTGGACGGGTTCGGTCACGCCCCCGCAGGACGCGCAGGCGGGGGCGAAGCCCGCGATCTCGTCGTCGCCGTCATCCTGAAACACGGGTCGGTCGCCGGAGGCCAAGATGGACATGAGTTATTTTGACATGCGCATGTGCGGGCACCTGTGTTATCCACAGGCCGCTGCTCAGAAGATCCCCGACACCTGCTCCCACAGGATCGCGACGACTGGTCCGATCTCGCCGACGCGCTGGGCCGATCCGAGCACGACGGCGACGAGCGGGAAGGCCGTCACGGCCAGCGCCACGAGAACGCTTATGACCGCCAGCGTCCATGCGGCGGGTGCCCGGTGCCGCGTGATCGCGAGGGCGAGAAGCCCCGCGATCACGACGGCACCGACGACGGTGACCGCGAGGACGCTGAGGGCGGGGAAGGGCACGATACCGGCTGTGCTCGCCGTCGCCCCGCCGAGAAAGCCGACGAGTGGCAGGTACAGCGCCAGCGCGATGATCGCGACGGCGCCGGCCCCGACTGCTCCCGCGATGACGCTGCGCCGCGATTGCAGCAGGGTCCCGCTCGAGGAGGAACGAAACATGGGGAGCCTCCGTTCGAGGGACGGGCGGATCACTTCCGGAGGTCGTGAAACGTCTTCTTCGCGCGCTTCTCCGCAGCCGCGGCAGCCTTCTTCGCCGCCTTGTGGCGACGCTTGCGGGCGCGCGGGTCGTTCCACAGTCGGACGATCTGGTGGCCGACGGACTCCCGGTTCTTCACCTGGACGCGCGGGGTCCGGGTGCCGACCGCGTAGGCGATCAGGGCGACGGCGCCGATCACGATGAGCTTGTTGCGCATGGCATCCTCCTTGTCGTCGAGGATCTCGATGCACTTCGCCGGGAGGGGGCCCTCGGCGCGAGATCCGTCACCAAGGAGACGTGGCGAGCGGCTGATTCGTCACGCGCCGTGGAGGAAAGGTCGACGGCGCCGACGTCTGTCATCGCGCGCGCGGGGCGCGACGCCCTTCGGAGCAGACGCGTTCACGTTCAGGCGGACCGTGTCCGGGTCAGGGGCGCCCCATGCCGTGATAGGTCCAGCCGGCATCGCGCCACGCCGCCGGGTCGAGGCAGTTGCGTCCGTCGATCACGACGCGACCTCGCGCGAGCGAGGCGGCGTGCTTCGGGCTCAGCTCGCGTCGGTACTCGTCCCACTCCGTCACGACGATGACCGCGTCCGTGTCGCGGAGGGTGGCGTCCAGGTCGGTGTCGTAGGTGAGCTGCGGGTGCACCCGTCGCGCGTTCTCGATCGCCGCGGGATCGGTCAGGGTGACCTGGGCCCCCAGCCCGTGCAGCCGAACGGCCACATCGAGCGCGGGAGAGTCGCGGATGTCGTCGCTGTGCGGCTTGAAGGCCGCTCCCAGTACGGCGATCTTCGCTCCAAAGACGCTTCCGCCGAGAGCGGTCGTCGCGAGCTCGACGGCGCGGTCCCGGCGGCGGAGGTTGATGGCGTCGATCTCGCGGAGGAAGGCGACGGACTCGCCGCGGCCCAGTTCTTCGGCCCGGGCGGAGAAGGCCCGGATGTCCTTGGGGAGGCACCCTCCGCCGAACCCGATGCCGGCTCCGAGGAAGCGGCGCCCGATGCGGGCGTCGTGGCCGATGGCATCGGCGAGCGTGGTCACATCGGCCCCCGTCACCTCGGCGATCTCGGCCATCGCGTTGATGAAGCTGATCTTGGTGGCGAGGAAGGCGTTCGCCGCGACCTTGACCAGCTCGGCCGTGGCGTAGTCGGTCACGATGAAGGGCGTTCCCTTCGTGATCGAGGGGTGGTAGACCTCGCGCAGAATCTGTGCGGTGCGCTCACCCTCCGCCGTCGGAGAGCCGTCGATCGAAGGAACGCCGGCGACGAGCCGATCGGGGTCGATGGTGTCCTGCACCGCCCAGCCCTCGCGCAGGAACTCCGGGTTCCAGACGAGCACCGCGCCGCGCTCGGACACCCGGGGTGCCAGACGGGCGGCGGTGCCGACCGGAACGGTCGACTTGCCCGCGACGACGTCGCCGGGGGCGAGGAAGGGGAGCAGCGCGTCGACGGCCGCATCCACGTAAGTCAGATCCGCAGCGTGGCCGCCCGCCTGTTGGGGTGTACCGACGCCGATGAAATGCACCGCGGCACCTCGAGCCGCCGACATGTCCGTCGTGAACGAGAGCCGTCCCGAGGCGATCCCCTCGGTGAGGATCTGCTGCAGGCCGGGCTCGAAGAACGGTGCTTCTCCCCGCGAGAGCGTCGCGATCTTGCGCTCGTCGACGTCGATGCCCACCACGTCGTGGCCGATGGAGGCCATCGCCGCCGCGTGAACAGCTCCCAAATATCCGCAACCCACGACAGACAGACGCACGATCAAAGCCTTTCAGATATCCGCGGCGAGAACCGACGGCGACGGTCCGGAAACCGGAACGGGGTGGTGGCGACGGTCACGCCGCGGTCTCGCCGGGAGCGAGTGCCGCGCGGGCGGTCTTGCCGAGGATGACGAAATCGCCCAGGAGGGTCCAGTTTTCCACGTACGACAGGTCCAGCCGTACGGACTCCTCCCAGGACAGGGAGGACCGCCCGCTGACCTGCCAGAGGCCGGTGATGCCGGGCTTGGCGAGGAACCGCCGGTGCACGTGGTCGGCGTAGACCGCCACCTCCGAGGGAAGCGGGGGGCGCGGTCCGACCAGCGACATCGAGCCACCCACCACGTTGAAGAGCTGTGGAAGCTCGTCGAGGCTGAACTTGCGCATCACCCTGCCGATGGGGGTGACCCGTGGATCGTTCTTCATCTTGAACAGCACTTCGTTGCCGGAATCCCGCTGCTGCGCGATCAACTGTGCGCGCAGCTCCTCGGCGTTGACGACCATCGAACGGAACTTGAACATGGTGAACTCGCGGCCGCGGAAGCCGACGCGGGTCTGGCGGAACAGGACCGGCCCCTCGCTCGACAATCGCACGGCGATGGCGAGGAAGAGCAGCAGGGGGCTGAGCAGCACCACCCCGAGGCTCGCCGCGGCGAGGTCGACGGATCTCTTGAGAAAACTCTGTCCCCTCGAGAATTTCGGCGTCTCGACGTGGATGAGGGGGAGACCGGCGACGGGCCTGGTGTGCAAGCGCGGCCCGGCGATGTCGACGATGCTCGGGGCGAGCACGAGGTGCTGGCGACCCGCCTCCAGGCTCCACGAGATCTCTTTGACCTTCTCGGCGGGCAGCTCGTCGGCACTGGTGATGGCGACCGTGTCGGCCCCGGTCGCGGCCAGGGCCCGCGACACGTCGCCGACGTGTCCCATGATCGGAATCTCCGTGCCGGGGATGGTGTCGGCCGTCTTGGCGTGAGGCACGCACGCGCCGACGACGCGGTAGCCGGCGCTGGGCGTGCGGGCGAACTCTCGCGCGAGCTGCGTCACCGAGGGGAGTGAACCGACGAGGAGGACGTGCGCGGAGTACCGACCGCGGGACCGTTGCACGACGAGCCACTGCCTCCACATCCATCGGGTGAAGCAGAGGACCAGGATGCCGGACGGCAGGCTGACCAGTAGGTAGCCGCGGGCCACGTCGATCTGGGTCAGGAAGGCGATGATCGCCACAGCGCCGAACAGGCGGAAGCTGGCGTCGGCGATGCGCACGTACTCGGCCGAGCCGGTGCCGATGACCCGGTCGCTGCGGGACTCGACGAAGGCGAGCGCCCACATCCACGTGACGATGAGGATGGCGGAGAAGGCCCAATACGAGAGATCGCTGATGCGGCTGTCGCTGCCCGCGGCGAGTTGCGCATTCCCGAGGCCGAACCAGAGCAGCTGGGTGCCGTAGACGACCCAGACCAGCGCGGCGAAGTCGGTGAGGACCAGATTGCGCCGGTACCGACCGCGCCAGCGGTCTTTCACGTGCGACGGGGGAGGTGCCGTCACCGGTGTCACTCCGGCGGAGACCTCGGTCGGTACGGTCCGGGATGCCGGGGCGGTGGCACCGACCGGATCCGCATCTGCGGAGGACGCGCCGGGGCGCAGGTCGGACATCGCCATGTGTCTTCCTCCCCCCATCCCACGCGCACGTGGGAGCCCTCCCGCGAACAGTAACAGGCGAAATTCACCCGTCAAGTCACCCTTCATCTCTTGTCATACGGAGGAAACCTGAACGATAGGCGTGTGCAATTCACCTGGCGGGTGACGTGTTGGTCAGGTAAGGGCGTTCCTCTACACTCGGGCGCGGATCAGCCGAACTCGGCTGCCGCGAGATCGTGCCGCACGGTGGGGTCGTCACACCCCGTCCGAAAGGTTCCGATGCCACGAGCCTCGTCGTCGACTTCTCGCCCTCGTCGGGTGCAGGCCGGCCTCGTCGTCGCGATCGCGATCGCCGCCGTGGTGGTCTTGGCGGTCGGCGGCGTCTTCGCTTTCGCCCTCTTCCGTCCGGAGCCCGCGGCGACGTCGGCACCGACACCGCCCCCGTCGTCGTCGGCGACGACTGCTGCACCTTCCCCGTCGGCCTCGCCGACCGTGACGATCCCGCCGCCCCCGTCACCCGTCCCATCGTCACCCGCGGCACAGGCATGCGAGGGGTCGTCGACCCTCATGACCATCTGGGCGCACCCCGACGACGACATCATCTTCGCCAACCCGACCATCTCGGACGCCATCGCCACCGGTCGGTGCGTGCGGACGGTGTTCGTGACCGCGGGCGACGCCGGTAAGGGCCTGGACTACGTGGCGGCGCGGGAGCTCGGCATCCTGCGCGCGTACAACGCCATGCGCGGCAAAGACGGGGAGTGGGATGCCGCCGAGATCACGCTCGGCACGGGAATGCAGGTCCGGCGGCTCGTTCCGAAGGACGATCCGCGCCTGTCGGTTCTGTATCTCCGCCTCCCGGACGGGAACCTCACCGGCGAGGGATTCGACGCGACGGCGCACGCGACCCTGAGCAAGCTCTACGACGGAGCCGCGGGGACCCTCGCACCCGTCGACGGGGGACCGGCCGTGACCCGCGATCAGCTCATCGCGTCCGTCCGGGAGCTGGTGTCGGCATTCCACCCGGAAGGGACGCTCACCCATATCCCGCGTGGCAGCGCCTTCGCCCCCGGGGACCACCCGGATCACTCGGCGGTGGGAACCCTGATCCGCGACTCACTGACCTTCGACGCGGCGGTGGGGCCCGGCATCCGGTACTTCGTGGGGTACCCCTCCGAGAACCTGCCGGCGAATCTCGAGGGCGCGGTGCTCGACACCAAGGTCGACACCTACCGCATCTACACGCAGCAGGATCAGGTGGTCCGGTGCGCCGATCGCAGCGCGTGCCTGAAGACCCGGAAGTTCGGCCAGTGGCTGCAACGGTCCTATCCGAAGGCCGAAGCCGACCTGCAGATGGGGTGAATCGGTCCCGATGCCCGAACTCAGGAGTCGGCGGCGAGGGATTCCTCGACGGCCGCGCGGGCCTCACGCTCGGCGATGATGTCGACGAAGTCCTTGACGGGAGCTTCGGCGTACTTGTCCACCGCGACGACGGCCTCTTCGTGAACCACCTCCGGCTGGGCGTCGGGGAAGCGCGCCTGGACGCGCTCCTCGACTCCGGCGACCGTCTCGTCCTTGTCGAAACCCTCGTTGCGCTTCGTCATGGTCCGGATCCTCAGTGCTGGTAGGTGCCGTGCAGGATCGCCCGCCCCAGCGTCTTGAACGCCAGATTGAACGAGACGACGGCCGGGGAGGCATCCGAGTCGACGCCGAGCGTCTCCTCGCCCACGGCGTGCACGACGAAGAAGTAGCGGTGGGGCTGGTCGCCCTGCGGGGGAGCCGCCCCGAGGAACCCCTTCTCGCCGCCGTCGTTGCGAACGTGGAAGGCCGCGCCCGGGAGCTCTCCGGAAGCGGCGCCCGAGGCCACTTCGCGGACATCCGCCGGAACGTCGACCAGGACCCAGTGCCAGAAGCCGCTCGGGGTCGGCGCGTCGGGGTCGAAGCCCGTGATCACGAAGGACTTGGTGCCCTCCGGGACCTCCGACCACGCCAGGTGCGGGGAGGTGTTGCCCTTGTCGGCGACCTGGGCGTCCTTCAGGGGCTGACCGTCGGCGATGTCGTCGCTGGTCACCGCGAAGGACGGCACGGACGGAAGGAGCGGGTACGGATCGGGGGTCTGCGGTCGGGAGAGATCAGCCATGCAGGCACGCTAGAACCGCCCGGTGGCCGGGGAGCAGGGCTTGCATCCCGGCCCGACGCCGGATAGCGCTCAGCCGTGCAGGCGGAGAAGAGAGTGCGCGGTCTCGCGGCACCCCTCGGGAGCAGGAAGGCCGTAGTCGTTCTCGACGACCGTCCGCAACTCCGCGGCCAGTTCATCGACCGAGGGCCTTGTGTCGAGTGCCTCGAGGATCGGCAGGATCAGGTCGTCGTACTCGTCATCGGGCCAGCCCTGACCGATGTGGTGGACCCCGATGGGATCCCACTCGTTGAGGACGGCGCGGATGCGCAGGGCTACGGGCGACAATGACCGCGGCGGTGTGGACGTCTGCATAGGGCGAGTGTCGTCACCCTCTCTAGGTGCGCGCTGAGGATCGCCGATGCGTACGGTGCGCGGCGTCCTCATCGCGCCGCCCGTGTGGGAGCGTGATCCGCCGATCGGTTTCACCCCACCCCGCCGGGTGGCGGGGCTGCGGGGTTTCGGATCCGGAAACCGGCACCGTCGCGATAGCGTCGGAAGGCGCCCGAGGGCGAGGGGGAACCCGCAATCCGTCGCCGGGGGGCGAAGTACAGGACGGAGTCGCCGTGAGTGACATCGACGAGCCTTCGGGCGCCGATCAGGCACCCGTCGACTCCGCGGCACCGCGTCGCTCCGGGATCTCCCGCAGAGCCCTCGTGTTCGGCGGCATCGCCGTGGGCGGCCTCGCCGCGCTCGGCGGCGGCGCGCTCGTCTACCGCGAGATCCGTCGCTCAGCGCCGCCGGAGGGGACCTGGGTGAAACTTAGCCCCATCGTCCCGGTGCCCGAAGCCTCACCGCGGCCCGTGTCACCGGCCTCCGAGGAGCCGGGAAGCGACACCACGGTGGCGGTCTGGGCGCACGCCGACGATGACATCATCTTCGCCAACCCGCACCTCGCCGGAATCATCGGCTCCGGTGCGACCCTGCGCACGATCTTCGTCACCGCCGGTGACGCCGGCCGCGGCCTCGATTACGCGAAGCAGCGCGAGGCCGGCATCCGGGCCGCGTACGACGAGATGCGCGGCAGCACGCAGCCGTGGAACACCGCCCAACTGACCCTCCGGAGCGGTGCACGCGTCACCCGATTCGTGCCGTCCGATGACCCGCGCCTGTCGATCACGGTGCTGCGCCTCCCCGACGGCAACCTCAGCGGAAAGGGGTTCGCGACCACGGGCGAAGCGGGACTCACCCAGCTCATCAACGGCACGGTCCCCGCGCTCGCCCCGATCGACGACGGGCCGACGCTCGACGCGAGCAGACTGGCCGAGACGGTCGCCGAGCTCATCCACGCGGGTCGCCCCGACCACATCACGACCAACATCCCGCACGAGAGCGCCTTCGCGCGCGGCGACCACCCCGACCACTCGTGCGTCGGCTCGCTCGTCCGCGCCGTCGCCCCCGTTTCGGGGATCGCCCCGGAAGCGGTCACGTACTACATCGGGTATCCCTCGCAGCACGAGCCGGTCAACGTCGAGGGTGACGCTCTCGATGCAAAGGTCGACGTGTACGCCACCTACGCCGCCCAGGACCCGGTGGTCACGTGCGACGGCGCCGCCGCCTGCCTCGCGCAGCCGGGGTTCGGGCAGTGGCTGCGTCGTTCGTACGGAAAGACCGAGGCCGAGCTGCGCCTCACCTGACGCCTCGCGGTTCGAGGCGGGTCAGCGTCGCGAAGCGGGAGAGCCCGCGCGCTCCGCGATGAGAGCGGCCTCGACCCGGGACGAGACCGACAACTTGCTCAGGATCGAGCTGACGTGGTCTTTGACCGTGGCGGAGCTCAAGTGCAGCCGGCGCCCGATCTCGGCATTGGAGTCTCCGGTGGGGAGGCACTCGAGCACGTCGCGCTCGCGTTCCGTCAGGAGAGCGACGCGGCGCGCGGCGTCGAGGTCGGGGCCGCCCGAGAACCCGTCGACGAGGGTTCGAGAGACCTCCGGAGAGAGCACGACGCCGCCGGCCGCGAGAGAGCGGACCATCGCGGCGAGGTGTTCCGGGTCGGTGTCCTTGACGAGGAAACCCGTCGCGCCCTCTCTCAGGGCTCTCGCGATCGACTCGTCCGCCGCGAACGTCGTGAGGATGCCGACCACGGGCGGATCGTCATCGCCTCGCACCTCGGCGAGGATCTCGAGGCCGGTAAGTCCCGGCATCCGGATGTCGAGGAGCACGACGTCGGGGCGGAGCGCGCGGATCGCGTCGAGCGCGTCGGGGCCGTCGACGGCCGCGACGACCTCGATGTCGTCGGCGGCGTTGAGGATGAAGGCGAAGCCGGAGCGGACGAGGGCCTCATCGTCGACGACAACAACCCGGATCACGCCAGTCACTGTACGCCGATACGACGAAGCCGCCCCGCGGGATACGGGGCGGCAGGCCGGGACGAGGCACGATACGTGGGGCTCAGCGCCTCGCCCCGGGGTCGGGGAGAGGTCAGTCCTCCGAGACGGTGACGGTGACCTCGATGTTGCCGCGCGTCGCGTTCGAGTACGGGCAGACCTGGTGCGCCTCGTCGGCGAGCTGCTGAGCGAGCTCGGACTCGATGCCGGGCAGGACGACCTCGAGCAGGACGGCGAGCTGGTAGCCGCCCTGGCCATTGGGGCCGATGTGGACGCGGCCACCCACGGACGAGTCCGCGATGGCGACCTTGCGGGCGCGGGCCACGGAGTGCAGCGCGCTGTGGAAGCAGGCGGCATATCCCGCGGCGAAGAGCTGCTCGGGGTTGGTGCCGGCGCCGGAGCCGCCGAGCTCCTTGGGGGGAGCGACATCGAGGTCGAGGTAGGTGCCGGCGGTCACGTGGCCGAGGCGGCCCTGGCCGGTGGAGACGGCTTCGGCGGTGTAGAGAACGTCCATGGTGTTCCTTTCTGGGGACGGATGGGGGTGCGGCCGTCAGGCCGGGTGTCGCGCCGCGTCGGCGTCGCGCACCTCGTCGGGGTGGTCTCGCAGGCCTTTCATGGCCTCGGTGAGCTGGTGCAGTGCGTCGATGAGCTCTCGGGCGCTGTCGGCGTCGGTGATCCCCGACCCCGCGGCGATGCACCGGGGGATGTGGGCCAGTTCGGTGCGCAGCTCGGTGCCGCGGGCGGTGAGCGTGACGGACACCACGCGCTCGTCATCGGCGCGACGTGATCGGGTCAGATAGCCGGCGCTTTCCATGCGGGCGAGCATGGGGGAGAGGGTCCCGGAATCGAGCTGCAGGGCCTCGCCGAGACTGCCGACCGTCTGATCGCCGTCGTTCCAGAGCGTCACGAGGGCGATGTACTGCGGGTACGTGAGGTTCCACGGTTCGAGCAGCGCCCGATACGCCTGCGTGGTCGTGCGGTTGGCGGCGTAGAGCGCGAAGCACACGAGCTGGTCGACGGCGGGCATGCGAAAACTATTGCACACAACTCAATTGCGCACAACTGAATCGTGAGGATCAGCCCCACACCGACGATGTCAAGCCCTGACATCGAGCCCCGTCACGACGGAGCATGGGTCCCATGATCAGCCGCAGTGACGCGAGCGCAGCCGCGCCCCCGGGGTTCCTCCCCGACGGGGACCGGGATCTGTTCGCCATCAACGGGCACCACTTCGACCTGGGCGGGTCGATCGCCCCGCTCGCCGGCGACCTCGCCTGACCACCACCCGTGCGGGCTGACGAGCTCGCGTCCTCGGCCCGCCCCGGGCGATCAGTCGGCGGTCGAGCCGTCGCGTTCCTCCGCGGGCTCGTCGACGGGATGCCGGGTCACGAGCAGCTCGGCCACCCGGCGACGATCCACCGCGCTCACCTTCAGTGTCGCGCCCTCGACCTCGACGACATCGCCGACGTGGGCCAGGCGGCCGAGCCGCTCGACCACGAAGCCGGCCACGGTGTCGGACGCCCCGCGCGGAAGCGGGACCCCCGTCGCCTCCTCGAAGTCCTGCAGGTTCAAACGCCCCTCGACGGTGCCGTGCTCTCCCTCGGACAGCGGCTGTTCGGCATCCGTGTCGTACTCGTCGAAGATCTCTCCCACGACCTCTTCGACGAGGTCTTCGAGGGTGACGATGCCGTCCGTCCCCCCGTACTCGTCGACGACGACAGCGATGTGGCTCCCGTCCGCGCGCATGGACGTGAGCGTCGGGAGGACGCGGGCGGTGGAGGGGATGTACCGGATCTCGCGCATGACGGCGCTGAGCGCGCGTTCGGGATCGTCGGTCAGGTCCCGGACGTGCACGAAACCCACGACGTCGTCGATCGTCTGCTCCGCGACCGGGTAACGCGAGAAGGGGAGGTCGCGGACCCGCTCGTAGGCCTCGGCGACCGTGCCGCCGGCGTCGAGGGTCACCACTTCGGGGCGGGGCCGCATGACCTCGCTCACGTGGCGATCACGGAGCGAGAGGACGTCGTCGAGGATGCGCCGCTCGTCGGCGGGGAGTCCTTCGTGACTGGACACGATGTCGCGGAGCTCTTCTTCGGTGAGCTCCTCGCCGGTCTTGTTCGGGTCGCCCCCGAGGAGGCGCACGAGCACGTTCGTCGAGATCGACAGCAGCCAGATGACGGGGCGCATGAGCGTGGCGAAGCCGTTGAGGACCGGCGCGACCGCGTACGCGAACGCCGCGTTGCGTTGGATGGCAAGCCGCTTGGGGACCAGTTCGCCGAGAACCAGAGACAGGTACGCGATGACCAGGGTGAGGGCGATGGTCGCGACCGTGGCGGCGACCCCCTGCTCGAGACCGAGACCGGTGAACAACGGCGTGACCGAGGGGGCGATGGAGGAGGCCCCGTACGCCGCCGAGGCGAATCCGGCGACCGTCACGCCGATCTGCACGGCGGAGAGGAAGGTGTTGGGGGTGCGCGCCAGATCGGCGACCTTCTGGCCGCGGCGACCGCGGGCCGCGAGGGCGTTCACCTGGCTCTCGCGCAAGGTGACGAGCGCCATCTCGGTGGCCGCGAACACCCCGCCGATCAGGACGAAGACGACGACCAGCACGATGTTGAGGACGAGGTCGTTCATCGGCGCACCGCCCCGGCGGGTGAGAGAGTGTCGCCCGGGGTCACCCGGGCGCGTGGACTGTGGCCGTCGGCGTCGGGGGCGTGCTTCATGCGCCGAGTTTAATGAGCGCCGCGCTCGCCACCGGCAGAGGCCGGCGGGCTTGCGTGGATGCGCGGATTCTGCTCAGCCCACACTGCCGTCGGCCGCCGAGACGCGCACCGTGACGTCGCCCGCGAGGTCGACGCTCCAGCGAGCGGTGGCGTCGTCCCGCTCGAGTTCGGCATCCTCGACGGCGCCGCCCGTGCCCTGGGCGGCGGCGATGCGGACGGCATCGGCGAGGGTGGTGCTCGCCGCATCGAGCGCCACGCGATCCTCGGCGTCGAGGGCCCGACCGTCCGAGGAGGAACGCACCGAACCTCCGTCGGCGCTTACGCGCACCTCGACCTCGCGATCGCCGGATGCCACGTGCACCTCCCACGCCCCGTCATCCGCCTCGAGCTGGAAGGCTCGTCCGCCCGCGGTCGACTCGGCGGTCGTGATCGCGCGAACGGCTTCGCGATCGTTCGCGGCGGCACTCCCGGAGGTGTCGGAACCGCAGGCGGTCGCCACCAGGGCGACCGCGGCGAGCAACAGGGCGGCGGCAGGAATGCGACTCGGGGCCATGGGGGAAGGCTAGTCAGCGGCCGGGCGCCCTCCCGAGGTGTTGCGCGTCGACCGTGACGTGTGCGTAGCGCGGGCATATCAAGCGAGCCGCAAGCCGTCAACAGGTGCCGAACATTCAGGCGGGACTCGAATCATGACGTCCATGAGCGAGATCACTGCACACCACGGACTTCTGACCGACATCGACCTCCACGTCGACGACACCGGCGGCACCGGACGCCCCGTCGTCCTGATCCACGGCTGGCCCCTCTCCGGCGAGTCGTGGGCGCACCAGGTCCCCGCCCTCGAGGGTGCCGGATATCGGGTCGTGACCTACGATCGGCGCGGATTCGGTCGCAGCGACAAGCCGCGCACCGGGTACGACTACGACACGTTCAGCGACGACCTCGAGGCGGTGCTGGAGGCTCTCGACCTGCGCGATGCGACCCTGGTCGGGTTCTCGATGGGAGGCGGCGAGGTCGCTCGTTACCTGACGCGTCACGGCTCCGACCGCGTGCACAGCGTCGTCTTCGCCGCGGCCGTTCCGCCCTACCTGGCCCAGACCGACGACAACCCGGAGGGGCCGCTCGACGACGCGACCGCTGACGGGATGAAGCAGGGTCTGAAGGACGACCAGAAGGCGTTCTCCCACCAGTTCACGACCGACTTTTTCTCGGTCGACGGGGAGCTCATGGTTTCGGAGGCCGACCGTGCAGAGGCCGAGCGCCTGGCGAACCAGGCCGACCACCACGCCGCGCTGAAGGCGATGGAGGCGTTCGCGACCACCGACTTCCGCGACGACATGCCGAACGTGACGGTGCCCACCCTGGTCATCCACGGCGACAGCGACGCGACGGTCCCTTTCGAGGGCTCGGGCAAACGGACCCACGAGGCGATCGCCGGAAGCGAGCTCCACGTCGTCGCGGGCGCTCCGCACGGAGTCAACGTCAGCCACGTCGACGAGTTCAATCGCGTGCTTCTCGACTTCCTGAAGCGCTGAACCCGCCTCCGCTCACGCCCTCACCTCTCGCCCGCACTCGCGGAGGGCATGAGCGGATGCCATGATGCCTCGTCGCCTCATCGGTGACGGGGCATCACGGCGTTCGGGGCAGAAGTCCGAGCAAGCGGGTGAGGCGCTGGGTGACACTCCGGGGCCCTCCCGGGGGTGGACTGGGCGCGATCGGTTCTGTTTGGTCATGGCATCCGGATGACGTAGTCTTGATCTTTGGTGCCTGCCTCTCTGCGAGCGGGTCACCCGAACGTGAGCCCTCCACCGGCCCTGTTCCATCGCCCTCAAGCGGTGAACGGACCACCGGAGCGGGATTCACGAACTCCTCCGTTCGATCAAGAAAGCAGCACTACTGTGACGCGCACTTTCACCCCCAAGGCCGCTGAGGTCACGCGCGAGTGGGTCGTTATCGACGCCACCGACGTCGTTCTCGGCCGTCTGGCCTCGCACGCGGCGGTCCTCCTCCGCGGCAAGCACAAGGCGACCTTCGCCAACCACATCGACTCCGGCGACTTCGTCATCGTGATCAACGCCGAAAAGGTGGCGCTCACGGGTCAGAAGCTCCAGAAGAAGATGGCCTACCGTCACTCGGGTTACCCGGGCGGCCTCAAGTCGGTCAACTACGAGGAACTCCTCGAGAAGAACCCCGTCCGCGCGGTCGAGAAGGCCATCCGCGGCATGCTGCCCAAGAACAGCCTCGGCGCGGCGCAGCTCAAGAAGCTCAAGGTGTACCGCGGCGCCGAGCACCCCCACGGTGCCCAGCAGCCCACGGCATACACCTTCGACCAGGTCGCCCAGTAAGCGCCGCCGGATAAGGACGAAACAGTGTCGAACATCGACTCCAGCAACTACAGCACCGAGACGCCGGCCGAGCAGTCGGCCGTCGCCACCGAGCGCCCCGTGCTCTCGGTTCCCGGCGCAGCCGTGGGCCGTCGCAAGCAGGCCATCGCCCGCGTGCGTCTCGTCCCCGGTTCGGGCACGATCACGGTCAACGGCCGCACGATCGAGGACTACTTCCCGAACAAGCTGCACCAGCAGCTGATCAACGACCCGTTCACGGTGCTCGAGCTCGCGGGCTCGTACGACGTGATCGCGCGCATCTCCGGTGGCGGCCCCTCGGGTCAGGCCGGCGCGCTGCGCCTGGGCATCGCCCGCGCGCTCAACGAGATCGACGCCGAGAACAACCGCCCGACCCTCAAGAAGGCCGGCTTCCTCTCGCGCGACGCTCGCGTCAAGGAGCGCAAGAAGGCCGGTCTCAAGAAGGCCCGCAAGGCGCCTCAGTACTCCAAGCGCTGAGTTCGAACCTCCGTATGCCTCTCTTTGGCACGGACGGGGTGCGGGGGCTGGCCAACGGCCTCCTCACCGCCGAACTTGCGCTGCACCTGGCCCAGGCGACTGCTGTCGTCCTGGGCCAGGGCCGTTCTGCGGAGGCGCGAAAGGCCGAGGGTCGTCGACTCACGGCCGTCGTCGCGCGCGACCCGCGCGTCTCGGGAGAGTTCCTCTCGGCCGCGGTCGCCGCAGGACTGGCCTCCTCGGGCGTCGACGTCCTCGACGCCGGCGTCATCCCCACCCCGGCGACGGCCTTCTTGATCGCCGATCACGACGCCGACTTCGGTGTGATGGTCTCGGCCTCGCACAACCCGGCGCCCGACAACGGCATCAAGATCTTCGCCCGTGGCGGAACGAAGCTCCCCGACATCGTCGAGCAGCGCATCGAGCGCGCCCTCGAGTGGGAGCGCCTGCAGCCGACCGGCGCGGGCGTCGGACGCATCCGCCGCTTCGCCGACGCCGAGGACCGCTACGTGCTGCACCTCCTCGGGTCGCTTCCGCACCGTCTCGACGGCCTCCACGTCGTCCTCGACTGCGCGCACGGCGCCGCGGCCGGGGTCTCGCCCGAGACCTTCAAGGACGCGGGTGCCCAGGTCACCGTGATCGGGGCCGAGCCCGACGGTCTGAACATCAACGACGGCGTGGGCTCCACGCACCTCGACGTGCTCGCTGAAGCCGTCGTCCGTCTGGGAGCCGACGTCGGCATCGCCCACGACGGCGACGCCGACCGCTGCCTCGCCGTGGACGCGCACGGCAACATCGTCGACGGCGACCAGATCATGGCGATCCTCGCGGTCGCGATGAAGCAGCGCGGTGCGCTCGTCGACGACACGCTCGTCGCGACGGTGATGAGCAACCTCGGCCTGCACCGCGCCATGGAAGACCATGGCATCCGGGTCCTGCAGACCGGGGTCGGCGACCGCTACGTGCTCGAGGCCATGAACGAGGGTGGCTACTCCCTCGGCGGCGAGCAGTCGGGGCACGTCATCATGAGCGAGTTCGCGACCACCGGCGACGGGCTGTTGACCGGCCTCCACCTGGTGGCCGAGATGGCCCGCCAGGGCAAGACCCTCGCGGAACTCGCCTCGATCATGACCGTCTACCCGCAGGTGCTCGTCAACGTGCGCGGCGTCGACCGCGACGGGGTGAGCGACGAGGGCGTCCAGGAGGCGGTGGCCGTCTCGACCGCCGAACTCGGCGATTCGGGCCGCGTGCTGTTGCGCGCGTCCGGCACCGAGCCGCTCGTTCGCGTGATGGTCGAAGCGGCCGACGAACACACCGCACGCGCGCACGCCGACCGGCTCGCCGACGTCGTCCGGGAACGTCTGGCGCTGTAGGTCCCGTTCCCTTCGACAGGCTCAGGGTCCTCCGTTCATCGGAGCCCTGGGCCTTCGTCGTCTCAGTACTCGAGCGATTCGATGTAGCGCAACAGGACGCCCTCGCGCAGGGCCCAGGGCGACACCTCGAGCTCCTCGACGTCGAGGGCTTTCATCGCGCGCTCGACGACGATCGCCGCGGCCACGATCTGGAAGGTGCGGTCGGCGGTGATGCCCGGCAGGGCTTCGCGCGCATCGGCGGGGATGCGGGCCAGGCGCGGAATCCAGTCCTTCAGCTCTCTGCGCGGGAGCACCATGCGATCGATCCCCGACCACCCCGGCACGGGGTAGCCCGCCAACTTCGCGAGGGATCGGATCGCCTTCGACGACCCCACCACGTGATCGGGGCGGGGGAGCGCCGCGAATCGCTCGGCGACAGGAGCGAGGACGGATGCCGCATGCTGGCGGAGCGCATCGATCTCGTCGTCGCTCGGAGGATCGTGGGGCAGGAACTGCACGGTGGACCGCCCCGCTCCCAGCGGGACCGATTCGGCGAGGTCGGGAAGTTCGTCCGCGCCACCGGCGATCTCGAGGGATCCCCCACCGATGTCGAACAGAAGGATCTGCCCCGCGGACCACCCGAACCAGCGCCGGACCGCGAGGTAGGTGAACCGTGCCTCGGTCTCGCCGCCGAGCACCTGGAGCGGTTGTCCGAGCGCCTCCTCGATGAGAGCGATCACCTCGTCGCCGTTGGTCGCCTCCCGGACCGCGGAGGTCGCGGTGGCGAGCAACTCGTCGACCCCCTCGGCGCGAGCGCGATCGCGCGCGGCGGTCACGGCATCCACCAGTCCCTGCACACCCTCCGCCGAAATCGATCCGTCCGGCAGCAGATAACGCATGAGGCGGAGCACGGAACGGTGCGAGGTGGTGGCAGTGGGGCGCCCTCCCGCTCGGGCGTTCGCGACGAGCAGGTGGACGGTGTTCGAACCGATGTCGAGGACTCCCAAGCGCACGGTCCGAGCGTAGTGGGCGCGGTGCGCACGGCTCCGACCGCGGGGGAGGGCGGCGCCCCGGGTAGCATGAGCGGGTGTCCGCAGCCGAGACCACCGCTCCCGCACCGTCGCTGAGCCCCTACCGCCAGATCGACCGCGACGACTGGGCTCGCATGGCCGGCGGGCTGACACAGCCGCTGACCGAGAACGAGATCGTCCAGTTGCGCGGGATCGGCGACCGGCTGGATCCGCGCGAAGTCGCCGAGGTCTACCTCCCCCTCAGCCGGCTGTTGAGCCTCTACGCCCGCGCCACGCGCCGCCTCGGCGCCGATACGAGCAGCTTCCTCGGCGAACCGGACGCCACGACCCCCTTCGTCATCGGGGTCGCGGGATCCGTGGCCGTCGGGAAGTCGACGATCGCGCGACTGCTGCGCGAGCTGATGAGCCGCTGGCCCGACACCCCTCGCGTCGAGCTGGTCACCACCGATGGCTTCCTCTACCCGAACGCGGAGCTCGAACGCCGCGGCCTCATGGACCGCAAGGGATTCCCCGAGTCGTATGACCGGCGGGCGCTCGTCGAGTTCCTCAGCGAGGTGAAGTCCGGTGCCGAGGAGGCGCGCGCGCCCTTCTACTCGCACGTGCGATACGACATCATGCCGGACGCGCACGTGACCGTGCATCGGCCGGACGTGGTCATCGTCGAGGGCCTGAACGTGCTCCAGCCGCCGCCGTCTCCGAACGAGGTCGCGGTGAGCGACCTGTTCGACTTCTCGATCTACGTCGACGCGGACGCCGCGCACATCGAGCGGTGGTACGTGGACCGGTTCCTCGCGCTCCGAGACAACGCCTTCACCAACCCGACGTCGTTCTTCCGCGTCTTCGCCGACATCAGCGATGAAGAGGCCGTCGAGCGAGCGCTCGGATACTGGCGCGAAATCAACCTCCCGAACCTCGAAGAGAACGTGCTTCCGACGCGACACCGCGCGAAGCTCGTGCTGCAGAAGGGTGCGGATCACACCGTCGAAACGGTCCTGCTCCGCAAGCTCTGAGGTGCCCGCCGTGGTGCGGGCACGGTAGTGAGTCGGTATACCGAGGGCCACCGGTATCGGCGTCGATCGCGGGTTGCTTCGGCCCGGCCGCTTGTCGATCCGGGCGATTCGCGCGCGCCGTCGCATGCCCGTCGACCTCGGTACTACCGGGAGCGCGGACCCGTACCGATCCCCGTAGCTCAGCGTGTTCTCAGGGTTCTCCGAGCCCCCTTGAATGTCCCGTACGGCTGTCGAAAGGCCGCAGAGGGCGCTGCACACGCGCGTCCCGAGCACCACGTACAGGAGTGTTTCTATGGATCGCGCGAATCAGGGGGCGTCCGGCGCATCGCCCGGACGGACCGCCACACGGAGTCGGAGTGCGCTGTGGACGCGCTCCCGGATCGGACGGGCATCGGTCAAGACGGCCGCGGCGGTGGGGGCCGCCTCTCTCAGCCTGTTCGGCGGCGTCACCGCCTCGAACGCCGCCCCCGGTGACCTGTCGAACGCCTCGGGCACGTTCGTGGGCGGGTCGATTCTCAGCCTCGTCGATCTCGACGACCTGGCGCAGATCCAGGGCGCGGTCGCCACCAACGCCGGGTCCGTCCCGACGGTAACCGACCAGAACACGCTCGACCTCACGGCCCTCGGCGTGATCAACGTCACCGTGCCCGGCGGCATCCAGGTTCCCATCGACTTCGGATCGCTCGGCGTCGTCGGCCAGTACGCGAGCGCGGATCCCGATGGCTCGTCGGTCGGGGCCTCGGGCGCCGTGGGCGACGGCGGGGTCATCGGCACCGGCGGCCCGGCGACCGGCCCGCTGAGTATCAGTCTGGGCGGCGCGGTCGATTCCCTCGCGGGATCCCTGGCCGCTGAGCTCGTCGACGAGATCGCCGCCGTGGACCTGACCCTGGGCGCCGTGTCGGCGAGGGCGTCGCAGGACGCTCCCGACGACGCGACGAGCAGCTACACGATCGCGGGCGGTCAGCTCGTCGTCGAAAGCGCGACGCTGTCGACGTTGACCGCGGAGCTGAACACCGCGGTGGCAGGCCTCCAGAACTCGCTCGACGGGGTGGACGGTCTGGTCGACACCGCTGTGGGCAGCGCCCTCGGACTCCTCGGCGTGCAGGCGAACCTGCAGGTGGGCACGACCAGCCTGACCGACGCGATCAGCGGTCTCCTGACCGGCCAGATCACCTCGGAGGACTACCCCGGCGTGGTGATCGACCTGGGGACGGGCGAGATCACGGTCGACCTCGACGAGATCGCCGGTCTCAACGGCCTCCCCGCGGGGACGGAACTGCTCGGATCGCAGACACTGCCCGACATCCAGGCCGCCGTCGTCGACGCCGTCAGCGGCCTCACCGACCGGATCGACACGGCCGTCCTGAACGCCGTGCGCGGTCTCTCGGTCCTCGGCGGGGTCGTCATCCCGCCGACCCTGATCACCCCGCAGATCCCGGTCCTCAGCGTGAACACCACCATCGGGCAGCTGCTCGACGGGAACACCTCCGGGATCCAGGTGCTGGGCGGAATCACCCTTCCGGTCGGCCTCGGTGTCGTGGCGGGCGCGATCCTCGCTCCGGTGCAAACCGTGATCGGGAACGTCGGCGCTGCGGTCGACACGACCGTCACCCCGGTGACGACGCTGCTCTCGCCCGCGCTGGGCGCCGTGCTTCCCGCCGTCGCGAGCGTGACCGTCAACAACCAGTCGACGGCTGCCGACGGTGTCTTTTCGATCACCGGGGCCATCGTGACGGTCCTGCCGGGTTCGGCGGCCACGACGATCGAACTGGCGAACGCCACCGTCGGACCGAACGCGCTCGATGAGAACGCCGACGTGACGATCACCGCTCCCGAGAGCGGCGACGAGTTCGTCGTTCCCGGAGCCGACGACGTCTCGGACGTGACCGTCTCCGGTACCGGCGAGCCCGAGGCCGTGATCACGGTCTCGATCCCCGGTCAGGAGGATCAGGACGCCACGGTCACCCCCGAGGGCACCTGGACGGTCACGTTCCCCGACCTCCCGGTCGGCGACTACACGGCCACCGCGACTCAGGATGCGGACGGCACCACCGCGGCCGTCGACTTCTCGGTCATCGAGGCCCCGGACGTGGTCATCACCGCTCCGACCCCCGACCAGATCATCGTCGTCCCCGGGGCCGACGACACCTCGGACGTGATCGTCACCGGAACCGGCTACGCGGGTTCGGGTGTCGACGTCGAGGTCGGCGGCTCCCCCCAGACGGTCACCGTGACCGCGGAGGGAACCTGGACGGCGACGTTCCCGGGCCTGCCCATCGGCGATTACTCGGTGACCGCGACGCAGGAGTTCGACGGGTCTATCGACACGGTCGACTTCTCGATCGCCGAGACGCCCGATGTCGTGATCGAGGAGCCCGCTGACGGAACAGAGATCGCGGTCGGCTCTGCTGAGGGTGTCACCACGGTGACCGTCTCGGGAACGGCTTCGCCGGGGGCGACCGTCACGGTCGAGCTCGACAACGGCGCCGTCGAGACGACGACCGCGGCCCCGGACGGTACCTGGAACGTGGTGTTCGACGGTCTGTCGATCGCCGACTACACGGCGACGGCGACTCAGGATGCCGACGACTCGGTCGACACCGTCGCGTTCAGCGTCGTGCTCGCCGAGGCCGTCGACATCACGGCACCCATCGCCGGCACGGAGTACGAGGTCGGAGAGCCGGATGCCACGCGCTCGGTGACCGTGACCGGTTCCGGCCAGGCCGGCGCCGAGATCGCCGTCTCGATCCCGACCCTGGGCGCGCAGACGACGACCGTCTCGGGACTCGGCCTCTGGTCGGTCTCCTTCGCGGAGGTTCCGGTGGGCGACTTCACGGTGACCGCGATCCAGGACATCGACGGCTCGGTCGACACGACGTCGTTCTCGGTGACCGCGGTCGCGGCTGACGCCGACGCGGACGCGGACGCGATGGATGCGGACGCGATGGATGCTGACGCGATGGATGCTGACGCGATGGATGCGGACGCGATGGATTCTGACGCGATGGATGCGGACGCGATGGATGCTGACGCGATGGATGCTGACGCGGCGGATGCTGACGCCGTGGACGCTGATGCGATGGATGCTGACGCGGCGGACGCTGACGCGATGGATGCTGACGCTGACGCTGACGCTGACGCTGACGCTGACGCTGACGCTGACGCTGACGCTGACGCTGACGCTGACGCTGACGCTGTGGACGCAGACGCCGACGCTGTGGACGCTGACGCCGTGGACGCCGATGCGACCGACTCGGACGCAACGGACACCGACGCGATGGATGCTGACGCGATGGATGCCGACGCGATGGATGCCGACGCAGCCGACGCAGACGCCGGGGACGCTGACGCCACGGACGCCGACGCTGTGGACGCCGATGCGACCGACGCTGACGCGACGGACACCGACGCAGCCGATGCTGACGCGACGGACACCGACGCAGCCGATGCTGACGCCGTGGACGTTGACGCTGTGGACGCCGACGCTGTGGACGCTGACGCCACGGACGCTGACGCGACGGACGCCGACGCGACCGACGGCGACGTCACCACGCAGGCGCGTGCCGATGTGCTGCTGCCGCAGATCGTGCGCGGCACCGGGGTCAGCCAGACCGTGGTCGTCCAGGGCTTCCAGCCCGGCGAGACGGTCTCGGCGACGGTGAACTCCACTCCGTTCGAGCTCAAGCCCGTGATCGCTGACGGCGCGGGTACGGCGCGCATGACCTTCGCGGTCGGCGCCGACTTCGAGCTCGGCGCTCACCGGGTCGAGGTGCGCGGTTCGGTCACGGGTGAACTCCCGACCGAGCGGGAGAACACCGCCTTCACCGTCACGGCGCAGCCCGCCGCAGCGGGGACCGGCGGGGGCTCCTCGCTTCCGGCCACCGGTCTGGACCTCAACGGTCCTCTGGCCGGCGGCCTGGCTGCGGCACTGATCCTCGCGGGTGCGACTCTGTGGACCCTGCGTCGACGGAGCGCCAGCGGAGAGCAGCGCTGACGATGACCACCACGGCGGAGGAAGCCCCCGAAGCGGGGGTGTCGGAGGGGCCTTCCTCCGCCCGGCGGTCGGGTGGGGTCATGGCGGCGGTCGCCGCCGCCATGACCCTCGCCATCGTCCTCGGCTACGCCTTCGTGGCGGTGTCGTTCACCGTCCCCTCGAGCCCGACGCGTCCCGCCGTGTCGGCCGCCTTCGCCCCGTACTTCCAGCAACGGTGGAACGTGTTCGCCCCGAACATCATGAAGGTGAACCGCTCGCTCCAGATCCAGGTGCAGTGGCGGGAGAACGGCGAGCTCCAGCGCAGCGAATGGGTCGACGTCACCGACGCGGAGTTCTCCGCGGCGCGTGGCATCCCGACTCCCTCTCGCATCTCGAAGAACAGCTTCAACGCCGCTCAGACCTACCTGACGCGGTACCAGGCGCTCAGCACCGACCAGAGGGATCGCGTGCGCGATACCTTCATCCGCCGCGTCAACGACGGCGCCTTCGCGCCGATGGACCCGTCGGCGTTGCTCGAGGAGCTCGACGATCTCGGGGGCAGCCGCGCCGCTCTGGTGAGCTACCTGCGGTACGACTACATGCTCGTGCGCTTCTCGTCCGCCTTCGGCAGTGCGTACGTCGACCACGATGTCGAGCGCGTCCGGTGGCGCATCGAGCACGATCGGCCGAACGACTTCCTCCACCGCTTCGACACGGAGCGCCAGACGGAACCCTCCTACACGACGTTCGGGTGGCGGCAACCTGCGGTCGCGCCATCGGATGAGGTGCAGGCCATCTACGACGAAGTCATCGAGAGGTACACGGGACGATGAACCGATCGGCATCCGTCGACGACGAGAAGACCATCGCGACGACCGGCTGGCGGGACCGCGTCACGCCTTCGACGCTGTGGCCGCGCCTGCAGCTCTGGCTGACCGGGCGCAAGCATTCGACGATCGGGTTCTCCGTCCTCCGCGTGCTCTTCGGCGTTGCGATGCTGATCGTCCTGGTGCCGAGCTACGCCGACCGCCACTACCTCTGGGGTGCGGGAGCCTGGTGGGTCGACCCCGAAGCCAACCGGCGTGGGTGGTGGGAACCGCTGAGGATGCTCTTCCCGAAAGACAACGCGGTGGTCTTCGACCTCTCGTTCCACGTGCTGCTGGCTCTCGCGATCCTGTTCGTCGTGGGATTCCAGACGCGGTGGGTGACCCCGGTCCTGCTCGTGTTCTGGGTGGGGCTCTCGACCAACAGCACGCTGCTCGGCAACGGCGGAGACACGCTCATGCGGATCGTGCTCTTCTTCGTCGTCTTCGCCGACCTGAGTCGGCACTTCTCGGTGGATGCGTGGATGCGCCGGCGCCGCGGCATCCGGCCCTCCCGTCTTTCCGGACGGATGCCGACCTGGGTGCCGCCGTGGCTGGCGATCTGGGCCCACAACACGGCGCTCATCCTCTGCGTGTTCCAGATCCTGCTCGTCTACGTCGTCTCGAGCGTGCTGAAGTTCCAGGGGGAGGAATGGCTGGACGGTACGGCGATCTACTACGCGCTGAGCATCGAGCAGTTCCACGTCCTGCCCGCCCTGAGCCAGCTCGCCTGGCAGTCGGCGCCCGTCGTGGCACTCGCGACCTGGACCGCGCTCTGGGTGCAGATGCTGTTCCCGGTGCTCATCCTGTGGAAGCCGACGCGCTACGCGGCGGTGTTCGTCATCACCGGAATGCACCTGAGCATCGCGATCCTGCTGGGGCTGTGGCCGTTCTCGCTCGCGATGATCGCCCTCGACTTGCTCCTGGTCCGCGACGGGTCGTGGAACAGGCGGGGTTCGCGCCTCGGTTCGGTGCGGAGGGGTTTGCTCAGCCCCGCCACGTAGACTCGACCCCATGTGCGGAATCATCGGTTACGTGGGTCCTCGGCAGAGCCAGGACATCCTTCTGGCGGGTCTGTCGCGTCTGGAGTACCGGGGGTACGACTCCGCCGGCATCGCCGTGATCGACGGCGACGGCCAGCTCGACATGCGCAAGCGCGCGGGCAAGCTCGCCGTCCTGCGTGACGACCTCGAGTCCACGCCCATGCCCAACGGCACCACGGGCATCGGCCACACCCGCTGGGCCACGCACGGTGGCCCCACCGACGCCAACGCCCACCCCCACCTGGCCGACGACGACAAGCTCGCCGTCATCCACAACGGGATCATCGAGAACTTCGCCGAGCTCAAGAGCGAGCTCGTGGGTGACGGCTTCGCCTTCCGCAGCGAGACCGACACCGAGGTCGCGGCGGTTATGATCGGCCGCGAGTACGCACGGACGAAGGACCTCGTGCAGGCCTTCCGTTCGGTCGTCTCGCGCCTCGAGGGGGCCTACACGCTCCTCGCGATGCACGAGGACCACCCCGGTCTCGTCGTCGGTGCGCGTCGCAACTCGCCGCTCGTGATCGGTCTCGGCGAGGGCGAGAACTTCCTCGGCTCCGACGTCGCCGCCTTCGTCGAGCACACGCGCAACGCGCTCGCGATCGGCCAGGACGAGATCGTTGCGATCACCCCCGAGGGTGTCGAGGTGACCGATTTCTCGGGCGCTCCTGTCGAGGTCGAGGCCTTCGAGGTCACGTGGGACGCGTCGGCCGCCGAGAAGGGCGGCTGGTCGTCGTTCATGGCCAAGGAGGTCTCGGAGGAGCCCGAGGCCGTCGCCAACACCATCCGAGGCCGTATCCACGAGGGCCGCGTCGAGATCCCCGAACTCGAGGGGATGGACGACTTCCTCGCCGACATCGATCGCATCCTCGTCATCGCGTGCGGCACCGCCGCTTACGCGGGCATGGTCGGCAAGTACGCCCTCGAGACCTGGACCCGTGTTCCCGTCGACGTCGAGCTGGCGCACGAGTTCCGCTACCGCAACCCCGTGCTCACCCCTCGCACGCTGGTCGTGTCGATCAGCCAGTCGGGCGAGACCATGGACACGCTCATGGCCGTCAAGTACGCGAGCTCCCGCGGTGCGAAGACGCTGTCGATCTGCAACACGCAGGGGGCGACGATTCCGCGCGAGTCCGACGCGATCGTCTACACCCACGCGGGTCCCGAGGTGGCCGTCGCCTCGACCAAGGCCTTCGTCGCGCAGATCACCGCCCTGTACCTGCTGGCCCTGCACGTGGGTCGGGTGCGCGGCGCGATCGACCCGATGGCCGCCGTCGAAGCCGTGACCGAGCTCGAGGCCGTCCCGGGCAAGATCGCTCGCGTGCTCGAGACCGAGCAGGCCCGCATCGAGCAGCTCGCGCACTGGATGGCCGACACCCGCTCGGTGCTGTTCCTCGGCCGCAACGTCGGCTACCCGATCGCCCTCGAGGGGGCGCTCAAGCTCAAGGAGCTGGCCTACATCCACGCCGAGGGCTTCGCCGCTGGAGAGCTCAAGCACGGCCCCATCGCGCTGATCGAGCCCGGCCAGCCCGTGTTCGTCGTCGTTCCGAGCCCCCGCGGCTCGGGCGAGATGCACAAGAAGGTCGTCTCGAACATCGAGGAGATCCGCGCCCGCGGCGCCCGCGTCATCGCGATCGCCGAAGAGGGCGATGTCGCCGTGCTGCCCGCCGCCGACGAGGTGCTGCGGATCCCGCTCGCGGCCCCCCTCTTCGAGCCGCTGCTGGCCGTCGTTCCGCTGCACATCTTCGCGATGGGCCTCGCCGAGGCGAAGGGTCTCGACGTCGACCAGCCGCGCAACCTCGCCAAGTCGGTGACGGTCGAGTAGACCTCGCGTCGAAAAGGGGCCGGATGCCGTGGCATCCGGCCCCTTCGTCGTCTCGGTGTCGGTGGGCACCGGCAGAATAGAGGGATGCCAGGAGGGGAGGGCGCATGATCGTCGGTATCGGCGTCGACCTCGTCGACGTGCCGCGGTTCGAGGAGCACCTGGAGCGGACGCCCCGGCTGCTCCCTCGTCTGTTCTCGGCATCGGAGCGCGTGCTGAAGCCCCGTTCCCTGGCTGCCCGGTACGCCGCGAAAGAGGCCTTGATCAAGGCGCTCGGCGGGTCGGACGGCGTGCACTGGACCGACATTGAGGTCACCTCTGAGGCGTCCGGACGCCCCGTCTTCTCGCTCAGCGGAGAGACCGCCGCGACGGTCGCCGCGCGGGGCATCACCGCCCTGCACCTGTCGATGTCGCACGATGCGGGCCTGGCGACGGCGTACGTCATCGCCGAGGCGCGTGTCGGCGCCGAGTCGTCGGCATCCCGAATCCCGCCCCTCCGAGAGGACCGCGCATGACGATGCAACCGGGAGTGCTGCGAGAAGCCGTCATCGACGTCGACGCGATCACCGAGAACGTGCGCCACCTGCGCGCGCTGACGGGGTCCGAGATCATCGCGGTGGTCAAGGCCGCCGGCTACGGGCACGGGGCATACCGCGCCGCGGCCGCTGCTCTGCGCGGGGGAGCGACGCGCATCGGCGTGTCCGACATCGACGAGGCGTTGGCGCTGCGTCGCGCGGGCATCACGGCGCCCCTGTTCGCCTGGCTGCACGCGCCGGGGGCCTCTTTCGTCGAGGCCGTGCGCGAGGAGGTCGAACTGGGGATCTCCGACATCGACCAGCTTCTGCGCGCGGCCGACGCGGCCCGCGGTGAGCGCCCCGCCGCCGTGCACCTGAAGATCGAGACGGGGCTGTCGCGCAACGGCATCGCCCCGGCGGACTGGCGCACGGTGTTCTCGGAGGCCGCGCGACTCGAACGCATCGGGCGACTCCGGGTCGTCGGTCTGTTCTCGCACCTGTCGAACACGAGTGTCGACGACGATCGTGCCGCCCTCGCGCGCTTCGAAGAGGGCGTGGTGCTCGCGGCCTCGGTGGGGCTGAACCCCCCGCTGCGTCATCTCGCGGCCACGAACGCCGCCATCGCCCTCCCCGAGACCCGCCTGGGGTGCGTGCGCATCGGCATCGGGCTGTACGGCATCTCGCCCTTCGACGACCGCTCGTCCGCCGACCTGGGGCTGCGCCCCGCAATGACGCTGCGCGGCGCGGTCGCGGCGGTGCGGCGCGTGCCCCCGGGCACGGGCGTCTCGTACGGCTACGACCACCGCACAGAGCGCGAGACGACGCTCGCCCTGGTGCCGCTCGGCTACGCCGACGGCGTGCCCCGGCAGGCCTCGGGGCGCGGGCCGGTGTCGATCAACGGTCGCCGTTTCACGGTGGCGGGTCGGATCGCGATGGACCAGTTCGTCGTCGACGTGGGCGATCACCCGGTCGCGGTGGGCGACGAGGTGGTGCTCTTCGGCGATCCGACGCTGGGCGTCCCCGCCGCACGGGACTGGGCGGATGCCGCCGGCACCATCGATTACGAGATCGTCACGCGCGTGGGAGCGCGCGTGCCCCGACGGGAGGTCCGCGCGTGAGCGTTCCCGATAGTGTGCTGGGCGAGAGGATCGTCGAGGGCCCGGGCGACATGGAGGAGCTCGGACGGAGCATCGGTCGCGCTCTCGAGCCGGGTGACGTGATCGTGATGACCGGCCCCCTCGGCGCCGGAAAGACGACCCTGACCCGAGGTATCGGCGAGGGTCTCGGCATCCGGGGTCCCGTTCAGAGCCCCACCTTCGTGATCGCCCGCACTCACCCGTCCCTGGTCGGCGGGACGCCGCTGGTGCACGTGGACGCGTACCGGCTCGGAGCCGCCGTTGAGCTCGACGACCTCGACATCGACGTCGCGGGGTCGGCGGTGATCGTCGAGTGGGGTCGCGGTGTCGCCGAATACCTCGCCGACTCGTGGTGGGAGATCGAGATCGATCGTCAGGTCGGGGGCCGAGGCGTCGACAACGCGTGCGGCGAGATCGCGGTGCACACCGTCGAACTCGACGCCGACGCCCCGCGCCGGGTCACGATCTCGCGTCGCCCCTGAGGTTCGAGCGCCGCGCGATGGATGAGCGGGGGCGCCCGGATCCTCCGCGGGGAGCCGGAGCGCGGTCTGCCGCCCACACCTCGCGCAGGGCCCGGAGCGTCTCGACCGGCTGCTCGACGTGGGCGAAGTGCCCGCTGTCGTCGAGGACGCGATCGTCGTAATCGTTCATGAGGCGCCCCCATTCCCGAGCGTCGCGCTCGGCGACGAACACGTCGTGCGCGCCCCGCACCGATCGCACCGGACAGGTGATCCGACGCCAGACGCCGTCGTCGTGGCCGGTCGAGAGGTGCGCCGCGGCGAGGAAGGCCGACGGGCGGATCTCTTCGGCGAGGTCGTCGGTCACCGACCGACTCACACGCTCGGGGTGCCGGAACAGCGGTCGCGCGAGACGACGCAACGCGCCGGTACGACGCAGCAGGCGCAGCAACGGGCGGGCGAGGGGGCCGAGTCCGCGCAGCACCCGCATCGCGAGCACCATCCCCGCGAGCCAGGGCAGCCGGGCGGCGCTGCGGACGGGGTGCCGCGCGATGGCCCGCGCCCCCGCTCCGCTCGGTGAGACGACCCCGACCGCGACGGTCTCGCGCGGGAAGCGGGCGGCGACGTCGAGAGCGATCACGCCGCCGAGGGAATGCCCGACCACGCGCCAACGCGGGTAGCCGAGCGCGCGAGCGGCCGCGGCGACCGCCACGGCGATCTCGGCCGGCTCCGGCACGGGTCCGGGCGTCTCGCCCCAGCCGGGTAGGTCGATCGCGACGATGTCCGACAGGGGGAGCCGGAGCCCGTCGGATGCCGCGATCAGGGCACCCCAGGTGCGCCACGACCCCGCGGCGCCGTGCACCAGGATCGTCGCCACGGGGCTGCCCGACCGGCGGCCGGCGTGCACCACCAGCGGCCCGACCCCGGTGGGGACCACGACGCGCCGCAGCGCGAGGTCGTCGGCATCCATGCCCTTTCTTCGGAGCGGAGGGCGCGGTCGGATGCCGTGGAGAGGGGGCGGATACCCTGGAACCGTGATTCTCGGCATCGACACCTCGCTCGGCACCGCCGTCGCCGCGATCGCCCGCGACGGGGAAGTGCTCGCCGACGAGCAGAGCGGCAATCCCCTCGGCCACGCGGAGGTGATCGGCGATCTGCTGGTCCGCGCGACCGCCGGAGCGCCCGCCCCCACGCACGTCGCGATCGGCATGGGCCCCGGACCCTTCACCGGGCTGCGGGTGGGCATCGCCACGGCCCGCGTCTACGCCCTCGGGCGCGGGGTGCCGGTCCTGCCCGTGCCGAGCCACGACGGCATCGCCCTCGGCGTCCTCCTCTCCGACGCGTTGACGGGCGGCGATACCGGTCGGTTCGCCGTCGTCACCGATGCACGCCGCAAGGAGTTCGCCTACAGCGTCTACGAGGGCATCGACGACGACGGTCTTCCCGTTCGGGTCTCCGGTGCGCAGCTGAGCCCCCGTGACGACCTCGACGCCCGGCTCGATGCGGCCGGTGCGCGTCGGTACGATGCCACGATCGTGTCGGCCGCGATGATCGCGCTCGCCGCGGCGCGAGCCCTCGACGCCGGCCGCACGCTCGCGGACTCGGAGCCCCTGTACCTGCGCAGCCCCGACGTCGTCGCCGCCCACGCGCCGAAGCGGGTGAGCTGATGGCGACGCGGACCGCCACCGTCGCCGACCTCGACGGGATCATGGCGCTCGAGCACGCCTCGTTCCCGACCGACGCGTGGAGCCCGGCGATGATGCGCGAGGAGCTCGGGTCGCCGCACGGCTGGTACGTCGTCGCCGAAGAGGCAGGGCGGGTCCTCGGCTACGCGGGTCTGCGCGCTGTGCGCGGGGCTCGGGATGCCGACATCCAGACCATCACGATCTCCGAGGCCGCCCGGGGTCGGGGGCGGGGCCGAGCCCTGCTGACCGCTCTGCTCGACGAGGCCGCGCGCCGCGGGGTCCACGACGTGTTCCTCGAGGTGCGCGCCGACAATTCCGTCGCCCAGAAGCTGTACCTCTCGGAGGGGTTCGCCGAGGTGGGGCGTCGCCCCCGCTACTACCAACCCGACGACGTCGACGCGATCGTCATGCAGCTGAACCTGCGCGGCTGGGTCGTCCGGCGGGCGGAGCCGACGGCCCCCGCATCCGCCTCGACCGAGAGCTCTCCGCCCGTCGACGGCGCGGAGGCGCCGTCCTCCCCGACCACCACCGGAAAGGGCTGGTGCTGATGAACGCGCCTCTCGTGCTCGGCATCGAAACCAGTTGCGACGAGACCGGTATCGGGATCGTGCGCGGTCGACAGCTGCTTAGCAACACGATCGCCTCGAGCATGGACGAGCACGCCCGCTACGGCGGGGTCGTGCCCGAGGTCGCCGCGCGCGCCCACCTCGAGGCTCTGCAGCCCTCGATCGACGCGGCCCTCGCCGACGCCGGTGTGACCCTCGCGGATCTCGACGCCGTGGCGGTGACGAGCGGGCCGGGCCTGGCGGGTGCCCTGATGGTCGGCGTGGGTGCCGCCAAGGGGCTCGCGGTCGCCCTCGACAAGCCGCTGTACGCCGTCAACCACCTCGTCGGGCACATCGCCGCCGACATCCTCGACGCCGACGCGGGGGAGCTGGAGTACCCGACCGTCGCCCTGCTCGTCAGCGGCGGGCACACCTCGCTCCTGCTGGTGCGCGACCTGACGAGCGACGTCGAGCTCCTCGGCGAGACGATGGACGACGCCGCCGGTGAGGCGTTCGACAAGGTCGCCCGCCTGCTGAAGCTCCCGTACCCCGGTGGCCCCGAGATCGATCGTGCCGCAGCCGAGGGCGACCCGACGGCGATCCGTTTTCCGCGCGGCCTCTCCCGCGCCTCCGACATGGCATCCCACCGCTACGACTTCTCGTTCTCGGGGCTGAAGACGGCCGTGGCGCGCTGGGTCGAGCAGCATGAGGCCGCGGGTCAGCCCGTGCCGGTGGCCGACGTCGCCGCGTCGTTCCGCGAGGCCGTCGTCGATGTGCTCGTGACGAAGGCCCTCGACGCGTGCGCGCGGCACGGCGTGCCGCGTCTGCTGCTCGGCGGTGGCGTGATCGCCAACAAGCGCCTGCGCGATGTCGCTCTCGAGCGTGCGGCGGCCGCCGGGGTCGCCGTGCGCATCCCGCCGCTGCGGCTGTGCACCGACAACGGCGCGATGATCGCTGCGCTCGCGGCGGAGCTCATCTCGTCGGGCCGTCGCCCCTCGACCCTCGCCTTCGGGGCCGATTCGACGCTCCCCGTCACCGAGATCCAGGTGGCGGAGGATCCGGATGCCGAGACCCCGGCGCCGCGCGC
Organism: Microbacterium sp. 16-032; assembly: GCF_041079455.1. Classification (NCBI taxonomy): domain Bacteria; kingdom Bacillati; phylum Actinomycetota; class Actinomycetes; order Micrococcales; family Microbacteriaceae; genus Microbacterium; species Microbacterium sp. 16-032. Next base: position 232,893 of record NZ_JBFYGQ010000005.1, on the reverse strand, counting down.
GGGAGCCACCCCGTGACCGAGGTGCCACCGCCCACGCGTCGGGCCCGCAAGGAGGACGTCGCCCCCGCGGTCGAGCTGCCTCCCGTGCCACCTCTGCCCGCCGACGTCCGGGCGGCGGGTTCCGAGATGACGACCCCCGACGCGGGTGACGATGACGACGGTCGCCTGCCGACCGCTCAACTCGAGATGGCCGCGTTCGGCGATCATCTGATCCCGTACGCGCCGCCCGTTCCGCCGAAGCCGCCGTCCGTCGCGCCCTGGGCCCTGGGGGTGGCGATCATCGCCCTCGCGGCGGCGCTGTTCACCGGGTGGCTGGTGCCGATCGGTGTCGTCGGGGCGATCCTCGCGACCGTCTCCCTCCGCCGGGCGCACGACAGCCGACGGGTCGCCGTCTGGGCTCTCGCTCTCGCGGTGGTGTCGATTGCGTTCAGCGTCGGATGGTTGATCTGGGGTTTCTCGCAGCTCTCGGTCGGGTGACCCGGGTCGTCAGACGCGGTCGGCCAGGAGGGCGAGCCGCTTCGACCCCACGCGCGTGAGGATGAGCGTGGCGGACGCGTCCCCGCGAAGCGCGAGCTTCTTGCGGAGCACCGCCGGATCCACATCGACACCGCGCTTCTTGATCTCCAGCGTGCCGATGCCCCGGGTGCGGAGGGCCTGAGCGAGTTTCTTCGGGTCGGACGGCAGCTGCTCGCGCACGCGGAACGACGACACGAACGGGCTCGTCAACGCCGCGTCGGAGGTCAGGTACGCGATGCCGGGCGCGAGCATGCCGGCATCCAGGGCTCGTCCGACCTCGCCGATGAGCCGTGCGCGGATGACGGCGCCGTCGGGCTCGTGGACGAACGCGCCGAGTTCGCGGTCCGCGACATCGGCGCTGTCGGCCGGGGCGGTGAGCTCCCAGGCGTCTGCGCCCCGCACCACGAGTGCGGCGCGTCGCACGCCCGCACGGGCGAGGGATCCGGCCCAGAGGACGAGTTCGATGGTCGAGCCGTCGGCGCTGATCCACTGCGCCTCGACGTCGTCGGGGATCTGCGTGCGGTCGAATCCCGGCCCGAGCTTCACCCCACCCGGCTTCGTCTTCAGCAGCTCGAAGACCCACTCGAGAGACGGCGACCACTCGGCGGACGACACCTGTCGCGTCTCGGCGTGCCCCGCGGTGCGGCGCGCGGGATCGAGCCAGACGGCATCCGTCCCGCTCAGGTCGACGTCCTCGGCCCGCGCGTGCTGCACCGTGGCCGCGTCGCCGAAGGGGGCGAGGTTGTAGGCGGCGATCGCGGCGGTCACCTCGTCGGCGTCGACGGCGTGCACCCGGACGCCGAGACCCGCCATCCCGAGGGCGTCCCCGCCGATCCCGCAGCCGAGGTCGGTCACGCGGTCGATCCCCGCGGCGCGAAAGCGACCCGCGTGTCGGGCGGCGATGGACAGGCGCGTGGCCTGTTCGAGGCCGGCCTTCGTGAAGAGCATCCGCTCGGCGAAGGGGCCGAACTTCGCGGCCGCACGGACGCGGAGGCGCGCTTGCCCGACGACGGCCGAGACGAGATCGGGAGAGTGCCCGGCGGCTCGCAGGCGCGACACGGCTCGGGCGACCTCGTCGGTCGAGTCGAGGGCGCCCACCTCGTCGAGGAGGCGCAGGCCCTCGGGTGTGAGCAGGGCGGTCAGCTCGGTGGTATCCACCGATTCAGCCTAGGCGCGGGTCGTTGCTGGCACTCGCGTTGCGTGAGTGCCAGCGCTTCTCTACACTCGAATTAGCACTCTCCCCGCGTGAGTGCTGACAAGTCTTCTGTAACGAGAAAGAAGAGGTAGACCGTGTCGGTTTCCATCAAGCCGCTCGAGGACCGCATCGTCATCAAGCAGGTCGAGGCTGAGCAGACCACTGCGAGTGGTCTCGTCATCCCCGACACCGCCAAGGAGAAGCCGCAGGAGGGCGAAGTCGTCGCCGTCGGCCCCGGCCGCATCGACGACAACGGCAACCGTGTCCCCCTCGACGTCGCCGTCGGCGACCGCGTGCTCTACAGCAAGTACGGCGGCACCGAGGTCAAGTTCGGCGCCGAGGAGTACCTCGTGCTCTCGGCTCGCGACGTCCTGGCGGTCGTCGTCCGCTGATCGAGTGAGATCGTTCGAAGGCCCCGGATGCCACGGCATCCGGGGCCTTCGTCGTCCCCGGCCCTCATCGGCTCCCTCTGGCAGGAAAGGCGCGATGGTCGGCGGCCCGACGCGCGAGCGGAGCCCTAGGCTGGATCGGTGACCTCCGCTCCCTCCGCTCCGACCGGTGGGAGCACCCGCGGTGCGCTGTACGCCCTCGGCGCCTACCTGTTGTGGGGCGTCCTGCCGATCTACTTCCTGCAGCTCAAGCCCACCGGCCCGTTCGAGGTCGTGGCCTGGCGGATCATCCTCGCGTTCGTCTTCTGCCTGCTGCTGTTGACGGTGCTGCGCATGTGGCGGCCGTTCCTCGCGATCGTGCGCCAGCCGCGTCTGATGGGGCTCACCGCGGTGGCCGGCGTGCTCATCTACGTGAACTGGCAGACCTATCTATTCGGCGCGCTGACCGATCGGGTCATCGAGACGAGCCTGGGCTACTTCATCAACCCGATCGTGACCGTGCTGCTCGGAGTCATCGTGCTGCGCGAGCGGCTGCGCCTCGTGCCGTGGATCGCCATCGGCCTCGCCGTCGTCGCGGTCGCGGTGATCGTCATCGGCTACGGCGCGTTCCCCTGGATCGCGCTGACCCTCGCCTTCTCGTTCGGCTTCTACGGTCTCGTGAAGAAGCAGATCGGGCCGGCGGTGGATGCCGTCAGCGGGCTCACCCTCGAATCGCTCTGGCTCCTGCCGGTCGCCGCCATCCAATTGGTGTTCGTCGCGAATCTCACGGGGATCACCCTGGGCACGGCGGGAACGCTGCACACGGTTCTCCTCCTCTCGGCGGGGGCCGTCACGGCCGTCCCCCTGCTGCTGTTCGCCTCGGGTGCGCGACGCGTGCCACTCACCGTCATCGGCCTGCTGCAGTTCGTCGCGCCGATCATCCAGTTCGCGATCGGGGTGTGGGTGCTGCACGAGCCCATGACGGTGGAGCGCTGGGTCGGTTTCGCCCTCGTCTGGGCGGCTCTCGCGATCCTCAGCGTCGACTCCGTCGTCGCTTCGCGTCGTCATCGGCGGGCTCCGGTCGATGTCGTCGAGCCCGTGTGACGCCTTTTCCTTCGTTTCTCGGCCCGCAATTGCCTCGCGAAAGTAACGATTAGGTCGCGTAATCGACCGTTAACACATTGCAACATCACGGCTACAAGTGCGCCATTAGGTTTGTCACAATCCGAGCGGGTTATCCGCGCGGTTCCACCTCACCAAGGAGCACCCATATGAGTGTCCTCTCCCGTTCGCGTGCGGCGAAGATCATCGGCGGCTTCGCCGTGGTCGGCGTCACCGCGCTCGTCCTCGCCGGTTGTACCGGCACCAGCACTCCGTCCGACTCCGGCAACGCCGCCGGTGGGGGCGACTTCCCGATCGACTGCAACGCCGCCGAACCCGCCTCGTACACGCCCGAGTACTCGTCGACCTCGACCGGCCCCGCCAAGGACCTCACGTACAACATCGGTACGGCCCTGCCCGTCACGGGTAACCTCGCCTTCCTCGGCCCGCCCGAGATCGCGGGCACCGAGCTCGCGGCATCCGATATCAACGCCGCCAACAAGGGCGTCAACATCAACCTCATCCAGGGCGACTCGGGTGACACCGACAACAAGGCCTACGAGACCGAGATCCCGCGCCTGCTCGGCGCCGGTGCAACGGCCATCGTGGGTGCGGCGTCGTCGGGTACCTCGCTGCAGTTCATCGACCAGGTCATCGCGGCCAACGCCGTTCAGATCTCGCCGGCCAACACCTCGGCGGCCTTCACGGGCTACAACGACAAGGGCCTGTACTGGCGGACTGCTCCCTCGGACGTGCTCCAGGGCGAGGTTCTCGGCAACCTGATCGCCTCCGAGGGCAACGAGACCCTCGGCATGATCGTGCTGAACGACTCGTACGGCACCGGCCTCGCGTGCTTCACCAAGAAGGCGTTCGAGGGCGCGGGCGGATCCGTCGTGGCCACCAGCCTCTACAACACCGGTGACACGAACTTCTCGGCGCAGATCGAGGACGTCCTGGCCCAGAAGCCCGACGCGATCGCCCTGATCACGTTCGACGAGGTCTCGACGATCATCCCCGACCTGACGGCCAGCTTCGCGAAGGACAAGCTGTTCTTCGTCGACGGCAACCTGAAGAACTTCGGCACGCAGTTCCCCAACGGCACCCTCACCGGTGCCAAGGGCACGTACCCCAGCGTCGACCCCGACTCGACGGCGACCTTCCGCAGCACGCTGGATTCGTTCTGGACGGGTAAGGGCAACGCCAAGCTCGAGGACTACACCTACGCCCCCGAGTCGTACGACTCGGTCGTCCTCCTCGCCCTCGCGGCGCTGAAGGCGGGCTCGGCGGCCGGTCCCGACGTGGCCGCGAACATGCAGGCGGTCTCGGGCGGTTCGGGCAACGGCACGAAGTGCACCAGCTACGCCCAGTGCGCCGACATCATCGTCGGCGGCGGCGAAGCCGACTACGACGGCGTCTCGGGCCCGATCACGTTCAACGACGTGGGCGACCCGACGCAGGCCACCATCGGTGTCTTCGAGTACGGCGACGACAACAACTACAGCTGGCTCCGCGCCGGTTGATCGGTTCCCTCTGAGAGGCCCCGGGACTTCGGTCCCGGGGCCTCTTGTCGTGCGCGCAGCGGCGCCGAGGGCGGTTCCCGGGCGTCGGTGGGGTCTGGAGCGGACCCGCGGGCGAGGGGCGGAGCGGGGGCGGGACGTCGCGGCATCCGGAAAGGACCCGCGGACGAGGGACGCGCCCGTCGGCGGGGCGTCGCGGCATCCTGGATCGGTCACCGACGGGGGCCGTAGGACGCGGGCGGCGCGATCCGGGTTCCGCGGGCTCGTCGCCGGTGTCGAGTCGGACGGGCGCGGGAGGGATGCCGGAGCCCGAGGCCGCGACGGACGGACGAGCGCGCCGCTCTTCGGCGGGGCGGGTGGCCGGGTTCACCGCGCGACGGGCGGATGCGCGAGTCGGCTCGTCGACGGAAGCGGATGGCGGAGCCCGCGGCCGCACCGGGTGCACGGGTGCGCTGCTCGTCGGCAGGGGCGGGGGAGCGCAGCCTCACCGAACGAAGAAGGCCCGAGCCCCAGGGGGACTCGGGCCTTCCGGCGGGAGCGCGGCTCAGGTGCCGAGCGTGCCCAGGTACAGACCGATCACGGCCGGGTCGTCCATGAGCTCGCGACCCGTGCCCGTGTAGGCGTCACGGCCCTGGTCGAGCACGTAGCCGCGGTCGCAGATCTGCAGGCAGCGGCGGGCGTTCTGCTCCACCATGATGCAGGTCACGCCGGCCTTGTTGATCTCGGAGACGCGGATGAACGCCTCGTCCTGACGGACGGGAGAGAGACCGGCCGACGGCTCGTCGAGCAGCAGCACCTTCGGGTCCATCATGAGCGCGCGGCCCATGGCGACCATCTGGCGCTCACCGCCCGACAGCGATCCCGCCCGCTGCTTCAGGCGCTTGGCGAGGTCGGGGAAGATGCTCGTGACGAAGTCGACGCGCTCGGTGAACCCCTTCGGCCGCTGGTAGAGACCCATCTGCAGGTTCTCGGCGATCGTGAGGCTCGGGAAGACGTTGTTCGTCTGGGGGACGAACCCGACGCCCTTCGCGACGAGCTTGTTCGCCCGCAGCCCCGTGATCTCCTCGCCCTGCAGCAGGACCGAGCCCGAGCGCACCTTCACCTGACCGAAGATCGCCTTGAGCATCGTGGACTTGCCGGCGCCGTTGGGGCCGATGATGCCGATCAGCTCGCCGGGAGCGGCGGTGAGGTTGGCGCCGTTGAGGATGTTCACGCCCGGCAGGTAGCCGGCGTGAACGTCGCGGAGCTCGACAACGTTGGCGGTCATCGACCGTCCTCCTTCTCGTGCGACGACTCGTTGTCGATCGCGGCGTCGACCTGCTGAGCGGTCTCGAGCAGCTCGGCGGCGGCGGCCGAATCGACCGTCCCCTCGTGGCGACCCGTGACGACGCCGAGGTCGACGTCCTGATGGGCTCCGAGGTAGGCGTCGATCACGGCCTGGTCCTTCATGACGGTGTCGGGCGGTCCCTCGGCGACGATCTTGCCCTCGGCCATCACCACGACCCAGTCGGCGATGTGGCGGACCATGTGCATGTCGTGCTCGACGAAGAGCACGGTCATCCCGAGATCCTTCAGGTCGAGGATGTGGTCGAGCAGCGACTGCGTCAGCGCCGGGTTGACACCGGCCATCGGCTCGTCGAGCATGACCAGCGTCGGGTCGCTCATGAGCGCTCGCGCCATCTCGAGGAGCTTGCGCTGACCGCCCGAGAGTGACGCGGCGAAGTCCGTCTCCTTGGAGTCGAGCTTGAACCGCTTCAGCAGATCGCGCGCCTTCTCGTCGTTGGCGGTCTCCTGCTTGCGCCAGACGAAGGGGAGGATGCTCGAGAGCAGGCTCTCGCCCTTCTGCTTCGTGGCGCCCAGCTTCATGTTCTCGAGCACGGTCAGAAGGCCCAGCGCCTTGGTGAGCTGGAACGTACGGACCTGGCCCATCCGGGCCGCCTTGAACGCGGGGATACCGGCGAGGTTGCGACCGTCGAACGACCACTGGCCGCTGTTGGGCTTGTCGAAACCGGTGAGCAGGTTGAACAGCGTCGTCTTGCCCGCACCGTTGGGCCCGATCAGCGCCGTGATGGCGTTGCGCGGGATCTCGAGGTGCTTCACGTCGACGGCGGTGTTGCCGCCGAAGTCGCGACGGACGTTGTCGGCGACGATGATCGGATCGACTTTGGCGACGCCGGGGGCGATCTCGCCCTTGTGCAGTCCGGTCGCCTTCACCCGTTGCGCGGGAGCGCTGGGCACGACCGGCGTGGACTCATCGGACAAAGGTCATCTCCTTCTTGCTGCCCAGGATTCCCTGGGGGCGGAAGATCACGAGCAGCATGAGCGCGACGCCGACGATGACGAAGACGAGCATCTGGGACTGGTCGGCGGTGAGGAACGGCAGCAGTCCGATCGAGGACAGCGCCGGCAGCAGGTTCGACAGGAACGCGCGCACGACCCAGAACAGCACCGCGCCGAGCACCGGGCCGAAGATCGTCGCGGCCCCACCGAGGAGCAACGCCGTGTAGACGAAGAACGTCTGCGACGTGACGTACACGTTCGGGTTCACGTTCGTGTCCATCGCGGTGATGATGCCGCCCGCCGCGATGATCACGCCGCCGATGACGAGCGCCTGCATCTTGAAGGCGAAGACGTTCTTGCCGAGCGCGCGCACGGCGTCCTCGTCTTCTCGGATGCCGCGGATGACGCGACCCCAGGGGCTGCGCATGAGCATCCAGACCAGGAGCACGGCGACCACGACGGCGAGCAGGCCGAGAATGATGACGTACCACCGGTTGGCGTTGTAGGTCCACGGGCCGAAGCCGTAGTCGCCCGCGGGGAGCGGGTTGTTCTCGCCGCGCCAGCCGGACTGGAAGTTGAACAGACCGTCGGCCGAGCCCGTGACGCCGCGGAAGGTCGAGGTCAGGAACACCAGACGGAGGATCTCGGCGGCCGCGATCGTGACGATGGCGAGGTAGTCGCCTCGCAGTCGCAGCGTCGGGATGCCCATGATGAGCGCGAACACGACGGCGGCGGCGAAACCGATCAGGGCCGCGATCGGCCACGCGAGTCCGAACGTCAGGATGGAGATCGCGAAGCCGTACGCGCCGATGGCCATGAAGCCGGCGACGCCCATGTTGAGGAGGCCGGCGAAGCCGAAGTGCATCGACAGGCCGATGGCGGCGAGGGCGTAACCGAACGTGGCCGGCGCGAGGATCTGCGAGGCCGTGTTCGAGAGGATCTGCAGGAAGTCCATGGTTTACCTACCCGATTCGCTCTCGGCGGCCGAGGATGCCCTGCGGCCGGAAGAGGAGGATGACGATGAGCACGACGAGGGCGCCCACATACTTCATGTCGGAGGGGATCCACAGGGTGGACACCTCGACGAGGAGGCCGACCACGATCGAGCCGATGAGGGCTCCGAACGCGGTACCGAGTCCGCCGAGCACGACGGCGGCGAACATGAGAAGCAGGATGCCGGAACCCATGTCCCAGCGGATGCCGGGGCGGAAGTAGGCCCACAGGACGCCCGCGAGACCGGCCAGCGCCGATGACAGGATCCAGACCATGCGCACGACGTTGTCGACGTCGATGCCGCTCGCAGCGGCCAGCGACGGGTTGTCCGACACCGCGCGCGTGGCGCGACCCAGTCGCGTGCGCGTGAGGAACCACGCGAACGCCGCGATGACGACGATCGAGATGCCCATGCTGGTCAGGTCGGTGACACTGATGCGGATCGACCCGAGGCCCGGGATGATGTCGCTCGACGCCCCCGGGAGCTGCTGCGTGCCACCACCGATGAAGATCTGGAAGATGTAGCGCAGCGCGAGCGAGAGACCGATCGAGACGATCATGAGCTGGACGATGCCGAGGCCCTTGCGCCGGAGGGGCCGCCAGATCCCGGCATCCATCGCGAGTCCGAAGACCCCCGAGAGGATCACCGCGAGCGGGATGGCGATCCAGATCGACCACCCGGTGCCGGCGCTCAAGAAGAGGGCGGCGATGGCACCGAAGGTCACCATCTCGCCGTGCGCGAAGTTCGACAGGCCCGTCGTGCCGAACACGAGGGAGAGGCCGATCGCGGCGAGGGCGAGCATGAGACCGAAGTTCAGGCCGTTCACCGTGCGAGAGAGCAGCTGGTCCATGAAGCCGACCGTCTGACGCTCTGCGGCGCCGAGGGTGAAGTTGCTCGAGACGGTGCTGGAGCTGCCGAACTGCACCTGCCGCTCGAACTCCTGCCCGTCGGGGACGGTGACTCCCGAGGGGAGCGAGTTGCGGTCGAGGTCGACCGTCCACGCCCCCTCTTTCGTGGGGACCTTGATCGTCGCGCGACCGCGCTCGTCCGTTGTGGCCTCGCCGGTGAAGGAACCGTCTGTGGCGGTCACCTTCGCTTGAGCGACGGGCTCACCTTCGGAGCGCACGTTCACCGTGATCGAATAGGGAAGATCCTCATCGTTGACGGCTGCCGTCGATGCCGGGGCGAACCCGAGCACCAGGGCGGCAGCGAAGAGTCCTGACAACAGCGTCAAGATCGAGCGTCGACGGCGAGGCATCCGTGGGGATGCTTGCCGAGTGGTCACGAAACCTCCTGGTCGTTCGACGACGTGGACCGTCGCCGCCCGGACACCGTAGTCCGGGAATATTGCCGCGTTGTTTCCATCGCAGCAGTCGATGCGAGAACGATACCTGGATGCGATGGATTCGCTGTGCGTTGCGCATTTCCGGCGCCGTCGAGAATGCGGAACGGGGGTAGAGGGAAGAGCGCAGGGTGGGGTATACCGCGCGGGCGGGGAAGAAAAGACGCCCCTCCGGCGCTTACACTTTCAGGCGGAGCGCCTCGCACGCGCCCCAGCCGACGACGTCCCTTTTCGAGCAGGCGCCGCGCGCGCAGGAGGATTCATGGAGCAGCACGACCCGTTCGGATTCATCGGACTGACTTACGACGACGTGTTGCTGCTTCCTGGCCACACCGACGTCATCCCGAGCGAGGCCGACACGTCGTCGCGTCTGAGCCGCCGCATCACGGTGGCGACGCCCCTGCTCTCGAGCGCGATGGACACCGTCACCGAAGCGCGCATGGCGATCGCGATCGCGCGCCAGGGCGGTATCGGCATCGTGCACCGCAACCTCTCGATCGAGGACCAGGCCGGCATCGTCGACCAGGTCAAGCGCAGCGAGTCGGGCATGGTCTCGAACCCCATCACCACGAACCCGGATGCCACGGTGGCCGAGGTCGACGCGATGTGCGCGCAGTACCGCATCTCGGGTCTGCCGGTGGTCGACCCCGACGGCGTGCTGGTCGGCATCATCACCAACCGCGACATGCGCTTCGTCTCGGGCTTCGAGCGTCAGACCACCAAGGTCAAGGACGTCATGACCAAGGACGGTCTGATCACCGGGCACGTCGGCATCCACGCCAACGACGTCATCGCGACCTTCGCCAAGCACCGCGTCGAGAAGCTCCCGCTCGTCGACGACGACGGCAAGCTCGCCGGCCTCATCACCATCAAGGACTTCGACAAGAGCGAGAAGTACCCGCTCGCCACCAAGGACGAGCAGGGGCGCCTGCGCGTGGGCGCGGCGATCGGCTTCTTCGGCGACGCGTGGCAGCGCGCCGAGGCCCTGCGCGACGCGGGCGTCGACGTGCTCGTGGTCGACACCGCGAACGGGCAGTCGGCCGGCGTGATCGACATCGTGCGTCGCCTGAAGGCCGACTCCACCTTCGACCACGTCGACGTCATCGGCGGCAACGTCGCGACGCGCGAGGGCGCCCAGGCGCTCATCGACGCGGGGGTGGATGCCGTGAAGGTCGGCGTCGGACCGGGCTCCATCTGCACCACCCGCGTCGTCGCCGGCGTCGGCGTGCCGCAGGTCACCGCGATCTACGAGGCGGCGAAGGCGGCGATCCCCGCGGGCGTGCCCGTGATCGCCGACGGCGGCCTGCAGTACTCGGGCGACATCGCCAAGGCCCTCGTGGCGGGCGCCGACACCGTCATGCTGGGCTCGCTCCTCGCCGGAACCGACGAGTCGCCGGGCGAGATCGTCTTCCAGGGCGGCAAGCAGTTCAAGCAGTACCGCGGGATGGGCTCGCTCGGTGCGCTGCAGACGCGCGGCAAGAAGACCTCGTACTCGAAGGACCGCTACTTCCAGGCCGACGTCCCCAGCGACGACAAGCTGATCCCCGAGGGCATCGAGGGCCAGGTGCCCTACCGCGGCCCCGTGGCGGCCGTGGCCTACCAGCTCATCGGCGGGCTGCGTCAGTCGATGTTCTACGTCGGCGCTCGCACGGTCGAGGAGCTCAAGACCAAGGGCAAGTTCGTCCGCATCACCTCGGCGGGACTCAAGGAGTCGCACCCGCACGACGTGCAGATCGTCGTCGAAGCGCCGAACTACAAGAAGTAGGCGTTCCCCACGAACGGGCCGGGCAGGCGACTGCCCGGCCCGTCGTCGTTTCGCCGCGGCTCCTCGTCGGTAGCCGCCCGAAGCCCGGGTGGTCGCTGGGGACACGGCATCCGGATGCCGATAAGCTGGCCGGCTCGCCAGCCGCGGGCCGACGGGGGACTGCCGTGGGCATCCGCAGTCGCCTCCGCCGCCACGAGCGGCCGACCCGGAATTCGCCATGGGATACCTCGACCTCGCCGCCCTCTCGTTCACGCTGCCCGACGGCAGGCCCCTGCTCGACGAGGTGACGTTCCGCGTCGGCGAGGGGGTGACGACCGCTCTGGTCGGTCCCAACGGCGCGGGGAAGACGACGCTGCTGCGCATCATCCGCGGTGACGAGAAGGCGCACGGCGGTGTCGTGTCGATGGGTGGCTCGCTCGGAGCGATGGACCAGTTCGTCGGGCACGGGCGCGACGAAGAGAGCGTCCACGACCTCCTCGTGTCCGTCTCGCCGACCCGCATCCGACGTGCGGCGATCGAGCTCGAGGCGTCCGAGGACGCCCTCATCGAGCACGACGACCTCGACACCCAGCTGCGGTATGCCTCGGCGCTCGCCGACTACGCCGACGCGGGCGGCTACGAGCACGAGACGGTCTGGGACACCTGCACGACGGCCGCCCTCGGGCTGCCGTACGAGCGGGCGCGGTTCCGCGACCTGTCGACGCTGTCGGGCGGCGAGCAGAAGAGGCTCGCCCTGGAGGCCCTGCTGCGCGGACCCGACGACGTGCTCCTGCTCGACGAGCCCGACAACTACCTCGACGTGCCCGGCAAGCGCTGGCTCGAGGAGCAGTTGCGAGCCACGGCCAAGACCGTGCTGCTCGTCTCGCACGACCGCGAACTGCTCGCCCGCGCCGCCGACCGCATCGTCACCCTCGAGAGGGGAGCCGCGGGCAGCACCGCGTGGGTGCACGGCGGGGGATTCGGCACGTATGGCGCCGCGCGGGAGGACCGCATGGCCCGCCTGGAGGAACTGCGTCGCCGCTGGGACGATGAGCACGAGAAGCTGCGCGCGCTGGTCGCCCGCATGAAGGTGGCCGCGGCCGCCAACGACGGCTTCGCCTCGCGCTACCAGGCGGCGGTGACGCGCCTGTCGAAGTTCGAGCAGGGCGGACCGCCCGAGGAGCGCCCGCCCGAGCAGGATCTGCAGCTGCGCCTCCGCGGAGCGCGCACGGGTAAGCGCGCGGTGGTGACGGAGCGGCTCGAGCTGTCCGGGCTCATGAAGCCGTTCGACCTCGAGGTGTGGTTCGGCGATCGCGTCGCCGTGCTCGGCTCGAACGGGTCGGGCAAATCTCACTTCCTGCGTCTTCTCGCCGGCGGAGGCACCGACCCCGACGCGCGTCTCGGGCACGTCACCACCGTGGGCGCCGGGCTCGATCGGGTCGCCCACTCCGGTCGCGCCATCCTGGGCGCCCGGGTCGTCCCCGGGTGGTTCGCCCAGACGCATCGGCATCCGGAGTTCGTCGGGAGAACCCTCTTGGACCTGCTTCATCGCGGTGACGACAACCGGGCGGGAATGCCGAGGGATGCCGCGAGCTCGGCGCTCGATCGCTACGGCCTCATCGCGCAGGCCCAGCAGGCGTTCGACACGTTGAGCGGCGGGCAGCAGGCGCGGTTCCAGGTGCTGCTGCTGGAGCTCTCGGGCACGACACTCCTGCTGCTCGACGAGCCGACGGACAACCTCGACCTCGCCTCGGCCGAGGCGCTGGAGGATGCGCTGTCGCGGTTCGAGGGCACCGTCCTCGCCGTCACGCACGATCGGTGGTTCGCGCGGTCGTTCGACCGGTTCGTCGTGTTCGGCTCGGACGGGGAGGTGTACGAGGCGGCGGAGCCCGTGTGGGACGAGAAACGGGTCGTGCGGGCGCGGTGACGCGCCGGATGGGCGCGGCTACGCTGTGCGCATGATCCGACGGCGCAGTCACCCGGCGGCGTCGATGTCGGCGCGGCGGACCGAGGCGTTCACCGACGGCGTCTTCGCCATCGCGGCGACCCTGCTCGTGCTGGGGCTCACCGACCAGTCGCTGGGCTCGCCCACCACCGACGACGAACTCGCCCGCGGGCTTCTCGATCTCGCGCACCCGCTGTTCTCGTTCGTCATCAGCTTCCTCATCCTGTGCGTGATGTGGATGACCCACGTGCGGCAGTTCGAGTGGATCGTGCGCATCGACGACACCGGCATGTGGATCAACAACATCCGGCTGCTGCTGGTGGTGTTCGTGCCCTTCACGTCGTCGTTGGACACCTCGCACTCGGATCTGCTGCTCGGGCGCGTGCTGCTGCCGGTCAACTTCTTCCTCGCGATCGTGATGGGGTGGCTGCAGTGGGCCTGGGCCGTGCGCTCGGGCGCGATCGCCGATCTGACCCGGGACGATGCGCGACGACTGGGCCGCGCGAGCCTCAGCGCGGTCATCCTGAGCGCCGCGGCGATGGTGCTGAGCCCGGTACTCGGCTCGATCGGCTTCCTGCTGTTCGCCTTCGACGGCCTTCTCACGCGACTCCTGCGGGGATCGGACGACCCGTTGTCGCCTCCCTCTGCGTCTGCGGGGGAGTCCGACGCGGCCGACGGCGATGTCGGAGGGCGCGGGTAGGCTGGTCGGGTGACCATGGAGATCGATCTCGGCCGCGCCAAGCGCGCCCGCCGCGCGTACACCTTCGACGACATCGCCGTCGTGCCGTCGCGGCGCACGCGCAACCCCGAAGACGTCTCGACCGCGTGGACCATCGACGCGTTCCCGTTCGAGATCCCGGTGCTCGGTGCGCCCATGGACTCCGTGGTCAGCCCTCGCACCGCGATCGAGCTCGGGCGCCTGGGTGGGCTCGGCGTCCTCGACCTCGAGGGCCTGTGGACGCGCTACGACGACCCCGAGCCGCTGCTGGCCGAGATCGCGACGCTGCCCGAGGCCGACGCCACGCGCCGCATGCAGCAGCTGTACTCCGAGCCGATCAAGCCCGAGCTCGTGCGCGACCGCCTCGCCGAGGTGCGCGCCGCGGGCGTCACCGTCGCCGGTGCCCTCACCCCGCAGCGCACGAACGACCTGTACGAGACCGTCGTCGCCGCGGGCGTCGACCTCTTCGTCATCCGCGGGACCACCGTGTCGGCGGAGCACGTGTCGAAGGTGGCCGAGCCCCTCAACCTCAAGAAGTTCATCTACGACCTCGACGTCCCCGTCATCGTGGGCGGGGCCGCCACCTACACGGCGGCCCTGCACCTCATGCGCACCGGTGCCGCGGGCGTGCTGGTCGGCTTCGGCGGCGGCGCCGCTTCGACGACGCGCGCAACGCTCGGGCTGCACGCGCCCATGGCCACGGCCGTGGCCGACGTGGCCGGGGCCCGACGCGACTACCTCGACGAGTCGGGCGGACGCTACGTGCACGTCATCGCCGACGGCGGCGTGGGCACCTCGGGTGACATCGTGAAGGCCCTCGCCATGGGTGCCGACGCCGTCATGCTCGGTGTCGCGCTGGCCCGCGCCACCGACGCCCCCGGGCGCGGGTACCACTGGGGTCCCGAGGCCCACCACCCCGAGCTTCCCCGCGGACGCCGGGTCGAGGTCGACCGCGTGGGTCCTCTCGAGCAGGTCCTTTACGGCCCCGCCCCCGTCGCCGACGGCACCGCCAACCTCATCGGTGCGCTCAAGAAGTCGATGGCCACCACGGGATACTCCGACCTCAAGGAGTTCCAGCGCGTCGAGGTCGTCGTCGCCCCCTACGGGCACTGATCACGAAAGCCCCATGACCTCCCCCCCCACGACCGAGCCGGCACCGCCGCAGATCTTCCCGCCGACGCTGCGGGAGGTCATGCTGCGGCCACGCTGGATCGCGCTTCTCGCGTTCTCGCTCGTCGTCGCGGGCGTGCTCGCCTGGCTCGGGCAGTGGCAGCTCGGTCGCGCGGTCGACACCTCTCCTCCCGAGCCGGGGCTGACCGAGGTCGTGCAACCTCTCGCCGACGTCGTGAAGCCGGGCGACTACCTGCCGGAACCTCTCGTCGGTCAGCGGGTCGAGACGAGCGGCACGTGGGTGGCATCCGATTTCATCGTCGTCTCGTCCCGCTTCAACAACGACGTGCAGGGCTACTGGGTGACCGGTCAGCTGCGCGTTTCGGGGACGACCACACCGACGTCGATCGCCGTCGCGACCGGATGGACGAGCAGCCTCGATGAGGCCAACGCCGCCGCCGACGAGCTGCGCGCCCAGGCCGAAGCGGACCCGACAGCGGTCGTGGACGTGACGGGACGACTCATCTCCGACGAAGGGGCGTCGATACCGCCGGCGAATGCCGACCCCCTCACCCTCGTGAAGATGTCGCCCGCCATGCTGCTGGGCCGGTGGCACGACACCCAGAACCTCGACGTCTACCGCCAGTACATCGCCTCGCAGACGGCGATCGGCCCCCTCGACGCCATCGCCTCCCCGGCGCCCGACGAACGCTCGCGGGTCAACTGGCTGAACATCTTCTACGCCGCCGAGTGGGCCATCTTCGCCGGCTTCGCGCTGTACCTCTGGTACCGCCTCGCGCGCGACGCGTGGGAGAAAGAAGTCGAGGATCTCGAGGACGAACAGGCCGAGGCCGTCGCGGAAAGCTCCGCGTCGAGCAGTCCGGCGGGAGCCGCGGAATCCCGCGACTAGACTGGCCTCCATGCCCCGCGCCCCCAAGCTCGCCTCGTTCCCGGCGATCCGCGGAGCCCTGAAGTTCTACCAGATCTGCTCGATCATCACGGGTGTCGGCCTGCTTCTGCTGGTCGCCGAGATGATCCTGAAGTACACGCCCATTCACGTGGAGCTGTTCCTCGGCGGATCCGGTGGCTTCCTGTGGTTCGCGGATGCCGTGCCCGGCCCCGACTGCCAGTGGTTCTCGCTCTTCGTTCCGGGCGGCAACGGGTGTTCGATCCTGTCGACCGGCGACGGTGTGAACATCTCGCTGGCGATCCTGGTGGTCCACGGCTGGTTCTACGTCGTCTACCTCATCTCGTGCTTCCGCGTGTGGAGCCTCATGCGGTGGCCGTTCCGTCGGTTCGTCTTCCTCGCCCTCGGTGGCGTGGTGCCGTTCCTCTCCTTCATCCTCGAGGTGCGCACCGCCCGTCGCGTGCGCGCCTACCTCGCCGAGCGTGAGGCCGCGAAGGCCTCCGCTCCCGTTCCCGCCCCGGAAGGCAACCGGTGACCGAACAGACCGAAACGTCCCAGCGCCCCGTCCTCGTCGTCGACTTCGGCGCCCAGTACGCTCAGCTGATCGCGCGCCGCGTGCGCGAGGCCGGCGTGTACAGCGAGATCGTCCCGCACACCGCATCGGCGGAAGAGATCGCGGCGAAGAACCCCGTGGGCATCATCCTGTCGGGTGGCCCCTCGTCGGTGTACGAAGAGGGAGCCCCGAGCCTCGACTCCGGCGTCTTCGACCTCGACGTCCCGACCCTCGGCATCTGCTACGGCTTCCAGGTCATGGCGAAAGCACTCGGCGGAGAGGTGGCGAACACGGGCCTCCGCGAGTACGGAGCGACGGATGCCACGGTCGTCACCGAGGGCACGCTGCTCGAGGGTCAGCCCGCCGAGCAGAACGTGTGGATGAGCCACGGCGACCAGGTCTCGCGCGCCCCCGAAGGCTTCGAGGTTCTCGCCCGCACGGCGCACACCCCCGTCGCCGCGTTCGCGAACGACGCGCGCCGCATGTACGGCGTGCAGTGGCACCCCGAGGTCAAGCACTCCGACCACGGTCAGCACGTGCTCGAGAACTTCCTTCACAAGGCTGCAGGACTCCCGGCCGACTGGAACAGCGGAAACGTCATCGCCGAGCAGGTGGAGCGCATCCGCCAGCAGGTCGGCAGCAGCCGCGTCATCTCGGCGCTGTCCGGCGGCGTCGACTCCGCCGTGTCGACCGCTCTCGTCCACGAGGCCGTCGGCGACCAGCTCATCGCCGTGTTTGTCGACCACGGGCTGCTCCGCCAGGGCGAGCGCGAACAGGTCGAGAACGACTACGTCGCCTCGACCGGCGTGAAGCTCATCACCGTCGACGCGCGCGAGACGTTCCTGAACGCCCTCGCCGGTGTCAGCGACCCCGAGCAGAAGCGCAAGATCATCGGCCGCGAGTTCATCCGCGCGTTCGAGAAGGTGCAGGCCGACCTCGTCGCCGAGGCGAAGGCCGAGGGCGAGCAGGTGCGCTTCCTCGTGCAGGGAACCCTCTACCCCGACGTCGTCGAATCGGGCGGCGGAGCCGGTACCGCCAACATCAAGAGCCACCACAACGTCGGTGGCCTGCCCGAAGACCTGCAGTTCGAGCTCGTCGAGCCGTTGCGCACCCTCTTCAAGGACGAGGTGCGCGCCATCGGGCGCGAACTCGGACTGCCCGAAGCGATCGTCGGCCGCCAGCCCTTTCCGGGGCCCGGCCTTGGCATCCGCATCGTGGGTGAGGTCACCGCTGACCGTCTCGAGATCCTGCGTGAGGCCGACGCCATCGCGCGCGCCGAGCTGACCAAGGCAGGCCTCGACAACGAGATCTGGCAGTGCCCCGTCGTGCTGCTCGCCGACGTGCGCTCGGTCGGCGTGCAGGGCGACGGCCGCACCTACGGCCACCCCATCGTGCTGCGCCCCGTCTCGAGCGAAGACGCGATGACCGCCGACTGGACGCGCCTGCCCTACGACGTGCTGTCGAAGATCTCGAACCGCATCACCAACGAGGTACGCGACGTCAACCGCGTGGTTCTCGACGTGACGTCGAAGCCGCCGGGGACGATCGAGTGGGAGTGAGCCGGGGTGTCGGTCGCGACGAACGTCGCTGCTGACTCCCGGCTACGTGACACGCCCTCCTGAGTCGAGAGCGGGGCCCCGACCCCGATCGGCTCAGGAGGGCGTGTCACTTCGCCTGGCGTTCGCGGCGAGGTGCGCGCTCGGCCCGCCCAGGCTGCGGGTATGAGTCCGTGCCCCTTCGCCGTCCGGCGCCGGCGGCGCTCTGTCTGGACGCGGAGGTAGGGGGAGGGCCCCGACCCCGATCGACTCAGGAGGGCGTGCCACTTCGCCTCGCGCGCGGGGCGAGGTGCGCGCTCCGCCTGACCGGGCTGTGGGGATTGGGACGGGATTTCTCGTTCGGGGCGAAAGAAATGCGCCCCGAATGACGGGATGCGCCCCAAACCACGTTCACAGGTGGCCCCGGGGCCACGCTCGGCGCCCCGGCGATGTCGGCAACTGCACGGGCGGCGCCGCGGGGCCACCGCCCGCGACCCGATGCGCACGTCGGGGCGACCGCGGCTCCGGCACGCCGCGGGGCGCGCAGCGGGTGGGGGAGGATGGGGGCGTGACTTCCGGCGACTTCCCCGACGCGTGGTACCTCATCCTGTCGAGCCGGCTGATCCCCGACCTCGACGGCGGATACACGATCGCGACCCTCGCGCGTGCGCGACAGATGGCGGATGCCGGTGCGGAACCGCTGCTGCTGACCGTCGACCCCGGTGACGCCGACGCCCACTCCGCGCAGCGCGCGACCTTCGTCGAGCGGGGGGCGGCCTCGGCATCCGGGATCTTCCGCAACCTGTTCGACGAGGCCGTCGACGCCGACGGGGGAGCCGCGGGATGGCTGCGCGAAGTGGCGCACGCGGGCGACGCCGATCCGGCGCTCGAGTACCGGAGCGTGGCCGGGGGAGCGGTCGAGCTGCCCGTGGTCATCGACCCCGACTGGCACCTCACGACCGCGCCGATCGTGATCCGGGATGCCGCGGGCGAAGCCGTCGGCGTGATCGACGGATTCGGGGCGCTGTACCGCGCGTGGCTGACCGACCTGGCCGATCGGCTCCGCGCCGAGAACGACCGACCCATTGTCGTCATCTGCGAGTCCAGGCAGCTCGGCGAGCTCATCGCGGGCTGGGGCGACGACGCCGTGCGGATCGTGCACACCGTGCACACGATCCATCTCGAGCCGCCGTTCCAGGCCGACTCCGAGCTGAACCCTCTGTGGACGCGATGGTTCGAGATCTCACCGCGATTCGACGCCGTGCTGTGGCCGACCGCGTACCAACGCGACGACGTGCGGGCGCGCTTCGGCACTGCCGCGAACGACGTGGTCGCACCGCACGGGGTGGAGGCTTCGGATGCCGTGGTGCCGGCGTCGCAGCGCGAGAGTGGCCTTGTCGTGGTGCTGGGGCGGCTCGCCCCCGGCAAACGGCTCGACCGGGCGATCGAGGCCTTCGCGCGCGTTCTCGCCGACGTGCCGGACGCCCGACTCGAGCTCTGGGGCGAGGGGGCGCAGCGCGGGGCGCTCGAGGCCCTCGTCGCCGAGCGCGGACGCGAGCACGCCGTCTCGCTGCCCGGGCTGACCACCGACCCGGGCGCCGTGCTCGACCGTGCGGCGGTGTACCTCACGACGTCCGCCTTCGAGGGGCAGGGGCTCGCCCTCGCCGAAGCGCTCGCGCACGGCACGCCGGTGGTGGCGTGGGACATCCGGTACGGCCCGCGCGACATGCTCGCGTCGGGTGGGGGCATCCTGGTTCCGGACGGTGATGACGACGCTCTGGTCGACGCGCTGCGGAGGATGCTCACGGACGACGGGCTGCGCGAGAGTCTCGCGGCCGAGGCGCGGCACGCGGCGGAGGCCGTGGGCCCGGCGCGCGCGATGCGCACGCTCGCCGCGGTCGCACGCGAGGTGCTGGGGAGGCCGCGCCGGCGCTAACGCCGGGCGCCCGCGACAGCCGCGCGACCTTGCGCACCGCGTTGCCGCATCGGCCGGAGAGCCGCGGTACGCCGGGCAGCACCCACTCGGCGCCCACGCCCCCGACACGATCGATGGGGAAAGTGCCTCCACCGGGCCGTCGATGGAGGGCGGCGCGTCCGCTCCGACCGACATGGTCCGCGCCGGCTCAGCCGCGCGCGAGCTTCCGCACCGCGTTGGCCGCATCCGCCGGAGAACCGCGGAACGCCGGACCGTGGCCGGGCAGGACCCAGTCGGCATCCAGTCCCGCGATGTGATCGAGCGAGGCGAGCGCCTCGGTCGGGTCGTCGGTGAAGGGCGCGGGTCCGGGTCCGGTGCGACCGGTAAGGACGTGGCGCGTCGTAAGGGCGTCGCCGACGAACACGGCGCGCACCGCGGGGGAGAAGACCGCGACGCTGCCGGGGGAGTGGCCGGGCATGCCGACGATGCGGGGGCTCCCGGGCAGGTCGAGGGTCTCGCCGTCGGCGACCTCTCGCACCTCGGTCAGCCACTGCGGGCGCATGCCCTTGCGGATGCCGAAGGCGGCGAAGCGCAGCAGCGGGCCGAGGCGGAACGGGCCCATCGCACTCTTGGGCTTGTCGCCGCCGCGGGCGCGATCGGCGTCGGCCGCGTGCACGAAGACGGGCACGCCGCGCTCGCGGCGGAGGCGCTCGGCGAAGCCCACGTGGTCGCTGTCGCCGTGGGTGAGGATGACGCCGCGGATGTCGTCGAGCGACCGGCCGATCGCGTCCACCTCCGCGCGAAGGTCGGCGTACATGCCGGGGAGGCCGGCGTCGACGAGGGTGATGCCCTCGGGGGCGACGATGAGGTACGAGGCGACGATGTCGTTGCCGATGCGGTGGAGCGATGGCGCGAGTCTCACGGGGTGCCTTTCTGGATGGCTATGATGATTAGCCATGATAGCTTATATCCGTAGCCATGAGGAGGGTTCGTGCCCACACCGGAGAGAACGTCGCTCGAGGAGATCGTCGAGGCGGCCGCGCGACTGCTCGAAGAGGGCGGACCCGGCGCCGTGACGATGCAGGCCGTCGCTCAGGCGGTCGGGGTCAAGGCTCCCTCGCTGTATAAGAGGGTGCGCGACCGCGAGGCCCTGCTCGGGCTCGTCGGGGCGGCCGCGGCCGACGACCTGACGGCACGGCTCGAGGCGGCATCCAGAGGCCTAGACGACCTACTGGTCGCCTTCCGCGCGTTCGGGCGCGGCCGACCCGAGGCGTTCCGCCTGCTGTTCACGACGGTGGTCGATGCCGACCGGCTCGCTGCCACGAGCGCCCCGGTGCTGCGCGCGACGACCATCGCCGTGGGCGAGGCTCATGCGCTCGAAGCGGCGAGGCTGCTCACCGCGTGGGCGACCGGGTTCGTGACGATGGAGCTCGCGGGGGCCTTCCGCCTGGGCGGTGACCTCGACGAGGCGTACCGCTACGGCCGGCGCCACCTGGTCGCCTCGCTCACGCTGGATCAGGGGGCGGAGCGGCCGGCCCAGGGGTCGTAGTCGGCGATCAGATCTTCTTGCGCCGGGCGCTCGGCATCCGGAACGTGCTGGAGGTTCACGCGGACCCGGTACCAGAGCGAGCTCGACCCGCGCATGCCGTCGACGAGGACATCGGCGGGGTGAAGCTGCGATGTCGCTTCCGGATGCCGCTGCTTCCACGTCTCGAGAGCGTCGAGGGCCTCGGGCTTGGTCTTGGTGCGCGCGACCTCGACGAGCGGCATCGTCGAGGCGCGGCGTCCGGAACCGTCGGATTCCCGCGGAGGCTTCTCGGCGGGGCCGAGCTGTTTCGCCAGGGACAAAAGGGCGTCAAGAGACCCCGCGGCGTCGTCGATGCCCGCGTGCGGGTCTCCGATGCTGCGGAACCGGTCGGGCACCGTGAGCACGGTGAACTCCTCGGGGCGACGGTCGCGGACCTCGTCCCATGTGAGGGGAGTCGAGACGCGGGCATCGGGCAGCGCGCGGATCGAGTACGCCGAGGCGACCGTGCGGTCCTTGGCGTTCTGGTTGAAGTCCACGAACACGCTCTCGCCGCGCTCCTCCTTCCACCAGCGGGCGGTCGCGAGTCCCGGCGCGCGGTTCTCGACCTCGCGCGCGAGCGTTTCGGCGGCGAGACGGACGTCGGTGTAGTCCCACTCGGGGCGGATGCGCACGAGGATGTGGAGGCCGCGCGAGCCCGAGGTCTTGGGCCAACCGACGAGACCGTGGTCTTCGAGCACATCGCGGGCGATGAACGCGACATCGACGATCTGCGACCAATCCACGCCGGGCATCGGGTCGAGGTCGACCCGCAGCTCGTCGGGGTGGTCGAGGTCTTCGGCGCGGACGGGATGCGGGTTCAGGTCGAGGCAGCCGAGGTTGACGACCCAGGCCAGGCCCGCGGCATCCCGGATCACCGTCTCTTCGGCGGAGGTGCCCGAGGCGTAGCGCAGGGTCGCGGTGTCGATGAAGTCGGGGTGGTTCTCGGGGACGCGCTTCTGGAAAAACGGCTCCTGGTCGAGACCCTTCGAGAAGCGCTTGAGCACCATCGGTCGCCCGCCCGCTCCGCGCAGGGCGCCCTCGGCGACGGAGAGGTAGTACCGCACGAGGTCGAGCTTGGTCAGACCCGGCTCGGCGAAGACGACGCGATCGGAGCTCGTGACGCGTACCTCGTGGCCGTCGACATCGAGGATCTCGGGCGGCGTCTTCGCGGGACTCATGGCGCGAGGCTAGCGCCGCGGCATCCGGGATTCGCACCCCTTGCGGGCGGAGTGCGGGGGTGTGGCCTGCACGACGAAGGGCCGCCCCGAAACGGGACGGCCCTTCGTGTACGGCGAGTGCGTCAGTTGTTGCCGCGCAGGATCGCGATCATGCGCAGGATCTCGACGTACAGCCACACGACGGTGACCATGATGCCGAAGGCGCCGACCCAGCCGTAGACCCGGGCAGCGCCGTTGCGGACGCCGCGCTGGATCTGGTCGAAGTCGAGCACCAGCGAGTACGCGGCCATGATGACCACGAAGACGCCGATGATCAGGCCGAGCGGGATGCCCGCAACCTTCATGCTGTAAAGGCCGAAGGCGCCGCCAGCGATCGGGGCGTTGAAGAGCATCAGTCCCACGTTGAGGAGGGCGAACACCAGATAGCCGACCATTGCGATCATGAAGATCTTGGTGGCGCGGGCCGAGGCGCGGATCTTGCCGCTCGCGAACAGGGCGAGGGTCACGCCGACCACGGAGAGCGTGGCGAGAGTGGCCTGGAGGACGATGCCCGGGAAGATGAACTCGAAGTAAGCCGAGATGCCACCGACGAACAGGCCCTCGAACGCCGCGTAGGCGATGAAGACGGGGACGGAGGGCTTCTTCTTGAAGGTCGCGACCATCGCCAGGACGAAGCCGACGAGTCCTCCGACGAGCGTGGGGGCGAAGCTCGGGTTCGGGTTGGCGACGCTGACGCCGGCCATCGACCAGATCCAGCCAACGACGGCGGTGACGACGAGGATGCCGAACAGCGCCAGGGTCTTCATGACGGTGTCTTCGACCGTCATGCGACCGGTCTCGACGGCGCTCGCCGACGGGGCGGCGTACGCGCCTTCGATCGAGGCGGCGGCGGCGGGATCGACGGCCGGGGGCGGGCTGTAGCGCGTGTTAGCGCCACCGGCTCGAGGGTCCTGGAACGCCGGGTTGTTGAATGCCGGGTTGTTGAGGGCCACGGGAACTCACACTCCAAAGATGGTGATCACAGCACCGTGCTGTCAGACAACACTAGCCGAGCGGGGCGGTGGATTCCTTGTGCTGACTGGGATTCTGCTCTGAGCGCACTCGCTGTTCACCCGGTGCCGTTAGCGTGTCGAGGTGCCTCTCGTCATCGGTCATCGCGGTGCGCCCGGGTACCTGCCCGAGCACTCCCGCAGCTCGTATCTGCGGGCGATCGCGGAGGGGGTGGATGCCGTCGAGCCCGACGTCGTCCCCTCGAAGGACGGCGTGCTGGTCGTGCGGCACGAGAACGAGATCTCGGGCACCACGGACGTGTCGACGCGACCGGAGTTCGCTGGGCGACGAACCTCGAAGGTCGTCGACGGCGAGCACCTGACCGGCTGGTTCGTCGAGGATTTCACGTGGGATGAGCTGCGGACGCTGCAGTGCCGAGAGCGGATCCCCGCCCTCCGCCCCGACAGCGCGGCGCACGACGACTCCGAACCCGTGCTGCGCCTCCGCGACGTCCTCGACCTCGCCTGGCAGGGCGGGGTGGCTGTGGTGCTCGAGATCAAGCACGCGGCGTCGTTCGCCCGCCTCGGGTTCGACCTGGCCGAGCTCGTCGACGCCGAGCTGCGCGCCGCGGGATGGCGGGATGCCGAGGACGCGCTCGTCATCGAGTCGTTCGAGCCCCTGGTCCTGGCGCGGCTGCGAGAGCGCGGCATCCGGGTTCCGCTCGTGCAGCTGATCGAGGCGAAGGGGACGCCGTGGGATCTGCGGGAGCGGGACGGGGCGGACGCCGCCTCGTACGCCTCGATGCGGACCGCGGCGGGTCTCGATGTCCTCGCCGGCGAGGTGCAGGGCATCAGCCCGGACAAGCGCTCGGTGCTCGCGCCCGACGAGCGCGGCGTCGCGCGGGGGCCGGCGCGGTTCGTGCGCGAGGCGCAGGAGCGGGGCCTGCGGGTGTTCACCTGGACGTGTCGGCCCGAGAACGCCTTCCTGCTGCCCGCCTTCCGCGGCCCGGGCGGTGAGGAGTCGTTCGGCGACTGGCGAGGCGAGTGGGCCGTGTTACGCGATGCCGGGCTCGACGGGGTGTTCGTGGATCATCCCGATCTGGGCGTCGGGTTCTTCGGGACGGCGCGAAACTCCTGAGTCCCGACCCACGTGCCGGGCGTTGCAGCTCCTGGACCGCGTCGAGGCGACAATTCTCAGGAGTTCCGGCCCGCGCAACCCCGACCCCCCGGCGTGCGCGCAGCCGACAGGATGGCCCCATGACGATGGATGTGACGGTGGTCGGCGGCGGGATCTCGGGCCTCGCGTGCGCGCGGGCGGTTCAGGACGCGGGTCGCTCGATCCGCGTGCTCGATCGCGGGCGCCGGGTGGGCGGGCGTCTGTCGAGCCGCACGATCGACGGTCGACCCGTGGACCTCGGGGCCTCGTACTTCGTGGTCGGCGAGGCCGAGGGCTTCGCGCACGTCGTCGCCGATTGGGAGGAGCGCGAGCTCGCACGGCCGTGGACCGACACGTTCCAAGTGGTCGACGCCGACGGCGGGTGGACGCCCAAGCCCGGGCCGATGCGGTGGGCCGCTCCCGCCGGGTTGCGTTCGCTCGCCCTCGACCTGGCAGAGGGCCTCGACGTCTCGTCGGAGCGCGTCGTCGAGAGCGCGGCGCCGTTCCGCGTCGACGGCGAGGAGGCGGGCGAGGTCGTCCTGGCGATGCCGGCCCCGCAGGCGGCGCGGCTGACCGGCGGGGCGCCCGGCGGTGCGCAGGAGTGGGAACCGGTGATCGCCGTCGTCCTGCGGTGGGACCGACGGCAGTGGGATGCCGACCTGCACGGCGCCTTCGCCGACGGCGACGCGGATGTGTCCTTTGTCGCCGACGACGGCGATCGCCGCGGCGACGGCGCCCCCGTGCTCGTCGTCCACACCACGGCGGACCGCGCCCGACAGCACCTCGACCACCCCGAGTCGGCGATCGCGCCGGTGCTCGCGGCGACCCGGCGGCTGCTGCGCATCGACGTCCAGCCGGTGTCGACGCACGCGCATCGCTGGACCTTCGCCCGGCCCGCCGGAACGACCGGGCAGCCGTTCTTCCGCTCGCCGGGGCTCTCCGCGTGCGGGGACGCGTGGGGCGACAGCGCCGCCGTCCGCACCGCGTGGGCGTCGGGCGATGCCCTGGGGCGGGCGCTCGCGGCATCCTGAATCACGTCGAGGACACGCGCGGGCAGTGAGCGCGCGCGAATCCCGGGCGCGCCGCGGAATCGCCGAGGACGGACGGGGGATCGACGTCGGTGGCCCTCGGGGGTGTCGAGGGCTCCCTCTATGGTGAGGCTATGGATGCCGGTATCGACGTCGCAGGAGTCAAACGGTCCTTCGGCGCGGTGCACGCCGTGCAGCAGGTGACGTTCACGGCCCTCCCCGGCCGGGTCACCGGGCTCGTCGGGCCCAACGGGTCGGGCAAGACGACCCTCATGCTCATGCTCGCGTCCCTGCTGCGACCCGATGAGGGCGAGATGCGCATCGGCGGCATCGACCCCGTCTCCGACCCGGCCGGCGCGCGTCGCCTTCTCGGATGGATGCCGGACTCCCTGGGCGCATGGCCGAGCCTCACCTCGCGCGAGGTGCTGGTGGCCACGGCGCAGCTCTACGACCTGTCGCGCGAGGATGCGCGTGCACGGGCCGACCACCTGCTGGAACTCGTCGACCTCGGTGCGCTCGCCGCCTCGCCCGCTCGCGTGCTGTCTCGCGGGCAGAAGCAGAGACTGGCGCTCGCGCGTGCTCTGGTGCACGACCCCCGGGTGCTGCTGCTCGATGAGCCGGCGTCGGGCCTCGACCCCCAGGCGCGCATCGCGTTGCGCGTGCTGCTGCGGCGGCTGGCGGGCGAGGGGCGCACGATCCTCATCTCGAGCCACGTGCTGTCCGAACTCGAAGAGGTCGTGGACGACGCCGTGTTCATGGTCGACGGGCGGACCGTCGGCACCGATCGCGTCGCCGCCGCGGCGACCCGCGTGCGGGTGTGGCGTGTGCGTGTCGCCGCAGACCTCGCTCGGTCGACCGAGTCCGTGCGCGGCGACATCGCGGCCGCCCTCGGGCGGACGGCCGAAGAGGTGCGGGTCGACCGGCGCGACGTCCTCGTGCCCTTCTCCGACGAGGCGGCGGCGGTCGCGGGGCTGCGCTCGCTCGTGAGCGCGGGGCTCCCGATCGTCGAGTTCGCCCCGGCGGTGGGCGACCTCGAGCACGCGTTCCTCGACCTGAGGGCCGAGGCCTCGCCTCCGACACCCGACCTCCCCGATGGCCCGGCGGGGCCGCGAGATGCCTCTCCGCCCGGCTCCTGGGCGCCGCCCACCGCACATCCGGTGACGGATGCCGATCGCACCGACGACGGGAGCACCTCGTGAACCTGCATCGTCTGCGCACGATCATCGGCATCGAGCTGCGCCAGCGCGTGCGCTCCGTCGGGTGGTACGTGCTCCTCGGCATCTTCGCCGTCATCCTGGTGGCCCTGCTGAGCCTTTCGTTCGCCGCGTTCTCGCTGACCACGGGCGGCAGCGAGTGGTTCTTCTCGCTCGTCATCATGCTCGTCCTGCTGCTCACGCTGTTGGTCTCGCCCACCTTGAGCGGGAGCGCGGTGAACGGCGATCGGGATGCCGCGACCCTCGCGCCCGTGCAGGTCACCCTGGTCACCACGAGCGAGATCGTGATCGGCAAGTTCCTCGCAGCGTGGATCTCGGGACTGGCGTTCCTCGTCGTAGCGCTGCCGTTCCTCGTCGTGGCCACCCTCGCCGGCGAGCTCAACCCCGGAGCGATCGTCACGTCGCTGCTGATCCTGATCATCGAGGTCGGCGTCGTGGCCGCGATCGGGGTGGGGCTGAGCGCGGTGATCGCCCGGCCGATCTTCTCGGTCGCGTCGACGTATCTCTTGGTGGCGGCGTTGACGGTCGGCACGCTCATCGCGTTCGGGCTCGGGGGTGCTGCTCTGCGCACGCAGACGACGACGATCAGTCGCGACGTCGATTGGAACGCGGTGCCCCTGGGGTGCGACCTGAGTTCGCCCTCGACCTCGCCGAATTGCCCGAGCTATGACGAGCTGCCGTGCGTGGAGTCGAGCTATGTCTCCGAGCAGCCCCGGTTCGATCGCGTCTGGTGGATTCTCGCGGCCAACCCCTTCGTCATCCTCGCCGATGCGACCCCGCCGACGTACGAGAACGGCAACCCGACCGATCTGTTCTCTCAGATCGCCGCCGGGGTCCGCTCCGCGCAGCTGTCGCCCGAGGAGACCACGTCCTACGACGGGTGCACGCTGTCGCGCGGTCTCAACGTCGACGACTACCCGAGCATCGAGGAGCGCATCGCGGGGACGACCCCGAGCTGGTTCGTGGGCCTGTTCTTCCAGCTGCTGCTGGCCGGTGGACTGCTCGCGTGGGGCATCTCCCGCACGCGGACGCCCGCGAAGCGGCTGCCTCCGGGGACGCGCATCGCCTAGCGACCCGCCGGTCATCGAGGCCGAGCGAACGAAGGGGCGCCCCCTGCCGCAGCAGGACGGGCGCCCCTCTCGTGTGCGGGGGAGGTCAGGCGTGGCCTTCGGCGGCGGGGAAGCCGGGGTCGTCGGCGGGAGCGGCGTCGCCGTCGAGGGCGTCGCCGGTGTGGTCGTCGAGGTTCACGTGCTCCTCGGCCTCGGCGGCGTCTTCGCGGACCTCGTCGGTGACAGCGTCGGTGGGGGCGGCCGAGTCGGCGCGGGCGTCGTCGGAGTGGCGGGAGGGGATGTCAGGAGTGCTCATGCGTTCACGTTCCTCTCCCCGGGCGGTGCGGGCGACCGGCTTGACACGGTCAGTCGGTGGCATCCGGGATCGATGACTCCACCGCCGGCCATGCTGGCAGCGGGTCGTCGAAGGCGAGCCAGGTCGCGGGGCCGCCGGCGAACTCCTCGTCGGTCAGGACGGCGTGGTCGAGGAGGTGCGCGAGTTTCGGCGCCGAGAGGTCGAGACCGGTGAAGACGATCTCCTGCCCCAGGCCCATGCGGCCGTCGTCGGCGCCGAGCGGTTCGATCCACATCGCGGATCCGACGTGTTCCCAGCGGGCCAGGATGCCGGGGCGCGATGCCAGGCGGCAGAACCCGGCCGAGCGCACCAGCCGGCCGGCCGCGCCGGCGTCGAGGCGATCGAGGGTCGCCGAGAGGCGCGCGGGGTGGAACGGCCGCACCTGCTCGTACGTGAGCGTCATCACGCGGTTGTCGCGCATGTACGGGTCGTGTTCGCCGTTCAACGCACGCACCCACCCCGCCCGCTCGAGGATCTCGCCCTCGTGCGTCGCGGCCGAGCGCAGGTCGCTGAGCGGGTCGCGCGACAGGCGCACGACGGCGGCGGGGTTCAGGTGCGACGCCAGCGCCATCTGCACGGCGAGCGCCGGCGTGGGCACCTGCTCCCAGTTGACCCAGACGATGCGCGTCGCGAGTTCCAATGCCAGCGCCGCCTGGCGCGCCCGGGCGCCGATGTCACCGCGGGTGTCGCCGGGTTTCGCGGATGCCGACAGCGCGGCGTCGTCGAGAAGATCGCCGATCATGTGGCGGGCGTCGACCACGCACACGGCCTCGACCTCCGACCCGCCGCGCGCCGCGATCGCGTGGATCAGGTCGACGTCGGTGCCGAGGTCGACCACGGTCTGCGCGTCGTTCGCCCGCGGGCGGGGGAGGGGGAGCGCGTGGGACACGCGCAGGTCGGCGTAGCGCAGCAGGTGAAGGGGTCGTGAGAGCGCGACGGCGGTCCGTTCCGCGTAGGTGCGGCGCTCGGGGGCGCACACGCCCATGATGGCGATCGTGCGGGGCATGGCATCCACCTCTCATTTGTCAGGGGCGTGGGGACACTTTAGCTTGTTATTGATAACAGTTATCAACAAGGAGGATGCCATGAAGGTCCGCGCGTCGATCAAGTCCCTGAAGAAGCAGCCCGGTGCGCAGGTCGTGCGCCGACGCGGCAAGGTGTTCGTGATCAACAAGCTCAACCCCCGCTTCAAGGGGCGGCAGGGGTGATCGCCCCGGGGTGGCGATAACGGAAACGAGAACCGTTCCCGAAAGCGTAAACACATTGCAATTCGTGCATGTGTGTGGTGGTCTACCTGATGTGGACACGATCGCCGGGCTCGACGATGCCGCCGAGCTGTTCAAGGTCCTCGGCAATGAGTCGCGTCTCGCGCTCGTCTGGCTGCTGAGCCGCGAACGACTCACAGTCGGGGCGCTCGCCGAGCGCACCGGACTCTCGCAGCCGCTGGTATCGCAGCACCTGCGGACCCTGCGGCAGTCGGGACTCGTGAGCTCGGAACGCGAGGGCAAAGAGATCCGTTACGCCCTCGCCGACCAGCACGTCGCTCACGTCGTGCTCGATGCGATCGCCCACGTCACCGAACCGACCGATCAGGGGAACGAACAATGAGCACTGCCGACACCCACGCCGAGCATTCCGTCGACGAGCACGCGCACGGCGACGACTGCGGCCACCAGAAGATCGAGCACGGGGATCACATCGATTACGTGCACGGCACGCACCACCACGCGCTGCACGGCGATCACTACGACGAGCACGAGTCGAAGGCCGAGCACGGCGTCGACGAGCACCGTCACGGCGACGACTGCGGCCACGAGAAGGTGACGCACGACGACCACGCCGACTACGTGCACGACGGTCACCGTCACGCGCTGCACACGGATCACTACGACGAGCACTGAGCTCGAGCGGCCTCCCGTGTCACGAGCGCGGGGTGCATCGAGGCCCGCTTCCCCCGTCGGGGTGGCGGGCCTTTCGCGTACCCCCGGTCAGGCCTGCACGCGGAAGGAGGGGGTCAATACGTCGACATGGTGGTGCAGAACGGATCCGTTCACGAATCGGATGGTGTCGACGCCACCCACCAGTCGGTGAAGAGCGCGGCACGACCGTCTTCGGCGAGCCGGATGACCATCATGTTGTCGTAGTGTCTCGCCTTCGCGGTGGCGTTGGGATAGTCCGTCCACCCGCGGATCACGGCGACATCGCCGTCGACCGCGACGAGCTCGTGCGTGAACGACCACGTTCCCGGTTCGTCCTTCTGAGCGAGCCACGCGTCGACGATCGCGTCGCGACCCACCCAGGGAGGGGTCGACGGCCCGTCGCGGTACTCGGCCTGCTCCGTGAAAAGGGAGCGGATCTCGTCCGGGTCGTTCGTCGACCACGCGCGGACGTAACGAGCGATCCAGTTTTCAGCGGCGGCGGCGGCGTTCTCGCGATTGTCCATGCGGGTCACGCTTCCGGAGCGGAGGGCAGTGCGCAAGCGCTGTTGCGGCGGAGCTGCGGCCGCGTCACGTGACGAGGGACGGCTCATCGCGCCGATGTCGGGTCGCGTCAGGCCTGCACGCGGAAGGAGCGTCCCTCGAACGTCACGACGTCGCCCACCTGCAGCTGGCGGCCGCGGCGGCGGTCGACCTCGCCGTTGACCTCGACGTAGCCGTCGATGATGGCCTCTTTGACGTCTCCGCCCGAGTCGAGGATGCTGGCGAACTTCATGAACGGGCCGAGGCGGATGCCCTCGCTGCCGACGGGCACATCCTGGGGCGCGGAGGAGGTCATGCGTCCAGTCTGACAGCAGTCACGAGATCGTCGCGGGTGTCGAAACGCTGCTCCACCGCGTCGGCACGTCGTGCATGAGGAGGGCGTGGTCGAACTGCGCGGCGCCGTCGGGCAGGGCGTCGAAGAAGGTCGACGAGAGGGCGGTGACGTCGATCGGCTCGACTCCACGCGTCGGTGTCGAGCCGGAGCCCCTCGAGCGCACCCGAGCGGGTCGGCGACCAGCCCACGGCATCCTTCCGGAAGAAGGTCGAGGACTGCTCGAGGGTCTCGAAGAGGGTGCTGCGGAACGAGATGCCGGGACCCCGGCGCGCGGCGACGCGGACGCGCAGATCGTCGGCCTCGACCCGGACCTCGAGGTCGTCGGCGGTGGAGCGGAAATCGACGCGGGCGGCGGCGTGCGTTCCGGGGAAGACACGTCCGCCGACCAGTCGTGCGAGAAGCGATGAACTGTGGCGACGGGGGATGTAGACGCCGGTCTGCGGGCCCTCGGCAGTGTCCCCCTCGACCGCGATGCGGTGAGCGGCGTTGCGGCTGCGGTGACCGATCGCCGGAGCGAACCAGAGGTGGAACGCTGCCGGCGGAGGCGTAGGAGCGCCGCGGGTCAGTGTGACGGGGAGTCCTCGGCCGCGCGTCGCCACGAGGCGATGTGCGGGGGGAGCTCGACCGTCAACGTGACCCAGAAGAGATCGTCGTTCATTGCGCGGTATCCCGCATGGGACGCGATGTTGCGCATCGTCCGGAGGGCGGTGGCGACCTCGGCGGGGGTGTCGGTGACGAATGACGCGAACTCGTCGGTCTCGAAGAGCGCTGCGGCTCGGATGATCGCCATCGAGCCGGACGCGTACGACGGCGAGGTGCGCCGGAACGCGCTTCTTCCTTCGCTTGTCGCGTGGCCGAGGAAAGACTCGATCGCGTCGACGCTCTCGAGGAAGTTCGCCTGGGCATGCGGTGCAGGGGGCTGCTCCGCCCTCGGAGCGCGTCGAAAGCGCGCGGCCGGTTGCGACTCGGATTCCGTCACAGGGCGGCCCACGCCGTCGAGTCGAGGAAGGAAGGCCGGTGCTCGTCATCGACGATCACGTCGACGGCGAAGCCCGTGAGCTCTTCCACGGTGTGAGTGAAGGCCGCGATGTCGAAATAGCCGCGTCCTGCGTCGACGCGAGCGAGAAGGTCGATATCCGACGTGAAGTGATCGGCGCCGGTCGCCACCGAACCGAAGACGCGGATGTCGCGGAGTCCGTGCCGCCGCCCTGCCTCGACGATCGCTTCGGCGTTCTCTTCGACGGCCAGGCTGGGTCGGTAGTCGGCGGCCCGCAGCAGGCGCTCGAAGGCGTCGTCGCTGGGGTTTCTCGTCCCGTTCTCGATGGCCGCCACATTGGGCTGGCTCATCCCGGCCGCTCGCGCGAGATCTGCCTGAGACATCTTGCGGTCGAGGCGCGCAGCTCGCACGAGGTGCGACGCGCGGCTGCGGTCGAAGCTTCGGGTCACGGCTATACCTCCGTGATATACCCTAGCGATCCGTCGATCTGCTGAGGGGTGTCGACGCGACGGCGGGAGTCGAACCCGCCACGCCTTCGGTTATGAGCCGAGGCCCGGGACCGCCCGGATCGCCGCGATGTGCCCCCACGCTAACCCGGGGCGCGCGAGCGACGAAGGGGCGTTGCGCGAGGTGACGGGATGTGTCGCCGTGTGGCGGTGGGGCCTCGATCAGCGCCCGGATCGCCCGTCGATGATCGCCCTCGTGGAGTGCTCGAGGTGCGCGCGCACGACCCGCTCGGGATCGCGGAGCGCCGCTTCGACATAGGCGCGGTGTTCCGCCGTCAGCGCCCCGGGAGCGTAGGCGGGCCGCACGTGCGTGAGAAGCAGGCGCATCTCGCCGTCGAGGCGGCGGTACTCCTCGGTGATGCGCGGAGACCCCGCCGCGGCGACCAACGCCAGGTGCACGCGGGCGTGCGCGTCGAGGGTTCCTGTCCAGTCGCCTTCGGACTCGGCGTCGGCGAGAGCGTCGAGGGCGTCGTCGACCTCGGAGAGGTGGATGCCGCGATCCCGCACGATCCGCAGCGCCTCGGTCTCGAGAGCGCAGCGCAACTGCTGAAGGGCGATCAGGGCGTCGTCGTCGAGCTGGGACACCCGGACGCCGCGGTAGGGCTCGGCCGTGGCGAGCCGCTCGGCCGTGAGGGTCGCGAGCGCCGTGCGGGCGGTGTGCCGCGAGATGCCGTGGGTCGCGCTGAGCTCCTCCTCGCGCAGGGGCGTGCCGGGGGCGAGTTCGCCCGACAGGATCGCGGCGCGCAGCGTGTCGGCGACGGCGTCCGCGGTGCGGGGGCCGGGCAGGGGCGCTCCCCGGCGGCGCGAGTGCGTCTCGCCCGTGCCCGCCGCGGCGCCGTCACTGGTGTCACGCGCGGGCCGTGGCATCCGGAACCTCCTCACGCCTGCGAGACGGAGCCGACACCACGGCGAGGCCCACCGCGATGAGGGCCAGGCCGATGCCGCTCACGAGAGTGAGGTGCTCGCGCAAGACGAACAGGCCCAGAAGCGTGGCGGCGAGGGGCTCGGCGAGGGTCAGGGTCGATACCGTGACGGCGCTCAGGCGGACGAGCCCCCATCCGAACAGCAGGTACGCGATCGCCGTGGTCACGACCCCGAGCCAGAGGGCGAGGGCCAGGCCGTTCGGGGTGAGCAGCCACGACGTCCCGGCGAGGACGAGGACGGGAAGGCTCGCCACGGCGGCGATGCCGAACACCGCTCCCATGACCCGTGTGGAGTTCCACCCCCTCTCGATCAGTGCTTTGCCGCACACCGTATAGAGGGCGTACGACATTCCCGCGCCGGCCGAAGCGAGCAGGCCGCCGGGCGCGAGAGCGGTCGCGCCGCCCGTCACGCCCGACACGAGGACCACGCCGATCAGCGCGACGGCGGTCGCGAGCATCCAGCGCGGCGTGGGAGCGCGGCGCAGGCGGACGGCATCGACGATCCCGGTCGCGATGGGCGCCGAGCCGAGGGCGACCACCGTGCCGATGGCGACGCCGTTCTCGCGCGTGCCCAGGAAGAACAGCGGTTGGTACGCGAGGACGCCCAGGGCTCCGACGGCGATCAGCGCCGCGGTGGACGCGCGGGATCCGCTGCGCGCGCGGCCGGGCGAACGCTGGGCGAGAGCGAGAAGGCCCAGGATGCCGCCTCCCACCACGATCCGCGCCGCTCCGACCGCGAGGGGGGAGGCGTCGACGCCCGCGAGGGCCTGCGCCGTGCCGGTGGTCGAGAAGCACAGCGCCGCGGCGAGGATCGCGAGGGCGGGAAGCATGGATGGATTGTTACACAATCCTGCCCTCGGCGGAGTCAGCTGCGCAGCGACGCCACCATCGACCGCAGGGCGTGCAGGGCGGCCGCCTGCTCGGCATCCGTCATTCCGCTCAGCATGCGCTTCTCCACCGAGCGGACGGCCGCGCTCGCCGCATCGAGGGAGCGCTGCCCCTTCGCGGTGAGCCGCGTGGGGAGGGCTTTGCCGACGGGGGCGGCATCGGGGCGCTCGACGACGCCCTCGCGTTCGAGGCTCTGCAGGAGGACGTTCATCGACTGCCGGGTGACGAAGGCCCCTCGCGCGAGGTCGGAGTTCGACAGGCCCGGCCGCTGGGCGAGGAGTTCGAGGCAGGAGTAGTGCGTGATCGTCATTCCGAGGGGGCGCAGCACGTCCTCCATCGCCGCGCGCAGCGCGCTCGCCGCCTCTTTCAGGAGGTACCCCAGGGAGGTGTCCAGGTCGATCGCCTCTTGCGTCATGTCAGTATTCTGACATACACTGGATGTCAGATAACTGACACGCGAGGAGACTCTCATGCCCGTCACCGGACCCGACTTCATCTCACTGCAGGTGCGCGATCTCGCCGCCTCGCACGCCTTCTACGAGAAGTACCTCGGCCTGCGCCGTTCACCCGCCGGCCCGCCCCACGCGGTCGTCTTCGACACCGCGCCGATCGCCTTCGCGCTGCGCGACCTCGCCCCCGGCACCGACCTCACCGGGGTCGCCCAGCCCGGTGTCGGCGTCGCTCTGTGGCTCCACGGCACCGAGGTGCAGCAGATGCACGACGCACTCGTCGCCGACGGGCACCGCATCGTGATGGAGCCGATCGACGGCCCCTTCGGACGCACCTTCACCTTCGCCGACCCCGACGGGTACCACGTGACCTTGCACGACAAGGCCTGAGTCCCGTCGCGGGCGCGCGTGGTGTCGGCATCCTGGATCGCCGTTCGGAGAGGGATGCCGGCACCCCGGCGCTCGCGCGAACTCACCCGTGCCGCTGCTCACCGCTGACCGGTCGGGAGCCCTGAATCCGACGGGTAACGTAGGGACATGGCGACGACGGCGGGGCGAGGCATCCTGGCCCTCAGCGTCGCCGCGATCCTCCTGGCGATCGGCACGGTTCTCGCCGTGATGGTCGACCCGTTCGCGCGAGAGCAGATGACGGTCGACCCGGCGACGGAATGGATCGCCCGCGTGCTCCTGGCCCTCGGCGTGGTCTGGCTGCTGATCGGAGCGGTCGCCGCCCGCACCCGTCTGGTCCGCCGCCCCGGGGCCGCCGCCGCGCGCGCGTCGTGGATCGCGTCGACCCGACCCTGGCGGGCGCGCGAATCGAGCCTCGGCCTGCTGCCGCTCGACCGCTGGCTGATGATCCTCGTGCCGGGCGGACTGCTCGTGCTCACGCGCGTGGTGCAGACTCCGCGCGACGGGCTGTGGGGAATGGCCATCGCCGTGGCCGGCTGGCTCCTGTTCGCCGCCGCGGTGCGTCTGCTTCTCGGGCGACGCTCGCCGTGGCCGATCATCGCGGCCGTCGGCGGCGCGCTCGTGCTGCGCTGCGTGGTGGCGTTGCTGGCCGTATCGCTGTCGGGTCCCGAGGGGATCTGGGAGGCGCTCTGGGCGCAACCGTGGGTGCGCATCCTCTACCTCGCGATCGCCGTCGCCCTCGTCGCGTGGGTGTTCGTCGTGGCCGGCTGGTCGCTGTCGGCGCAGCTGGGTCGCCGCCGCGCGGCCGGCGTCGCGCTCGCCGGTATGGGCGTCGGGTACGCCCTGCCCGCGGTGACCATCGCCGTGGTGGGCGCGAGGGACGCGCTGCGCTCGTGGAACGAGCAGATCGGCATCCTGCCCTGGGATCTGGCCCGTTTCACCGGGGTGCGCGACGGGATGTTCCCCGTCGAGCTCATGACCGTCACGGCCGTGATCGGGGGGATCGCGACGGTGGTCGGCATCCTGCTCGCCCTGCCCCGCCGGGTGTACGTGCGCTCCGCGCGCTGAGCCCTACCGGCCGAGCGTCTGGTCGAACGGTCCGCCGCGACCGATCTCGCGCACCTCTTTGCCGAGCGGCATGAGCGACACGGGAACGAGCTTGAAGTTCGCGATGCCGAGCGGGATGCCGATGATTGTGACGCACAGCAGCAGCCCGGTGAAGATGTGCCCCAGGGCGAGCCACCAGCCCGCCAGGATCACCCAGACCACGTTCCCGAGGAACGAGCCGACGCCGGCCGACCGCTTCGCGACGATCTCGCGGCCGAACGGCCACAGGGCGTACAGCCCGATGCGGAAGGACGCGATCCCCCACGGGATCGTGAGGATGAGGACGCACAGGACGATCCCCGCGGCGAGATAGCCGAGGAAGAGCCAGAAGCCCGAGAGCACGAGCCAGAGGACGTTGAGGATCAGCCGCATGCATCCATCATCGCGGTGTCGGCTGAACGGCATCCGGGGTGTGACTCAGCGGCGCTAACCGGGGCCCGGCCCGCGCGCAACCGCCCCGCGCGGTGCGGGCGGCGTCGTTAGCGTGGGGTCACCGAGGGAAGGAACCCGCCATGTCCGACATCACCCGTGCCACGCCCGAGCGCCGCGTCCTCTCGAGCTTCAGCGACTACACCGGGGCGCAGGCCGCCGTCGACCGCCTGTCCGATGCCGGCTTCCCGGTCGAGCACACCGCGATCGTGGGAACGGGTGTGCGCATCGTCGAGCAGGTGACCGGACGCCTCACGCGCGGCCGCGCCGCGGGTCTCGGCGCCGCCTCGGGGGCGTGGTTCGGCCTGATGATCGGGGTGCTGATCGGTTTGCTGAGCGTCGGAGGGTTCCTCGGGTTCGTGCTCCTGGGCCTCGTGCTCGGAGCGGTGTGGGGCGCGGTCTTCGGCTTCGTCGGGCACTCGTTCACGGGCGGGCGCCGCGACTTCTCGTCGGTGCAGGGCTTCGAAGCCGAGCGCTGGGACGTGACGGTGGATGCCGAGCACTTCTCGCGCGCCCAGTCGCTGCTGTCGTCGGGTGCGGCGGGCGAAGCGCGCAGCTGAGGCGTCCGCGGGGCCGAAGAGCTGGGGTGCGGGGGCCGGTGGCCGGTCCCGGGGCGTCGTTCGTGGCCCCGGGGCGCGATCCGCGGCCCCGGGTCCACGGTTGCACGGCGTGAGCCCGCGGGCGTGGCGCCGACGGGGCCGATGTCGGAGGCCCCGCCTAGACTTGACCACGCCATGACCGACGCCTCCATGCCCCTCATCGTCGACGGTCCCGGACCGTCGGCATCCCGACCCGACGCCGACCTCCTCGAGGGGCTGAACGGTCCGCAGCGCGAGGCCGTGACCTATCGCGGCCAGGCCCTGCTCATCGTCGCGGGCGCCGGCTCCGGCAAGACGAGCGTGCTCACGCGTCGCATCGCGTCGCTGCTGCGCACGCGCGAGGCGTATCCCAGCCAGATCCTCGCGATCACCTTCACCAACAAGGCCGCCGGCGAGATGCGCGAGCGCGTGCACCATCTGATCGGGCAGAAGGCCGACGGCATGTGGATCTCGACGTTCCACTCGGCGTGCGTGCGCATCCTGCGGCGAGAGGCCGAGCAGTTCGGTTTCACCAAGTCGTTCACGATCTACGACTCCGGCGATTCCCGCGCGCTCATCAAGCGCCTCGTCAAGGAGCACGAGGGCGACTCGTTCGGGCTCACCCCCGCCGGCACGCAGAGCCGTATCTCGAAGCTGAAGAACGAGCTGGCGGATGCCGAGTCCTACGCGCGGTCCGCGAACATGAGCGACCCCGCCGAGCGTGTGTTCGTAGAGATCTTCGGCTCGTACCAGCGCGAGCTGCAGCGGGCCAACGCGTTCGACTTCGACGACCTCATCGCGCAGACGGTCTACCTGTTCCGGGCGTTCCCGCAGGTCGCCGACCGCTACCGCAAGCGGTTCCGCCACATCCTCGTCGACGAGTACCAGGACACCAACCACGCGCAGTACGCGCTCATCCACGAGCTCACGCGGCCTCCGGGATCGGATGCCGAGCCGTTCTCGTCCGGCGGCATGATGATCTTCGACGCCGAGCCCGCCGGCGAAGACGCCGCTTCGCTGACCGTCGTCGGCGACTCCGACCAGTCGATCTACGCGTTCCGCGGTGCCGACATCCGCAACATCAGCGAGTTCGAGCGCGATTACCCGGGCGCCAAGGTCGTGCTGCTCGAGCAGAACTACCGTTCGACGCAGAACATCCTCTCGGCGGCCAACGCGGTCATCTCGAACAACTTCGACCGTAAAGACAAGAAGCTCTGGACCGACGTCGGCGCGGGCGACCCGATCATCGGGTTCACCGGGTACTCGCAGCACGACGAGGCGCAGTTCGTCGCCGACGAGATCGAGGCGCTGCACAAGAAGGGGCTGCCGTACTCGGGGGTCGCGGTGTTCTACCGCACCAACTCGCAGTCCCGTGCGCTCGAAGAGATCTTCATCCGTTCCGCGGTGCCCTACAAGATCATGGGCGGCACCAAGTTCTACGAGCGCGCCGAGATCAAAGACGCGCTCGCGTACCTCATCGCCGTCGCGAACCCCGCCGACTCGATGGCGCTGCGCCGCATCCTCAACCGCCCGCGCCGCGGCATCGGCGACGTCACCGAGACGGCCATCGCGCGATACGCCGCCGAGCACGGAATCACCTTCCGCGATGCCCTCGCCAACTCGGCCCAGATCGGCGTCGGCCCGAAGCTGCAGAAGGCCATCGATCAGCTCGACGCGGTGCTGACCGAGGCCACGGCGATCATGCTTCCGGCATCCGGAGAGCTCGCCCCCTCCACCTCGGTCACCGAAGGCCTCACGCTGCTGCTGAACAAGAGCGGATACTTCGACGCCCTGCGCGCCAGCAAAGACCCGCAAGACGAGGCTCGCCTCGAGAACCTCGACGAGCTCGTCGCCGTGACCCGCGAGTTCGCGCGCAACAACCCCGAGGGCACGATCATCGACTTCTTGACCGAGGTCACCCTCGTCGCCGACGCCGACGATCTCGACGACGCGTCGGGCTCGGTGTCGCTCATGACGCTGCACACGGCGAAGGGCCTCGAGTACGACGCGGTGTTCCTCACCGGCGTCGAAGAAGATCTGCTGCCGCACCGCATCTCGGCGAACGAGCCGGGCGGTCCGCAAGAGGAGCGGCGGCTGTTCTACGTCGGCATCACGCGCGCCCGCAAGCGCCTGCACCTCTCGCTCGCGATGACTCGCGCGCAGTTCGGCGAGGTCACGGTGGCCATGCCCAGCCGGTTCCTGCAGGAGATCCCCGCCGACCTCATCGACTGGCGGCAGTCGCCGGGCGACGTCAACGGCCGTGGCGGCTCGCAGTCGCGCGCGCTCAACGCCCGCGGCGGACGCCGCCCCGGCCAGCCCGGGGGCGGAAGCCGGTACGGGGACGACCTGGTGCCGCTGCCCAAGCGGGCGCCTGCGGATCCGAGCAAGTTCCCCAACCGCATCCCGGCCAAGGTCCGCGACAACGGCGACATGCAGCTGGCGTCGGGTGACCGCATCCGGCACGACGACTTCGGTGAGGGCCGAGTGGATGCCGTGACCGGCGAGGGCGCGAAGCGCGTCGCGCACGTGCGCTTCGACACCGTCGGCCCGAAGAAGCTGCTCGTCAAGATCGCGCCGATCACCAAGCTGTAGGCGGCGGGCGCTGGGCTGGGCGCCGGGCGCTGGGCGCTCGGCTGAGCCCCGGGCGCTGGCTGGGCGCCGGGCGCTGGGTTGGGCGGCGGGCGCCGGGGTCTCCCGTGTGCGAGCGGTTTTCCGAGCGCGCGGGGCGGTTCGGGGCGCGTTCCGTGCACCGGGGCGTGCGCGGTGCACCCCGTTGCACGTGCGGCGCCCCATAGCCGCGGTTCGCTCGTGTGGGGTGGTCGCGACGCAGGTGGGACAGGGCCGCGGGCGATGAGATTCTCGGTTTGGGGCGTGTCCTGTCGATTGGGGCGTGAAAATGCTGCCCCAAGCTACGGATCCCGCCCCAAACGTGAATCGGAGCCCGCCGAGCCCGCGTCACGGGCGCCCCGTCAGTTCCACGGGCCGCATCTGCCGACCCCACGATGCGCGCCCGGCGGACCGGGCGGGGGAGCGCCCCGGCTAGGCTGAAACAATGGCTCTCTTCTCGCGCCGCAAGAAGTCCGACTCCGACGACGCATCGGTCGACCGGCCCGACACCACGATCGAGCCGGGCGAACAGCCCGTCGATCCCGCAGGCCCGAGCGACGCCGCTCCGGCCCCGGAGGTTTCGGCCGAGGCCGCCCCCACCGTCGGCATCTCGATGTCGTCGTTCCGTGGTGTGGGTGCCGGCCCCGACACCCCCGAACCGTCGTCGACCCCGCCCGTCGCTGCTCGCCCTTCGGCGCGTCAGCCCGGCGCGATGGAAGCCCCCGAGGCACCCGAGACGGTGCCGGGGCTGCGCGACAACGTGCTGCTCGGCAACGCTCTCGCTGAGATCGAGGGGCAGCCCGAGCCCGCTCAGCTGCTCAACATCGCGCGTCAGCTGCTGCAGGGGCACGTCTTCCTGCGGGTGAAGGGCGACGCCCGCGCGCTGCTGGCCGAGGGCAAAGACCTGCCGCTCGCGGTGGCCAACAACGGCGACGAGCAGCTCGTGCTCGCCTACAGCGGTGGACTGGCGCTGCGCGCCAGCGTCGACGCCGATGGCGACCGCGACACCTCGGCGATGGGGCAGCCGGTCATGGCCCTGCTGCGTCACGTGCTCGCCGGTCCCTACGCGGGCATCATCCTCGACCCCGCGTCGGGCGCGAACCGCGCGGTGCTCCCCAAGGCGCTGCTCGAGCGCATGGTCGCCGAAGTCGACCCCGAACTCCGCATCAAGACGGCCCTGTGCGAGACCCGCGACGACTCGACGGCATCCACCATCGTCGACGCGATCGTCGCCGAGGCTCCGCTGTGGATCGGCGTGAACCGCTCCGAAGAGGGCGGCCCGATCGGCGTCGCCGAGTCGCGCTCGGCGACAGGCGAGCGTTTCCTCGAGGTGTTCACGCACCCGCTCGAACTGCTCGCCCTCGGTCGCGGCGACCAGCCGCTGCCCATCAAGCGCGACCAGCTCGCGAAGGCGCTGGCCGGGGACACCGGGCTCACCGGTATCCTGATCGACCCGGCGGGACCGTGGATGCGCATCGACCGCGACGAGCTCGCACCCGTGATCGCCCTCGCGCAAGAGGGCGCCGAACCCACCGCGTAAGACACGGACGACGGCGGGCCGCTCCCTCTCGGGGCGGCCCGCCGTCGTCCGTGTCAGACCCCGTACAACTCGCCGACCGGCACCGCGACGGGGAGGACGTTGCCCGCCGGGGCGAGCGGGCACGCCCACATCGGGTCGTAGGCGCACGACGGGTTGTACGCGAAGTTGAAGTCGATGACCAGGGTGTCAGGGGCGGAGCCGCGGCCGAGGTCGGCGCCCTTGATCGTGTCGAGCAGGTAGCGCCCGCCGCCGTACGTGCCGCCGGGGCGTCCGGCCGCGGCATCCCGTACCGGGACGAACAACCCTCCGCCGTACGAGGTGAGCCGCCAGACATCGAGCGAGCCGGTGTCGGGGAGCTCGACGCGACCGATGCGTTCGAACCCGACCTCGCCGTCGGTGCCGGTCGTGGCGACGAACGACGCCTCGTCGGCGTCGAGCAGCGGGACCTCGAACCGCCACGCGGCGTCGTACGGCGCCAGCGGCAGCCCGACGAAGCCCTCGCGCTGTTCCGGAAGCAGGGGAGTGGCCGGGTGATCGGCGAACAGCGCGTCGCGCTCGATCCGCCAGAGCTCGTGAGCGTCTTCGGGATCGTCGGCTTCGCGCACGGCGTCGTACAGCGCGAACACGCGGCGGCGCCAGTCGGCGATGTCGAGGGCGGAGCGGGCGGCGGCGGAAGTCATGTATCGAGCGTAGGACCGGGGCGGATGCCGCGGCTCGGGCTGGACACGCCCGCCGCGGGGCGTCGGTGCTGTGCGTACGTGGCCCCGGGGCCACTTCTCGCGCCCCGGGGCCACGAAACGTGCCCCGGAACGGCCGCGGCGCCCCACGGCAGGGGTTCCCCACGGCAGTGACACCCCGCAGAAGCGGAGCCCCGCCCGAATGCCCGCAACGGGGCAGACACGGCCCCGGCCCGCGCACTAGCGTCGGGTCATGGCATCCCCCCGCATCACGCTGACCGTTCCGGGACCCGAGGGCGAGCGCGAGGTGGGCATCTCGAACCCCGACCGCGTGCTGTGGCCCGAGGTCGGGATCACCAAGCGCGAGCTCGCCGAGTACCTCATCGCCGTCGCCGACCCCTTCATCGCCGCGAACGGGCACCGGCCGGTGTCGCTCGAGCGCTTTCCCGAGGGTGTCGGCGGCGAGGCCTTCTTCTCCAAGAACCCGCCGAAGGGTGCGCCCGCTTTCGTCGAGGCCGTGACCGTGACGTACAACAGCGGGCGCCGGCATCCGCAGCTCTTCCT
Source organism: Microbacterium sp. 16-032 (assembly GCF_041079455.1). NCBI lineage: Bacteria > Bacillati > Actinomycetota > Actinomycetes > Micrococcales > Microbacteriaceae > Microbacterium > Microbacterium sp. 16-032. The sequence goes on along the minus strand of NZ_JBFYGQ010000005.1, from coordinate 190,130 downwards.
CGGCGAGATCGCGTCGGCGGTGTGGGCGGCGCAGATGAACACCATCGTGTTCCACCCGTGGGCCTCACTCGCGACCGATCCCGACCACCCGATCGAGCTGCGTATCGATCTCGACCCGCAGCCGGGAACGGGCATCGCCGAGGCCGTCACCGCCGCTCACGAGCTGCGCGCTGTGCTGCGCGAGGCGGGGCTCGAGCCCTGGATCAAGACCAGTGGCAACCGCGGCCTGCACGTGTTCTGCCCGATCGAGCCGACGCACGAGTTCCTCGACGTGCGGCACGCGGTCATCGCCGCGGCACGCGAGCTGGAGCGACGGATGCCGGATGCCGTGACCACCAACTGGTGGAAGGAAGAGCGCGGCGAGCGGATCTTCGTCGACTTCAACCAGGCGAACCGCGACCGCACCATGGCCGGGGCGTATTCACCGCGGGCGCTTTCGACCGCGACGGTGTCGACGCCGGTGGCCTGGGATGAGCTCGACGACCTCGACCCGCTCGCGTTCACCGTGCGCTCGATCCCCGAGCGACTGGCATCCGTCGGTGATCCCTGGAAGGGGTTCGCTGACAAGCCCGGACGCATCGACACCCTGCTGGAGTGGTGGCAGCGTGACCTCGATAACGGTCTGGGGGAGCTGCCGTTCCCGCCCGAGTTCCCGAAGATGCCGGGGGAGCCCCCGCGCGTGCAGCCGTCTCGGGCGAAGAACCCGGAGGCCTAGGGCGTCAACGCATCGCCCGCGGCGCTGCGGTAGTACAGCACCGCGCGGCCGTAGCGCGCCCGGTTCAGGAGCCCGGCCCGTTCCATCACGCGCAGGTGCTGATTGATCGCGGAGGTCGAGACGCCCAGTTGCAGGGCGAGATCGGTGGAGGATGCCGGCTCGCCCAGGGCCGCGAGCAAGGTGGCGCGCGTCCGCCCGAGCAGGTCGGACACGGCGTCCGGCGCGGGCTGCCCGCTCGTCGACCACATCGCCCCCTGGCCGCGCGCGGGGTACATCACCGTCGGCGGCAGGTCGTCGTCGATGGGCGTCGAGACGCGGACCGTGAAGATCGAGGGGACGAGAGTGAGCCCGTCGCCGCGCACCGGTCGACGGCGGATCTCGGGGTTCCACAGCCGCACGTCGAGGTGGCGGCCGTCGTAGCGGGCGGCATCCGAGAGTCCGTTGAGGACGGTGCCCATCCCGGCCTGGGCGGCGATGCGGCCGCGGTAGGCGATGTCGGCGCGCAGCACGGTGCTCATGCGCGCCCAGTGCGGGGCGAAGCACAGGTCCCACGTGGTGGCGAGGGCGCGTTGCAGGCGGGCGATGACCAGGTCGTGTCGGCCCCGGAACACCGTGGGCACCTCTCCGTGCACGCGCTCGAGGTCGGTCGTGAAGTGGGCGCGGGTGATCCGTCCGAGCGCGGTCAGCTCGTCATCGAGAGAGGTCAGCGGAGAAGCCGGCCGAGGGTTCACGAAGTCGGCGGTCCACTTGCGGTCGTTGACGAGCGCGAGCAGCACCTCGAGATCGAGCAGGGGACGCACCGACGCGATCCGCTCGAGCCACGGGCGCTGCAGCGGAAAGCCGTCGGGCTGTGAGAGCGCGCGCAGACTGAGCCCGAGTTCGGACAACGGCGAGATGCCGAAGCGGATCGCCGAGATGTCGGCGGCGTCCAACTCGTATCGGATCATGTAGCCCCACGCTACATCGATTGAACGACTCGGCCGTGCCTGGATCAATGGAGACGTGACCAGCACGATCCCCACCGTCCCCCTGAGAACCCTCGTTCAGACGGACAAGACGCTCCGACGTCTGCTGACGATCACCCTGGTCGACACCCTCGGTCGCGGCGCGTTCTTCACCCTCACCACGCTCTACCTCACGCTCATCGTCGGCCTCGAGCCGGTCACGGTCGGAATTGGCCTCACGATCGCCGGCGCGGTCGGTGTCGTGAGCTCGCTCGTCTTCGGGCACCTGTCCGATCGCTTCAGCGCGCGGACGATGCTCGTCGTGCTGCACGTCGTGCAGGGGAGCGCCCTCATCGGCTACCTCTTCGTGCGCGATCTGCCCACGCTCGTTGTCGTCGCGTCGCTCGTGTTGCTGGCCCAGCAGGGCGGCGGAAGCGTGCGCTCCGCCGTGGTCGGCCGCGCGTTCCGCGGCGAGGATCGCGTGCGGATCCGCGCCACGATGCGGACCGTCACCAACGTCGGCATCGGTGTGGGTACGGCGGTCGCGGCCATTCCCCTGGCCCTCGGGACGCCTTTCGCCTTCCACCTGACGATGACTCTCGCCGGGTCGCTCTTCCTGGCCTCCGCGGTGCTCGTCGCCGGCCTGGACCCGGCGCGCGTCGACGTCGTGGTCACGGCACCTGACTCGACGGCCCCCGCCGCGGCGGGCCGGAGTCCCTACCGCGACCCGCGTTTCCTGTGGCTGACCGCTCTGATGGGGGTCTTCGGCATCCAGTTCGGGGTCTTCGAAATCGGTGTGCCGTTGTGGGTCGTGTCGCACACGATCGCCGCCGACGTGGTGGTGAGCCCGCTCCTGTTGGTCAACACGATCGTCGTCGTGCTGCTGCAGGTGCGGATGAGCCGCGGCACCGGAACCTTCGCCGGCGCGGGACGCGCGATGACGCGAGCCGGATGGCTCATGGTCGCGGCCTGCGCGCTGTGGGCGGGCGCCGGATGGGTCGGGGGAGAAGGCTGGGGGCCCGCAACGCTGGTGATCGTGGTGCTCCTGGCGGCTGCCGTCGTGCACTCGCTCGCCGAGATCATGTCGAGTGCCGCGGGCTGGAGCCTCAGCTTCGACCTCGCCCCGCAGGAGCGTATGGGCAGCTACCAGGGCGTCTACGGCACGGGGTACGCGGTTGGCGCGATGATCGCGCCCGCCGTCGTGACGCTAACGGCGATCGACCTCGGGACGGGCGGATGGGCGATCCTCGCCGCCATGTTCGCCGGGGCGTCGGCGGGCGTCGTGGTGATCGCCCGCCGGGCGGCACGGGAGGCGGATGCCGCGGGGTAGCGCCTGCGGTCGCTGTCACCGGAACAGGACACTGCCGTGAGAGCAGGACGGTTGCGCCGCCGGTTTCGGCCTGTTCCGGTGGCATCCCCTGTTCTCGTGACCCGCGCGGACAGACCACAGCCGAGGGATGCCGTACCCCGACCGCACCGCCAGCTCGACGAGCAGCCGGTCTCAGTCGAGCACGTCGCCCAGGTCGTACGAGGTGACGGTCTCGAGCTGCGCGAAGGTGCAGGAGCGCGCGTCACGGTCGGGGCGCCAGCGGTCGAACTGCACGGTGTGCCGGAAGCGCATGCCCTCGAGCTGGTCGTAACGCACCTCGAGCACGAGCTCGGGGCGCAGCCGCACGAACGACACGTCCTTCGACGCCGAGAAGCGCGAGCGGTCGGTCTCGCCGACCACCGCCTCGCCGTCGGCGTCGCGCTCGACCAGAGGCGCGAGTTCGTCGATCAGTTCTTTGCGCCGCTTGTCGGTCCACGCCGAGACGCCGCCGACGCCGTGCAGACGGCCTTCGTCGTCGTAGAGGCCGACGAGTAGTGAACCCACGCCCTCGCCCGACTTGTGGATGCGGTACCCGAGGGCGACCACGTCGGCGGTGCGGGCGTGCTTGATCTTGAACATCGTTCGCTTGTTTGGCGCGTACGGCTGGGCGAGGGGCTTGGCGATCACGCCGTCGAGACCCGCGCCCTCGAACTCCGCGAGCCAGCGGCGGGCAAGGTCGGGGTCGTCGGTGGTTCGCGTGACGTGCACGGGATGCGGCACGGCACCCAACAGGTCTTCGAGCTGCGCCCGCCGCTCGGAGAACGGCTCGTCCTGCAGGTCGCGGTCGCCGCGGGCGAGCAGGTCGAACGCGATGAACATGGCGGGGGTCTCTTCGGCGAGCATGTTCACTCGCGAGGCCGCGGGGTGGATACGCTGCGACAGGGCCTCCCAGTCGAGGCGCTGCTCGCCCTCGGCGCCACGGGCCACGACGACCTCGCCGTCGATCAGGCACGGCTCAGGCAGCATCTCGGCGAACGCCGCGACGAGCTCGGGGAAGTACCGGGTCAGCGGCTTGGCACCGCGGCTGCCGATCTCGACGTCGGTGCCGTCCCACGAGATGAGGGCGCGAAAGCCGTCCCACTTGGGCTCGTAGCTGAAGCCGCCCTCGACCTTCGCGTGCTCGGGCACCTCGGGAACGGACTTCGCCAGCATCGGCGCCGGGATGTCGTATGGCACGCGCGTCAGCTCTCGTTACCCGACAGGGGGACGGGATCTTTACGCTTCTTGCGGCGCGCCCACTCGGCCGGCTTGTCGGGGCCGTTCCAGACGGTGATGATGCCCCACACCACGGCGGTCAGCGGCACGGCCAGCAGTGTGCCGAGGATGCCGCCGATCGCGGTACCACCGGCCAACACGACGAGCACGACGAACGAGTGCAGCTTCATCGAGCGACCCATGAGCACCGGCTGGAGGAAGTTGCCCTCGAGCTGGTTCACGAGCACGACGATTCCGACGACGATGAGGGCCACGATCGGACCGTTGGTGACCAGCGCGACGAGCGCGGCCAGGATGCCGGCGGTGACCGCACCCACGATCGGGATGAACGCGAGCAGGAAGACGAGCACGGCCAGCGGCAGCGCGAGCGGCACCTGCAGGATCGCGAGGCCGATGCCGATGCCGATCGCATCGACGGCGGCGACGGACGCCGTGCCGCGCACGTACGAGCCGAGGACGGTAACCGTCTTGTCGCCGATGCGACGGGCCCGCTCGTAGTCGCTGCCGTGGAACGGACGCAGGACGAACTCCCACATGCGGGGGCCGTCTTTGAGGAAGAAGAAGAGGATGACGACCATCAGCACGAAGCCCGTCACGAACGAGGCGATCGCACTCACGCCGGCGAGTGCACCGGTGCCGAAGGACGAGCTCGTGACGAAGCCCTGAATGCCCTGGATCGCCTGGTTGACCTGGTCTTGAGAGATCGCGAAGGGCAGCGTGTGGTACCAGTCCTGGGCCTGCTCGAAGCCCTGAACAGCCTGCGAGCTGAGGTAGTCCCACTGGTTGATGACGGCGTTGGCGACCAGCCAACCGAGCGCGGCGAGCACGACGACAACGGCGAGCAGAGTGAGCAGCGTCGCGATGACCGAGGGCACGCCCTTGCGGCGCATCCACATCGTGACCGGGCCGAAGGCGGAGGCGAAGATGAGCGCGAGTACCAGCGGGATGATGACGAGCGTCACCTGCTGGATGCCCCAGATGATCCCCGCGACGAGCACCACGACGACGATGATCTGCACGGCCCGCACCGCGAGCCGGCCGAACCCGTCGGCCCAGAGGCTCTTCGGCGGAGTCTGGACGGCCTGCGCGACGGAGTTGACGGCGTCGCGCGGCGCGGGGTGACGAGAGAACAGGCCCATGCTCACAAGGTAGCGGGGGCCTCCGACATGGGTGCGGAGGTTGCGCGCCATCCCGGGGGCGGATAGGGCGACGAATGCCGGGATCCCCGGCGTTCCGCGGGCCGCAGGCCCGCGCGGGCCCGCTCAGTCCGGCCACGGCATCCGGGACCGAACGCGCGCGACGTCATTGAGTGGAGTCGGCCGCCGGTCACCCGGCATCCGGGATCAGACGAACGCGCTCATGCCCGTGATGTCGCGGCCGAGCAGCAGCGCCTGGACGCTCTCGGTGCCCTCGTAGGTGTGGATCGCCTCGATGTCGGCCATGTGCTGCATCACGCCGTTCTCGAGCAGGATGCCGTTACCGCCCAGAAGGTCGCGGGCGATCGCGGCGACCCGGCGCGCGGCGCGGGTGTTGTGGTACTTCGCCAGCGACGCCTGAGTGGGGCGCAGGCCGCCCGACGACTCGAGGTCGGCGAGACGACGGCAGTACAGCTGCATCGCGGTGAGCTCGTCGAGCATCTGCGCGAGGCGTTCCTGCACCATCTGGAACTTCGCGAGGGGCTTCCCGAACTGCATGCGCTCGGTGGCATATGTCCGCGCGATCTCGTAGCAGGCGGTCGCGTGGCCGAGCGCCGACCAGGCCACACCCGAGCGCGTGGCGAAGAGTACGACCGACGCGTCCTTGAAGGTGTGGGTGCCGGGCAGCACGGCATCCGCGCGAAGACGCACGCCGTCCATCGCGATGTGAGCCTGGTGGATGCCGCGCAGCGACACCTTTCCGGTGATGACGGTGCCCGTGTAGCCGGGGGTGTCCTGCTCGACGAGGAAGCACCGCACGTTGCCGTGGTCGTCGCCTCCTTCGTTCTCGACGCGGGCCCACACGAAGGTGATGCCGCCCGAGGCGCCGTTGCCGATCCACTTCTTCGTGCCGCTGAGCGACCAGCCGTCGTCAGTGCGCGTCGCGGTGGTCTCGAGCGAGACGGAGTCGGAGCCGTGGTCGGGCTCGGTCAGCGCGAAGGCGCCCAGCACGGTTCCGTCGGCGAGGGGCTTCAGCCAGCGCTGCTGCTGCTCGGCCGAGCCGTAGAACGCGAGCGTCCGCAGCGCGAGTCCGCCCTGCACGGCGAGGGCGGTGGCGAGGGAGCCGTCGTGGCGCGAGATCTCCATGTTGACCAGGCCCGCGGCCAGGGGTGAGGTGTACGGCAGCTCGTCGTGCTCGATGCCATCGGTGAACAGCTCGAGCTCGCCCATGCGCTTCACGAGGTCGATCGGGTAGCTCGCGGCATCCCATTCGCCCTGCATGCGCGTGCCGACCTCGTCGGCGAAGGCCTTGGCGGTGTCCCACACGGCGCGGTCGGCGTCGGGGATGTCGGCGAACACCGCGTAGTAGTCGGTGTCGCGGCGACCGAGCAGGTCGTAGTGGGCGACGCGCTCACCGGGGAGCGTGCGGGCATCGGCGTCGATGGTCATGGGTTCCAGTATCGCGCATGTTGGTACTCGGTGTCACGGTTCTGGTAGCTCATCGCACGATGAGTATCCAGAACACGCGGACGATTTTCGGAAGTGTCCGGGCGTCTTGGACACTCAACGGTCAGGCGGGGCGGCCGAGCGGGCGGCCGCACCCCCGCGCTCAGTCCCCGAGCGCCGCGCCCCGAGCTCAGTCCCCGAGCGCCCCGCGCAGCCGCCGCGTGACCTCCGCCGCGGGCATGCGCCGCGGGAACGCGGCGACGATCAGGTCGTCTCCGGCCGCATCGTCCCCGTCGGGGTGCACGCCGTAGCGGCGCAGCACGTCGTCGAGGGCGCGACGAAGAATGGATGCCGGCACCCGCGCACCCCGCATCAGCCGCCGCAGCACGTGGTTGTGCACCGCCGTGACCGAGGCCGCGAAGCCGACGGCATCCAGGGGGTCGAGTCCGGGGAGCGCCTCGCGCAGGTACTCGTCGAAGAGGCGTTCGTAGCGGAACACCGTGACGATCTCGCGGTCGCGCAGGCCCGGGATCTGCCGCACGATCGCGTAGCGGCGCCGGGCCACCTCGGGGTCGGCGGCGAAGTGCCGGAACACCCGCACCGATGCCTCACACACCGCCGCCCACGGGTCGTCGTGCGGCTGCGCGAGGTACGCGCGCGTCTCGGTGAGCAGCACCTCGTGGTCGGCGAAGACGACGTCTTCTTTCCCGCCGAACTGCCGGAAGAACGTCGACCGCGACACTCCCGCCGCTTGCGCGATCTGCTCGACGGAGGTCTGGTCGTAGCCGTGCTCGACGAACAGGTCGATCGCGGCGGACACGACGGCCGTCCGGCTCGAGGGGGCGGCGCTGTCGGTCACGCCCCGAGCCTATCCGCGGCCCGCCTTCGCGCGCGTGAGAGGTCGAGAAGTGTCGCCGAGAGCATTTCCAGGCGACCGTGGTCGACCCCTCATGCGGGAGTAGACGATCCGGGCGATGGAGGCAACCGGATGCCGAGACCCCCGCGCCCGCGATGGGATGAACGCATGACCTCCTCCCTGTGGCACCGCGACCAGACGTCCCTCGACGGGACGCCGTTCGAACCCGATGCGCGGCACGACGTGGTCGTCGTCGGGGCGGGGATCACCGGCCTCTCGACCGCGGTGATGCTCGCCGAAGCGGGAGTCGACGTCGCCCTGGTCGACGCCGGCGAGGTGGGCCAGGGGGCGACCGGGGCGTCGGTGGGGATGGCATCCCTTCTGCAGGGGACGACCCTCGCGGCGCTTCGCGCGCATCACCCGGCCGGACTCGTGAAGGCCTACGTCGACGCGAATCGCGCGGGGCAGGAGTGGCTCTCCGAGCGCGCCGGTGCCGCCGCCGACCGGCGCACCGCCTTCACGTTCGGGCGGGGCATCGCGACCGATTCGGCGATCGACGCGGTGCGCGACGCCGCGCGCGAGGCGGGGCTTTCCGTCCGCGAAGACGCGCCCTCCGATCTCGGCGGTCGCACGCCCGTGCGGGCCCTCGCCCTCGACGATCAGCTCGCCCTCGACCCCGCGGCGCTCTCGCGCACGCTCGCCGAAGCGGCCCTCGCGGCCGGGTCGACGCTGCACACGGGCGTCCGCGTGACCGACGTGCACGCCCTCCCCACCGGTCGCGTCGACACCGATCACGGCACGATCTTCGGCGACACCATCGTTCTCGCCACCGGCACACCCATCGCGCGCCGCGGCCTCTACGATCTCAAGACGCGCGCGCTGCGTTCGTGGGCGATCGCGTTCGAGATGGAGGGGGATGCCGAGGCCCCCGGCGGCATGTGGAGCGAGGTCGGCGCCGACGGCCGCAGCGTCGTCGCGGCACCGTCCTCGTTCGGACGCGGGGTTCTGCTGGTGACCGGGGCACGGCATCCGGTCGGCTCCGCCCCCTCGGAAGTCGCTCTCGCCGAAGGCCTCGCCGCCTGGGCCCGTCGCACGCTGCCGGTCGGCGCCGAGATCGCCCGCTGGTCGGGCCAGGACTACCAGTCGCACAACCTCGTACCCTTCGTCGGAGGGATGCCGAGGGGCCTCGGGCGCCTCCGCTTCGCCACCGGATACGCGGGGTGGGGGCTGACCAACGGCCCCGCCGCCGCGATGCGGTTGACCGACGAGATCCGCGGGGTCTCTCGCAGCGACCGCCCGCAGTGGATGCGCACGATCGGCACCCGCATGACCGTGCCCGCCGACCTCGGCCGGGGGATCGGCGAGGCGGGCCGGCGCGTCGGCGTGGCCGCGGGGGCGTTCGCTGCGGCGGCTCCGGCGCCGGTGAAGCGGCCGGCCGAGGGCGCCGGTCTGGTGTCGCGGCAGGGGCTCCGGACTGCGGCGGTCTCGACGATCGAGGGCCACACGCGCGCGGTGGTCGCCCCGGCCCCGCTCACCTGGAACGACGCGGAACGCTCCTGGGACAGCCCCGTCGACGGCTCGCGCTACGCGCCGGACGGCACGCGGCTCGAGGGCGCGGCATCCGCCGATCTGGGTGTGCGCGGGCGCTGAGGACGCGGCGGTCGCGACGCGGCGCTGAGACTGCATCTCGCTGACACATTCGCTGCAGGATGATGCTGAGTTGTCAGCGAAGTGCAGTTTCGAGGGCCTGGCGTCAGCTCTTCGCGCCGGTCAGCGCCAGCGCCCCGCCCAGGCCGATCATCATGAACCCGCCCGTGCCCGAGAGGGCCGACAGGCGCTTCGGCGACCCCGCGAACCACATGCGCGCGGTGCCGGCGGCGAGGGCCCAGGTGGAATCGCAGACCACCGCCAGCACCTGGAAGATCAGGCCCAGCGCGAGCAGCTGCAGCCACACGGCTCCCGCGTGCGGGTCGACGAACTGCGGCAGCACGGCGACGAAGAACGCGATCGTCTTGGGGTTGGTGACCCCGACGACGAAGCCCTGACGCAGGAGGGTCCAGCGCGACTTCGGGCTCGGCGCGGGGCCGGCGACGTGATCGCGGCGGTGACGGATCGCCTGGATGCCGAGCCACACCAGGTACGCCGCCCCGACGATCTTGAGCACGGTGAACGCCACGATCGACGAGGCCACGATCGCCCCGATGCCGAACGCCGTCGCGAGGATCGCGGGGATGTTGCCGATCGCGTTGCCGAGCACGCTGAGGAGTCCCGCGCGGCGGCCGAGTGCGATGGAGCGCCCGATCACGAACAGCACGCCGGGACCCGGGATGACGATGAGCACGAACGACGCCGCGACGAACGCCAGCAGGTTCTCGATCGGAGGCATGCGTGAACTGTACTGCCGTCGCGTTTCGGGGCGGTATCGCGCGTGGCGGGCGGTCATGAGGAGGTTCCGGATGCCGCGACCCCGCTGCTGCGGCGGTTGAGTTGCCGCGAATGGTCGGTGTGGGGTGCGCGGGCAGCCATGTGGGGCACGTGAGGCGGACAACGGGCGGGCTGCGGCGGTTGAGTTGCCGCGAATGGTGGGTGTGGGGTGCGCAGGTAGCCACGTGGGGCAAGTGAGGCGACCGTTGGGCGGACCGCGGTGGTTGAGTTGCCGCGACTTGTGGGTGTGGGGTGCGCGGGCAGCAGCATGGGGCACGTGAGGCGGGCGTTGAGCGGGCTGCGGCGATTGAGTTGCCGCGAATGGTGGGTGTGGGGTGCGCAGGTAGCCACGTGGGGCAAGTGAGGCGACCGTTGGGCGGGCTGCGGCGGTTGGCTTGCCGCGAATGGTGGGTGTGGGGTGCGCGGGCAGCCATGTGGGGCACGTGAGGCGGATAACGGGCGGGCTGCGGCGGATGAGCTGCGTCCTCACGCCGGAACGGCCTCGCGCGCGAGCAGCTCGGTGATGCGCCCCACGCAGCCGCCGCAGCCGGTACCGGCGCGGGTCGCGGACTTCACGCACGCGACCGTCGGCTCGCCCGCGGTCACCGCCTCGCGGATCGCCCCCGCGCTCACCCCGTTGCACCAGCACACGGTGGCATCGGCGGCGAAGGGATCGCCGACGGCGGGCATTCCAGCGTCCGCGGCGTCGAGGCGCAGCAGCGACGAGCGGTCGGCGGGCAGCTCCGACCCCCGCTCGAAGAGCACCGTGAGCTCGGCTCCGGTCCGCGGCATGCCGACCGCGACGAAGCCGGTCAGCACGCCCTCGACGGTGACGAGTTTCACGTAGGCGCCGCGCGCGGGGTCGGCCCAGAGCGTGACCTGGGGGCCGTGGCATCCGGGAGCGTGTGAGAACGGATCGGCGTCGACCGCGCCTCCGGCGACCACGTCGATGCCCTCGGCCTTGAGCATCACCACGCCGGGGCGTTCGACGGCGGCGGGTCCCTCGATCCCCGACGACAGCAGAGCCGCGAGGCGGTCGGCCTGCCGCCAGCCGGGACCGACGAGTCCGCTCGGGCCGCCGGGCACACGGCCGTCGGGCTCGGCATCGGCGGGATCGGCGACGTGCGCGCAGTCGCCGATGGCGAAGACGTTCGGGTCGGTCCACGAGCGCGAGGCCCCGTCGACCAGCACGCCGGCCGAGGTGGCGAGGCCGGAGAGCGACGCGAGCTCGGTCCGCGCTCCGACGCCGCACGACAGCACCAGCAGGTCGCCCGCGAGCACCTTGCCGTCAGCGCAGACGAGTCCGTCGAACCAGGCCTGCCCGTGGTCGTCGTAGCGCTGCACGATGCTCTCGGCGCGCGCGTGGTGCATCATCTCGACGCCCACGGCGCTCGCCGCGGCGGCGAGCACGCGTCCGCCGTTCTCATCGAGCGTTCGGTTCATGGGGGCGGCGGAGTGGTACGCGACGACCACCTCGGCGCCCGCTTCGGCGGCGGCGAGGGCGAGTTCCATGCCGAGCACCCCCGCGCCGAGCACGACGATGCGCTGACCCGCCGAGACCGCCGCGCGCACGTGCTCGGCGTCGGCGAGATCGCGCAACGCCACGACGCCGCGGGGGAGCGGCGCGGTTCCCTGATCCAGTGCGGAGGGGTCGGCCGGCCGCGCGGAGCGGTGCCGCTGCGCCCGCTCGAGTCCGGCGAGCGTGGGCACGTTCGCCCGCGCACCGGTGGCGAGCACGAGTCGGTCGTAGGGAATCCGGATGCCACCGTGCAGGCGCACCACCCGCAGGTCGCGGTCGACGCCGACCACCGTCGTCCCGAGCGCGAATCGCACGCCCGCGTCTTCGGCGACGCGGCGGTCGCTCATGTCGAGCCCGTCGCGATCGGTGCGGCCGACGGCGTACTCGGCGAGCAGCACGCGGTTGTAGACGTCGTGCGGTTCGGCGCCGACGACGGCGAGCTCGATCCGCCCCTCGCGCACCGCGGGCAGGAGCCCCTCGACCAGCCGCGCCCCGACGGGGCCGTAGCCCACCAGCACCACACGCTCAGACATGGGTCTCCTCCTCGGTACGCGACGACGCAGTGCTCGACGACGCAGCGCTCGACGACGCGGTGCTCGTCGACGGTCCGCTCGGCGACGCCGCGCTCGCCAACGACGCGCCCGGCGCCGCACCACCCGTAACCTCGACGAGCGCGGGCGCGACCCCCGGGTGCTCCGCCACGACGACCGGCGCGGCCGCAACGGGAGGAGTCGCCGGGGTCACGGCATCCGGAATTGCCTCCACCCGAACCCGCGTGCGCTTGAACTCGGGCATGGCCGAGGTCGGGTCGACGATGGCCTCGGTCAGGCGGTTGGCGCACTCGTCGTCCGGGTAGTGGAAGGGCAGGAACACCGTGTCTAGGCGGATGTCGGTGGTCACGCTCGCCCGCGCGCGCACAGTGCCACGGTCGTTCGAGACGGCGACGAGGATTCCGTCGCGGATGCCGAGCCGCGACGCCGTCGCCGGATGGATCTCGAGCCGCGCCTCGGGGCGGGCGTTGTGGAGCTCGGTCACGCGGCGGGTCTGGGTTCCCGACTGGTACTGCTGCAGGTAGCGGCCGGTGGTGAGGGTGAGGTCGGCGCCGCGGTCGGTCGGGCTCGGGGGAGTCGCCTCGACGGGGACGAGCCGCGCGCGGCCGTCGGCGTGGGCGAAACGCTCCGCGAACGGACGCGGTGTGCCCGACGAGCGGTAGGGCCAGTACGCCTCGACGCCGGTGTCGAGCAGCGCGTGCGAGAGGCCGGAGTAATCGGCGACGCCGCCCTCGGATGCGCGGGCGAGCTCGTCGAAGACCTCGGCCGGATCGATCGACCACGTGGATGCCGCGCCCAGACGCCGCGCGATCTCGGCCATGATCCACAGCTCGCTCCGGGCGCCCTGGGGGCCGGGCAGCGCGCGGCGGCGGCGGATCACTCGGCCTTCGAGCGAGGTCATCGTGCCCTCCTCTTCGGCCCACTGCAGCACCGGCAGCACGATGTCGGCGAGCTCGGCGGTCTCGGAGAGGAAGAAGTCGCAGACGACCAGAGTGTCGAGGCTGTTGAGCCGCGCGCGCACGGCGTCGACGTCGGGTGCCGAGACGACGACGTTCGAGCCCGCGACCAGCAGCGTCTTGACCGGCCCGCCGAGTTCGCCGAGCAGGGCGGTGGCCGGGATGCCGGCATCCGGGATCTCGTCGGGATCGACGCCCCACACCCCGGCGACGTGCCGGCGGGCGTCGGGGTCGCGGATGGAGCGGTATCCGGGGAGCTGGTCGGCCTTCTGGCCGTGCTCGCGTCCGCCCTGTCCGTTGCCTTGGCCGGTGAGCGTGCCGTAGCCCGAGCCCTCGCGGCCGACGAGGCCGAGCACGAGGGCGAGGTTGATCGCGGCGGTCGCGGTGGCGGTGCCGTCGACGTGTTGTTCGACTCCGCGTCCGGTGAGGATGAACGCGCGTCCCGCGGCGAGGCGACGCGCGGCGGCGCGGAGGTCGGCGACGGGAACTCCGGTGGTGGATGCCGTCCGCTCGGGCCACCAGGGCGCGACGCTGCGGCGCAGGGCATCGAACCCGCTCGTGCGCTCGTCTATATAGACGCGGTCGGCGAGTCCCTCGGCGATCGCGATGTGCGTGAGGCCGAGCAGGAGCGGGAGGTCGCTTCCGGGAGCCGCCTGCAGGTGCGTGCCGGCGCCGTCTTCGGTGAGGCGCGCGGTGGCGGAGCGGCGCGGGTCGACGACGATGAGCCCGCCCGCGGCTCGTGCCCCGGCGAGGTGGGCGAGGAAGGGCGGCATGGTCGCGGCGACGTTCGAGCCGAGCAGCAGGATCGTCGAGGCGTCGTCGAGGTCGGTGACCGGGAACGGCAGGCCGCGGTCCATTCCGAAAGCGCGGTTGGATGCCGCTGCCGCCGACGACATGCAGAAGCGGCCGTTGTAGTCGATGCGCGAGGTGCCGAGGGCGACGCGGGCGAACTTGCCGAGTTGGTAGGCCTTCTCGTTGGTGAGTCCGCCGCCGCCGAAGATCGCGTTCGCGTCGGGACCGTGCGTGGCCTTCGTCTCGCGGAAGGCTCGGGCCACGGCATCCAGTGCCTCCTCCCAGGTGGTCTCGGCGAGGGTGCCGTCGGCTTGGCGGAGCAGCGGCATACGGAGTCTCTGGGGAGACGCGAGGAGCTCCGCCGACGTCCAGCCCTTCGCGCAGAGTCCTCCCCGGTTGGTGGGGAAGTCGCGGCCGGTGACCGTCGTTTCACCCTGGTGGGTGACGGTCATCGCGCACTGCAGCGCGCAGTAGGGGCAGTGGGTGTCGGCGGAGCTCATGGCGTCAGATCCGGGTGCCGGTCTTCTTGGACATCCGCAGGTACACGCCCGCGGTGAGGGCGAGGAAGATCACGTACGCCGCGACGAAGCTGCCGAGGGCGGGCACGTACGAGCCGAACGTGGTCTTCGAGAAGCCGAGCACCTGCGGGATGAAGAAACCGCCGTACGCGCCGATCGCCGAGATGAGGCCGAGGGCCGCCGCCGCCTTGCGCTGCGCGCCGATGCCGCCGTTGGAACGGAGGGCGAAGATCGTCGGGATCATGCGGTAGGTCGAGCCGTTACCGATGCCCGCCGCCGCGAACAGCACCAGGAAGCAGAGCAAGAAGATCGCGAAGTTCTGCAGCGGCAGGGTGAGGATCACGCTCAGGATGCCGAGACCCATCACCGTGAACGCGCCGATCGTGATGACCGTGCCGCCGAAGCGGTCGGCGAGCTTGCCGCCGTAGGGGCGGGCGAGCGAGCCGACGAGGGCGCCGAGGAAGGCGAGGGTGACGGTCGCCGTGCCGATCGTGAAGCCGGTGAAGTCGGGGAAGGTGTCGGCGAGCAGCTTCGGGAAGACGCCCGCGAAGCCGATGAACGAGCCGAAGGTGCCGATGTAGAGGACGGCGAGGATCCACAGGTGCGGCTCTTTCAGAGCGGCGAGGGATGCCGCGATGTCGGCCTTGGCTGCGGAGAGGTTGTCCATGCGGAAATACGCGCCGACCATCGCGACGAGGATCAGCGGCACCCAGATGAGACCCGCGAGGGGCAGGTTGAGGGTCGCGGCAGCGCCGACCGTGATGACGATGGGCACGACGAACTGGGCGACCGAGGCGCCGAGATTGCCGCCGGCGGCGTTGAGTCCGAGCGCCCAGCCCTTCTGCGCGGCCGGGTAGAAGAAGGTGATGTTCGACATCGAGCTGGCGAAGTTGCCGCCGCCGAAGCCGGCGAGGGCTGCGATGAGCAGCAGGACGCCGAAGGGGGTCGCGGGGTTGCTGACCGCGATCGCGAGTCCGATGCTCGGGATGAGCAGGAGGCCGGCCGAGACGATCGTCCAGTTGCGGCCGCCGAAGCGCGGAACCATGAACGTGTAGGGGATGCGCAGCGTCGCGCCGACGAGGCTCGGCATGGAGATGAGCCAGAAGATCTCACCCGTCGAGAGCTGGAAGCCCGCCGCCGGCAGCGAGACGACGACGACCGACCACAGCTGCCAGACGACGAAGCCGAGGAACTCGGCGAAGATCGACCACCGCAGGTTCCGGGCGGCGATGGCCTTGCCCTCGGCGTTCCACTGCGCGTTGTCTTCGGGATTCCAGTTGTCGATCCAGCGGCCGGGGCGGTGCTTCAGGGTGCTGTCCGCTGCGGGCGCAAGGGCGGTTTCGGGGCGCGGGTCGGTGACGGTCACGGAGTCCTCCGGTGGGCGATGCGGGGAGGTGCAGCGCCCCGCATGGGCGGGACGTGCCGCCAGCGTAGGGAGGAGGGGTTTCCCGGGACCGCGTTGGCGGGGGCGGGGAGGTAACGAGTGGCTCACCGGGGGTGGGGGTGGGGGAGAGGGGGAGTTTACTTGGGCGTTACATGGCGCGAGTGAGGCGATGTTGCGTAGTTTCTCGGCGTACCCCGGTCGTAAGTGAGCCTGAGTGTAGGCGCGGCTCTCTGGATGCATGTAAGCGTCGCGCGCGCGAGGCCACCAGTGCTGCGCAGGGCCGCTGGCCCCGCGTACAAACAGTGCTCTTACTCCGTTGAGTCGCCGCTGGCCTGAGCGTGTGACAAGCGGGTTGGTGTCACAGGCCGGACGGGAAGGGGCTCTAGCGGGCGATGTCGGAGGTGACAGCTACAGTCAATCCAAGGGGGTCAGCGATGCCGAAAATGGATGATGTTGAACTTAGTGACGTGCTGGGGGAGCTCGATGACACAACTAAAGAGGAATTTGCTTCGAAACCCGCGGTTGAGAAATGGGCGGACGACTTCGAGGTTTCCGACCTACCCATCGAAGCGCGCAAGTGGATTCAAGTCCCAGATGTGGTTGCAGTCGTTGCGGACCTCAAAAATTCCACGCATCTTGGAACTGGCAAGCATGCGGCCTCGACTGCCAGTATCTACGAGGCGGCAACCGGCGGAACAGTAGCCGTCTACAACAGTTTCGGCGCAGACTTCATTGCTATTCAGGGCGATGGAGCGTTTGCTCTCTTCTGGGGCGACCAGCGGTACGAACGAGCGCTCTGTGCCGGAATAACTGTGAAGACCTTCAGTCAGCGCCATCTCATTCCAAGGCTGGAAGCCAAGTGGCCCGTACATGCAAGCGACCACCCGACTGGGTTCAAAGTCGGGATCTCTTCCGGCAGGGCCCTTGTCAAACGCGTCGGGACCCCACGTAACCTGTCCGAGCAGGAGCCGGTGTGGGCTGGGGTACCTGTCAACTTCGCCGCTAAATCGGCCCAGCAGGCCGATCGTCACGAGCTCATCGTGACGGGTTCAGTGTGGGATCACATCGAGAAAGATGACTATCTTGCACTCACCTGCCCGTGTAGCGGCGGACCAAGCTCAAGCTTGTGGGCGGACGTAACTATCGAGAAGATTCCGGACAGCAATGCTGAGAGGCAAGGTCGCGTTCTATCCGCCACGTGGTGCGAGGTTCACGGCGACGAATACGTCTCGGCCATCCTTGGCGGCCTGAAAGTGCGATCGGAGGCAGCAGAGGCGCGCACAGCGTTGACTAAAAAGCTGTTCGCGAATGCCATAGCGAAAAAAGCGAGCCAACAGCGAGCGGATTTGCGTAACCGGCGGGCGGGCTTGAGATGAGCAACTGGACCCGCCGGTTATTCGTTCGATCTCGGGGTACGTCGACGGATTTGGGAGGAGGTTCGCATGCGGAACTCCGCGTCGAGCCTAACGCGGACCATGCGTGGAAGGCACTGGCCCTCGTCAACGACTGGATTCGTCATTCTGACGCGAAAGCTGGGGTTACTTTGGCTTTCGTCGGGGCGCTTGGGGCCATGCTGTTCAATCTGACTCGGAACACTCAGGCCGACTGTGAAATTATCTTCCCGGTTGCGGCCGGTTCTGCGTTATTGCTGGTTACAGCCGCGGTTCTTTGTGGTCTGACGCTGAGTCCCCGTTCGGTCGACCGCGACGCAGTTCCCGACGCGGTCAACCTCCTCTTCTACGCGAGCATTTCCCGTAATTTCAAGCGTAATCGTGTTGGCTTTTCGGATGTTCTTGGCACTCTGACCGCAGACGAGCGCGAACTTGTCCGGCACATTGCGCACCAGATCCACGCAAATGCCAAGATAGCGACGACAAAGGTTTCTCTCGCGAGGTGGGCCATACGGTCTGCTTTCTTGGCAGGTCTCGGCGTGGCGAGTACTGCACTTCTGACGGTTCTTTAAGAGTCACAATGGACGGCAATTTTAGATCGTACAGCTTTGTAAGCAGCTCAGATCGAATTGGAGAGATTTCAGATCAGCCAATCGGGAACTTCGAAGAGATGGAGGGTCTGCCGGACCGCGAGAGGCTCACGTTCTCGAACGGTTTTTACGGCATGTGCTCGGCGATATTCATTGACGTCCGAGATTCTTCGGGCTTGCCGCGAACCTATCAACGGCCCACACTAGCCAAAATATACCGGGCATTCATCTCCGAGATGGTAGCTGTGCTGAATTCTGATCCATTTGTGCGCGAGGTGAATATCGTTGGCGACTGCGTTTGGGCTACCTACAAGACGACGCATGTGAACCATATTGACGATGTGTTCTCAATAGCCTTCACCGCGAACACCGCTCTTCAGCTATTAAACTACCACCTCAAGAAAAGGCAACTGTCGCCACTTCGAGTCGGCATTGGTGTAGATTATGGTCGCGTGCTGATGATTAAAGCTGGGTTTAATGGTAGTGGGATAAATGATGTGATCTACATGGGAGATGTCGTCAACAGTGCGGCTCATCTCGCGCATGAGGGGGGTCGCGGATGGGGGCGCCCTGCGATATACGTGGGAGCCGATTTTCAGCAGAATCTCAATGAAGTCAATAAGAGCCTTCTCTCTTCGGCTCAAGTGTCGGGTATTGGGACGGTTTACCGTGGAGACGTGGTGCGTGGGGACATGAGCAATTGGATTGATGACCTGCCGTGAGAGAATTCCACAGCCACCTCAAGTGAGACTGGTGAACATCTGGTCTTGGCACTGCTCGGAAGGTCGTCTGACGTGCGCTTGAGGCCGTTCGCTTCAGTCGGAAGGCGGAAGATGTGGGTTCGTCCTCCCGAGTCAATCGGCGGTGTTACGCCCCACTACGCCCCACATCGCCCGCCCCCGCGGCATCCCGTAGCTTCATCACACCAACCACTCCGAAGGCAGGTGAAGCCATGTCCCGCACGATCTCTTCGACAGTCCACCCGATCCAGCGCTGCATGGCAGCCTCGAACCCGTCTGCGTGGTGGGACGGCCTCGTCATCGAGGCCGGCGGCGCGACCGCGACGGTCGCGCTGCTGAACGGCAGCACGGTGCAGCTGCGGATCGTCGGCCCGGCCGTCGACATTGCGGTGGGGGAGCCGGTGGCGTACCACCCGGTCGCCGAGCTGCTCAGCGCGTCCGCGATCATCACGACCGCGCGCGCCGCATAGCCGCGCGGCCGCCGACGAAACGTCAGCGGCCGCGCGAAAAAGAGAACTCAGGCGGTCATCGAGGACATCATGGCCTCGCACTTCATGACCATGTCGTCGCAGGCCATGGCGCAGTATCGGCACATCTCGTCCATGTCGCCGTGCGCGCGGCACTCGGCAGCGCACGCCTTGCCCATGGTCATGCAGGCGGTCATCATGGCGCTCATCACATCCATGTTCATGCCGGCCGGACGCATCACCATGTGCATCGTCGCCTGCGCCATCTCGACCATGTTCGAGCACATAGCGCAGCACGTGGCCATCTCGGCGCCGTGCATCATGTCGCTGCCGGCGCACATGGCCGCGGCCATCGCGCACGCGTTGAGGGACTGCATGCATTCCTGCATGGCATCCATGTCCATGGTCATCTCGCCCATGTCCATCGACTTCATCATCGCCATCGTGTCCATCTGGATCTCCCGTGTTCTCGTCGGTTCGGAGGGACCGGATGCCGTGGAGGGACTCCGGCGTACCGGCGATGCTACGCGCGAGAGGCGCGGGTGCGACAGAACTTTCAGCGGGTTGCTCAGCGCGTGAGATCGAGGACAGCGAGGCCGGCGCCGACAGCCCAGCTCTGCGTGAGGCTCGCGAGTTCCGGGACTTTGTTGAGCATCGGCCCCGCGGCCGCGATGGTCACCACCGTGCCATTCCGGACCACCTGCACGCTCGCGGCATCGACCGGCTCGTCGGGGGAGTAGTTGCCGCCGGCGGTGAGCCCCCATGCGTCATTGGCGCCCAGCCGTGGGTCGTCGATGTTCCAGCCGAGCGGAGCGTACGCCTCTTCGGTATAGCTCGGGTCCTGATGGATGCCGATGCTGATGCCGCCGTAGTTCTGCACATCGAGGTTCTGGCTCGCTGCTTGGGGTGTCATCCACGTACAGCTGAGCTCACGGCCATTCGAACCGGTGACCTCGCCGTTGTCCGCGTCCGCAGCGATGACCAGTTCCGCAGCTTCGGGCCCGAGGGCCGTCTTCACCTCGTCGCAGCTCGGGTAAAGCACCCCTTGTCTGGGGGAGGGCTGGGCCGCGTCCGAGGGCAAGGCCGCCGCCCCGTCTGTCGTTCCGGCATCCGTTCCCTGTGCGGATGCGTCCCCGGGTGAGGATGCCGGAAGGGGAATGCAACCGGCCATCAGAGCGGCGACCGCGGCGAGGCCGAGGGAAAAGCAAAAGCGGCGAAGAATCCGCGACGGCATGGACGTCTCCCGGGGGTCAGGGTTCTCGGGAGATGTTCTAGCGGACGGAGGACTGTCGCCGCAAATGGCCTCGAGGTGGGCCCAGCGTTATGCGGCGCATTTGTTGTCCAGCAACGCAACGGGCGACGCTCATCACCGGTGGCCTCTGGCTCATCTGGATCTTCGTGCGCGAGATGCGTCGCCGATAACGGGCCCACACGTCGGGCGAACGGCATCCTGGATCGGTGGGTGCTGCCGCTACTCCACGCGACGGAACCGCGGACCCGAGTACCCGTCGCGTTCGACGTGCTCGGTGAACATCGCGATCGGGCGCACCCAGAGGGAGTGGTCGCCGTAGAGCGTGCGGTACGAGACGAAGACCTCTTCGGTCTCGGAATGCCGCGCGATGCCGAAGACCTCGTAGCGCTGGCCCTTGAAGTGCTCGTAGATGCCGGGCTCGATGTGCGGCAGCTCGCCGTGCGTCACGAAGCGGCGGCGGCTTCGTCGGTGCGCGCCTGCAGGAATTCGCAGAGCTTGCCCGTCGTGTACAGCTCCTCGCCGAGGGCGACGAGGTTTCCGCCCGACAGGGGGAACTCGCCGGAGCGCTCCGAGAGAGCGGCCGTCCACGTGCGCTCGCAGTCGACGTTCAACGAGATCGATGCGGGTCCGTGGTTGAGGTGGATCGCCACCATGCCGGACTCGAGGTGCTCGGGGTCGTCCTGGCGGAGCACGTGAACCGTGGCGTGCGCGACACTGTCGTGCTTCTCATACTCGGTCACCCACTCGTGGATCTCGGTGAAGGTGGGGCGAGCGGTGCAGGTCATGGGTCGAGCCTAGCCACGGGGACGTGCAGCGGCTTACTTATGGTCGATTGGAGGCTCAGACGCCGCGTGCCTCCCCACCAACCGCGTCGGCGATGGTGGGGGCGATCTCGGCGGAGTTTCCGACGCCCTCGCTCGAGTTGAGAGAGAGAACTGCATTTCCCGACGAGACAAAGATGCCGCCGTAGGCGTCGCTAAGTTTCCCCCACGCGGCGAGCGTGTCAGTGACAGGGAAGACGTTGATGCCGGCGTCGAATCCGTTCACGGTGATGTCGAAGCTTGCCTTCGCGCCCGAGGCGCCAACCTCCGCTCGGACCGGCCCGGAGTGCTCAATGCCCAGCTGATCGAGCGCCCCGACGAAAGTGTCCACCTCTGCTTGGATGTCCGAGATGGGCGCTGTGCTTGCCACGTCCGGCGTGGGCGAAGGGGTGACAGTTGGAGTCGCCACGACGGTCGCCGTCGTGGCAGGCGCAGCCTCTCCCGGCTGCGGGGATGAGCACCCTGCGAGGGAAAGGGTCGCAACAACGGCTGCGGCAGCGACAGAGAAGTGGGCGCGTGACATGAGGGCTCTTTCAGAGTGAATGCTTCTGTTCGTCAACGAGATCTCCACGCCGCGCACTGCTCCGTGCAGAATTGCCCATAGGAGCAGCGCGCAACGCGAAGGGTTGTCACATCACCGATAACGGACGACAGCCTCGCGGATAGCGTCGGCGTGCTCGTAGATCTCATCGAGCTCGTCGATGGCGTGACGAGTCTCGACCTTCTGCTCGTCCAGGAGGCCCAGATACTTCTGTCGTCCATTGAAATGCAGGCGGGCGATCGGCTTTCGGTTGTTGTCGTCGAGCAGCACGGCGAAGTAGCTCTTGGCATCGCGGTGCGTGACACGGTGCGGCTTGGTCTCTCCGCATGCGATGGCCTTGACGATCTGATAGCCCTCGAGCTCTTCGAGAGTCGTCTCGATCTCGGTGTCGCGCTCGAGGTCCGCCTGCGCCGCGGGCTCGCTCGAAACGGCGGCGGGCGCGTCGCTTGACAGCGGGACGGCGACCCCAGCGCCGGCTCCCAGCGCCGTCTTCAGACGGTCGTTGACGCTTTCGGTGAGGAACTGGCGCGACGCCTTGGTCACGAGCGAAGTGAACTGCTCGCGGACCTTCGCGGTGTACGCACCTTCGTAGACACGCTGCGTGAAGAACTTGATCCATTCGTCACTCGGCTCGCGGAACTGCCCCGCGATCTCGCGTTTGAGCGCACCGACGTACTTCAGTTCCTCAGCCGCGCTGATGATCGAGTCCAGGTCGAAGTTGTCCTTGCTGAGCTTCTGGACCTCGGGAATGAGCGTGTCGTCGATGTCGAGCAGGTCCAGAACGAGGAACGGCTTGGCGTCCATCTTGTTCGGGGCATCGAGATCGGTGAAGAACTGCCAGATCACGCCGTTGGTGAGTGCGGCGATGCGAGCGTTCGTCGTGGCGAAGTACCGGAACAGCTGAGAAGCGTGTTCGATCTTGGGGGCGCCGGTCGATGCCTTGCATTCGATGAGGATCTGGACCTCAGCGTCACGCATGATCGCGTAATCGACCTTCTCGCCCTTCTTGATTCCCACGTCGGCGGTGAATTCGGGAACGACCTCGAGCGGGTCGAACACGTCGTAGCCCAGGATGCTCGAGATGAAGGGCATGACGAAGGCGTTCTTCGTCGCCTCCTCCGTGCCGATCGCTGATGCCTGATTGCTTACCTTGGTTGCGAGCGCGGCGAGGCGGTCTTGAAATTCCATCGGTCCCCCATGCTGAAGAATGCTTCACCGATCGTGACATGCGGGCTCGCCGCAACGCGTCGGTCATTGAACGCTTCTTTCGTATTTCGGCCCGGCAGTTCCATTCTGGAAGAGAATGTTTGCATCCGGTTATCAAGCGCGGTGTGCGATTATCTGTCGCGGCGTCTGACCTACCTTCAGCCGCCCGCCCCCCGCACCCCGACGAGGTCGTGTAGCGCCGCGAAGGTCGCCGCGTACCGCTCCCGCAGAACCTCCCACCCGAGGCTCGGATCGACCTCGGCGGGCGACGGCACGGCGACGGCGTAGCCGTGCTGCGCGCGCGGAACGGGCTCGCCGGGCAGGCGCAGCTCCTGCGTGAACGCGCCGGTGTCGGGCGCGAACGTGAGGGTGTGGGCGGCGATGTCGTGGTCCCAGTCGGCGGACGGCCACGACATGAACGAGACGTGCCGTGGGGGATCGAGAGGGGCCGTGGCCGAGACCCAGCACCCGTGGTGATCCTCACCGGGGGAGAGGATCGTGTACGTCCCGCCCCGGCGGTAGACCAGCAGCGCCTCGCGGAACGGCTTTTGCGAGAACATCGCCGTGTAATAGAGGGCCTGCGTGTAGATCGGCTCTCTGAGGCTCAGGGTCACGGTCTGCTGCGGCATCGGGGTGGGGGTCCTCTCGAATCCGGGTGGGCTTCCTCCCATCCAGGCATACGGGCCTCGGATCCCGGCTGCGTGGAGTCAGGTCTTAGCTATGACCTCGCTGAGTCGATCGCCCGGGGTTCGCGGCATCCGTCCGGAGATGCCCGTCAGGCACCTGAGGTGCCCTTTGCAGGCGCGTTCTTCGCGTCGCATTCCACCGCTGAGCGGCCCCCGGCGGGAGTGCAGTCATCATCACCGCCCTCGAGCAGTGAATGGCCGAGCGCCGCACGACGATCTAGCGGCGCCGCACACTGAACGTGGTGAGGATCATGGACACGATGAGCGCTGCAATACCCCCGAGCGCACCGAGCTGTGCGTAGCGGCCACGTGCAGTCACAGCGTGAACCTGAGTCACGGTTGCCCACGGAACCCTAGGTTCTCTTAGCTTCCCCGTGCCCTTCCGCTGTGCGTATCGAACGCATCCCCACATCACCGCTGAGACGAGGATCAAAAGGAGGAACGCAGCCGCTACGCCTGCACCTATCGCCAACGCATTGCATGTAATGGACATCGGGGACTGGTGTGCCTGCGTGAAAGCGTCCTGCACTACCGACTGCGCCTTGAGCTCGACGAATATTGCCGACAGCGGCGTAGGGGACGGGTCTGGGGTGGCCCCACCGCTAGCGGCAGGCGCCTCAGGGACTGAAAACTTGGGGGTGAAATTGGATGCCGGAGCGAGGCTGAGGACAGCGAGGAAGATTCCGGGAGCTGCGCCTGCGAAGGTGAACACCTTCCCGATGAAATCTGTGCGGTCCGCCCGGGGCGTACCCTCGCCGTGCGCCAGAATCGCGCCCAGCGCTCCGATGATGAGAGCGCCGGCCACCGCGCCCGCAACGAAGAACTTGCCGAACTCGTTCTGCTGGGCGAACAGCAGGCTTGAGGCCGACGTCGCGACCACGATGAATAGCAGTGCTCCGATTCGAAGCCGCCACCTCATCCGAGTAGTGAATACATCCATGATTCCCCCTTGGCCCCCTTATGCCTGCGCCGTCCGCGAGCGCCCAAGGGACATGTCTATCGTTCGCGGAGCCTTCCGCTCGACCGGGCCGCCGTGGGCAGAGCCCTATCGTTCGGAACGCAACCGGTGTGCGCGGACCAGCCGAGACCCGTCGCGGCGACGATGCAGCCCAGGCCCCGCGCCATCAGACGCTCTCCGCCGCTGGTACGTCGCTGCCCTGGCAGGTCGCCGTCTCCGGGTCGACCGCCGAGACATCTCGTCGTCGAGCGTCTACCGCCCGCCGCCGCGCTCTATGTGCCACCGTCCGCCGTGATTGCGCGACAGATCACACAGAGCGTCGGGTCGGTGCCGGCGAAGTCGAAGGGCTCTTGCGACTGGGGACGGCTCGGGTGTGAGGGTGACAGGGACCGTACCGGGTGCCATGCGGGCGACCCCGGAGGTCATGCACGCGATGTGCCGCGTCCGTGTTGGCTGTCCTATTGACGGCAGGCTGCTCGTCGACCGCTGATGCTCCTCCCTCCGCGGACGCACCCACGCCGGCGTGCGACACCAGCGAAGTGGACCTCGGGGTGGCTGTACCGGCTGCGCTCGTCACCGATGACGCGGGCACCTACTGCCACGTCACCGTCGACGAAGCCGCCGTCGAGGTGACCCCGCACGACCAGGTGAGTCCGCGTCCGTGGTGGACAGTTCCGGCGCCATCTCACCGAACCCGGACAAGCCCGCCGTGGAGCCCGCGGTGATCGAATCCGCGCAGCGGCAGGCCGCCAAGTGGGTGGTGGAGGAGCACCTGGACGGCGCCACCGCGGACCGGTCGGCACAGGCGCACACGGAGTGGATCCGGACCACGCCCCTCATCGGCGAGCAGTGGCGTGAGGCGTACGCGAACGCTTGGGCGAGGGGATCCTCCGGTGGGCTGTTCGTTCCCGTCGGCACAACGCTGGTGCGCGATGAACGCCCGCGGGTGACCGAGGTCGCCCTCACTCCCACTCTCACCCGTGTCATCACGAACACCGCCGCTGATGCGTTCGTGGAAACCTGCTACGCCGTGAAGGCCACCTACGCCACCGCTGAGCAGGGGAAGCTGCTCCTGGACTCCCCGGGCACGTGCGTCACGTTCGCAGTCGAGGGATCGACGGTCCCGTACGTGGTGCAGGGCACGCACAACAGCTTCACCGTCACCGACGAAAGCGGCGCTGTCGTCGCGCAGGAGAGCGACTCTTGAAATCTTGCGCGCGACGGTCACGCGCCGTCTTCACACAAATCTCACGTCTCGGCACCTGGACGCCGAGCGTGCGCTGATGAACTACGGCTTCTTCCGGCGCGTGCCCTAGCCGCTACGCGGCAGCAGGGGGAGGCGGTCGCGACATCGAGACACGACATCCGCGCGCGGTACGACGAGTCACGCCACGGCGCGGATCACGCCCGTGATGATCAGCGTGATCACCGTCGTCCACAGCACGATCGCGGCGGCCTGCCAGGCGATGACGCGCATCGGCGGAACGCCGGTGGACGTGAGGGCCGCGGCGGTGAACTGCGTCGGCAGCAGCAGCGGGCCGAGCAGGCTCACGCCCGGGGTCCCGTAGCGGTGGTACGCCTTCTCGAACTTCTCTCGGCGGGCCGACGTGGGCTTCTCGGCGACTCCGCGGCGGGTGGTGACGGCGGTGCGCACGCGCGACGACGCGAAGACGACCACGGCCACGCAGAGGAGGTTGCCGATCGCGCCGGCGAGAGCGGCGACGACGGGAGGGATGCCGCCCAGGATGCCGATCGCCGCCGCACCCTCGCCCTCGATGAACGGCACGGCCCCGGCGAGGGCGACGATGAGCGGCTGGACGAGGTCGGGCACGTCGGCGACGAGGCCCTGGAAGCCGAGGATGAGGTCGGATACGGGGTTCGACATGAGGACTCCTGGGGGATGAGTTCGCGGCGTGTTCCGCGGTGATTCCATCCCACCGGCGAGCGGCTCGCGGCGGCAGTGTCGTGGTGTCACGAGCGAGCGGGAGGATGCGAGGGCGCACCCGTGACGAATGTCAGGGTCGCCCTTTCGGGCGCCGCGCGCGTGGCGTATCGTCGCAACCCCCGCAAGAGACCGCGGCCGATCCGAAGGAGCAACGATGCCGAGCTTCCTCGTGTGGATCGAATACCTCTTCTGGGCGGCCACCGCGGTCGGGGTGCTCGTGCGTCTCGGGATGGTGCTCGGACGCCGCCGCGCGGGCCGCCGGAAGGACGCCGTGCGACAAGCGATTCGCCCCGTCATCGACGCGGGCGCCGTCGAGTCGGCCTTCTACGGCTGGACGCCGTCGACCTCGCTGCAGCTGAGGGCGGAGCCCACGTCGGTCGAGACCGCGCAGGACCGCGATCGGGTACCGCCGGAGCTCCCCGACAGCTACCGCTGACCGCCGCGCTCGCCGCTCCGCGGGACGATTCGCCGCGCCACCCGTGACGAATGTCACGCCCGTACAGTGGCGGGTGTGAGCGCCCCCGCACCCGCACCCGTCCGCACGCCCGCGGCGACGTACGCCCGTGACGTCCGCGTCACCTGGTGGTACACGGCGTCGTCGATCCTGTTCCTCCACGTCTTCGCGGTCTTCATGTGGGCGCTGGTGGTCGTGCTGCGGGGGACGACGCTCGACATCGTCCTCGTGCTTGTCGGGGCGGCCGGGTCGGTGGCATCCGGAGTCCTCCTCCTCATCCACTACCGGCGCGAACCCCTCGACGACGGTGACGACTCCGCGCGCAGGCCGGTGTGGCCCCTCGTGCTGCTCGGGGTCGCCTCGGCCGTCGTGCTCGGCATCGGCGCCGGGTCGGTGCTTCTCGCCGCAGCCCTCGCGGCGCAGGCGCTGTGCACGGTGCGGTGGCGGGGCGGCATCCGGGTGCGGCTCGTCGCGCTGATGCTCGTCATCGTCATCGCGGTGTGGGTGATCGAGGCGACGCGGCTCAGCCCCGACGGCTACATCTCGCTGACGTTCGCCCTGCCGCTGTTCGCCACCATGCTCGCCCCGCTCACCGCCACCTCGCTGTGGTGGTGGGACATCGTGCGCGAACTCGACCGCGCCCGCCGCGCCGAGGGACGTCTCGCCGCCGCACAAGAGCGCCTGCGCCTCGCCGGCGACCTGCACGACCTGCAGGGCCACCACCTGCAGGTGATCGCGCTGCAGCTCGAGCTCGCCGAGAAGATGATGGGGAGGGACCCGGATGCCGCCGTCGAACAGGTGCGCGCGGCTCGCGCGAGCGTCGACGAAGCCCGTCGCGGCACGCGCGACCTCGCCGCACGGTTCCGCGGAGTGCCCCTTCCCGACGAACTCGCCAACGCCGCCGACCTGTTGCGCGCGGCGGGGCTGACCGTCGATCTGCTCGTGGATACCGAAGCCGAACGCGCGCCCGCCGACGTGCTCGGACCCGTCGTCCGCGAGTCCACGACGAATGTGTTGAAACACGGTGGTGGGGTGTCGGCATCCCTCTCCCTCGCCCGCCACGACGGAGCCTGGGTGCTGACCGTCGAGAACGACTCGCGGAGTGCCGCGTCTCCCGTCGGCGACGGGGCGGGACTGTCGGGCATCGCCGAACGCGTGGGTTCTGTGGGAGGAACGGTGGATGCCACCCGCCTCGGCGACCGCTTCCGCGTGACGGTTCGCGTGCCCGAGGAGGTTTCCGCATGATTCGCGTGCTCATCGCCGACGACGAGGACATGATCCGCACCGCGCTCGCCGCGCTGCTGCGGCTGGAGGACGACCTCGAGGTCGTCGCCGAATGCCGCGACGGCGAGAGCGCCGTGGTCGAGGCGCAGCGGCTCAAGCCCGACGTGTGCCTGCTCGACCTCGAGATGCCCGGGCTCGACGGCGTCGACACCGCGGCGAAGATCCTGCGGAGCGTGCCCTCGCGCTGCGTGATCGTCACGCGCCACGCGCGACCCGGAGTGCTGCGGCGCGCGCTCGGCGCCGGGGTCAGCGGGTTCCTCCCCAAGTCGCGGCCCGCGGATGACGTGGCGGCCGTGATCCGTGAAGTCGCGGCCGGGCGGAGGTACGTCGACCCCGAGGTCGCGGCCGACGCGCTGAGCGACGAGCGGAGTCCCCTCACCGACCGCGAGCTCGACGTGCTGCGCGCGGGGGCGAGAGGGCAGACGGTGGCCGAGATCGCGGCGACGTTGCACCTGTCGGCCGGGACGGTGCGCAACCACGTGTCGTCGGTGCTGGGCAAGCTCGGGCTCGCGAGTCGGCAGCAGGCGACGATTCATGCGCGCGAGCGGGGGTGGATCTGATGGCGGAGCAGCTGGAGCCGATCGAGTTCATGTTCCCCGGGCCCGGTCGCGACCGGATCGTCGCGGCAATCCGCGCGCGGGAGAAGACGGCGACGAGCTCGCTGGAACAGGAGTACACCGTCGCCGGTGACCCTCTGCCCGCCGTCGGCGAGCGGGGCATGGTGATCGATTCGCGAGGTGAGCCGGTGTGCGTCATCGAGACGACCGCGATCGAGGTCGTGGCACTGCGGGATGTTCCCCTCGCCCACGCGCTCGCCGAGGGGGAGGGCTACGCCTCGGTCGCGCAGTGGCGCGCGGGCCACGTGCGATTCTGGACCTCTGACGCCATGCGCGAGGAGCTGGGCGCTGGATTCGCCGTCGACGACGACACGCGGGTGGTGTTGGAGCGGTTCGCAGTGGTGGATTGACGCGGGCGGTCAGCCGACGGAGAGCCGGCCTCGGACGCCCGGGCGGATCGACGAGCTGACCTTGCCGTCGCGGTCGTCTTTTGGGGCGATCGACGAGGGTCTGGCTCGAGCGTCACGATGCCCACTGTGAGGCGTGCTGGTAGTGACCTCGTCCCAGACGTGGACGCGTATAGGTGATGCCCGTCACGCGGGTGAGATGGTTCGCCACGAACGCACGGAGCAGTTTCACCGTCACGCCGAGCTCTTCGGCAATGGCTTCGGCATCGAGCCCGATGGACTCGAGGTGCGCGTAGCGGACCGGGTCGACGAGAGCAGCGGCGGCGAACGCGTCGGCCGCGGCTTCGGCATCGGGGTCGTCACGCCCTTGGTGGCCGTAGAACGCGTGCCCAAGTTCGTGCGCCAGCACGCACACCCGTTCGATGGGGGTGAGAGAGATGTCAAAGACCACTCGTCGGCCTTCGTGGTCGTAGAAGCCTCTGAACGGCTCTGGAAGGTGTGCGACGTGAACGGTGACATCGAGGCGTGCCGCCAGAGAAAGCAGCTCCTTCACGATTCTCCCTTCAGTCTGATGCCGGCTTGCGCTCATCGGTGTTCGCGGCATCGCGCGTTGCGGGCGCGATGTGGCCGAGGTAGGTGACGTTGTCCGCATCGTCGACGGTACGGGGGGCCTCCGACATCGAGGCGAGCAGCTTCACCAGGCCGTCCTGTGCGGAGCCGCTCGCCCCGCTGGTCTCGGCGCTGTAGTCGGTGAGGGCCATGTCGACGATCTCGCGCGCCGGCATGCGCAGGACGGCCGCGATGCGCTCGAGCTCCGAGACCGTGGTCTCGTTCACCCCGTCTTCGCGTCGCTTCAAGTTCGACAGAGGTATGCCCGTCCTCATGGAGAGGACCTCTCGGGTGACATCCCGCCGCCGACGCGCGGCCCAGATCGCCGAACCCAAGTGCTTGTCGAACGGGTGGGGCGTCTTCTTCTGCCGGGCCATGTCCTCAGCGTAGAAGAGGTGAACCGCAAACTGAGCGGGTGAAAAAGCTTGAACGGGTCTAACATGACCCGCTAGCGTTCAAACATGAGCACTCGCACATGCGGAGATAACGGTGCCGGGGAGAACGCGAAGCAGCGTCCTCACACCGATCATCGGACGTGTCCGGAACGCGACCTGCCGGTTCGCGAGTTCCTGGCAGAGGGAGCGAAGCGGGGCGACACGATCGCCCAGATGTTCCCGGGATGAGCGTCGAAGGCCTTCGACCCCGTGCGTCATGGGCGCTCCGCTCGATGCATGAGCGGCGTAACCCTCTCCGGTCTCGGCCCGACGCGCGGTGCATTCGCAGCCGATCCGCTCCCGCGAGCCTGCGGTGAGATGACGCTCAACACCCCAGACACCACGTATCACCCACAGCAAGAGACAAAGGAAATGGCATGACCGAACAGTCCATCGAGCAAGAGATCGCCGCAGCCATCGTCGAGCGACTCGGGCTGGAAATCGAGCCCACCGACGTCGACGCGGACGCGCCCATCTTCGCTTCCCTGGCGGAGGGAACAGAACACGAGCAGTCGTCACTCAATCTCGACTCCATAGACATTCTGGAGGTCGTGCTCGCGCTCAACGCGGCCTTCGACGTCGAACTGCCCGACGACCAACCCGAGGTCTTCACCTCCGTTCGCACCATCGCGGATTACGTGCGCGCGCACCGCGCCGACGCCGCTTGATCGGTGCCAGCAGGGCATCGCAGAGAGTTGTCGTCGACAGCATGAGCACGCGTGTGTACGTCACCGGGATCGGACTGCTCACTCCGATCGGTAACACCTGGGAGGAGTTCAGCGAGTCGCTCCGCGCGGGATCGAACGGATTCCGCACGATCCCGTACTTCGACACCGCGGCGTTCCCGTTCCAGCAGGGGGCGATCATCCCCGAGTTCCCCGCCGACTTCCTGACACTTGCTGCGGATCATCCGGAGTGGGAAACCGCCGAACACTACGGCGTGCATTGTGCGTCGGTCGCCCTCGCAGATGCCGGGATGTCCGTCGACGCGCTCGACCCGTTCCGGACGGCCGTTGTCGTGGCGTCGTCGAACGCGGGTGTCGAAACGAATCACGCGCACGCGGAGAAGAAGCTGAGCGGTCAGGCCACCCGGGGATCGACCGTTGTTCGTACGCCGGCAACCGTGACCGCGGCGATTCGCCGAACGTTGGGTGTGCGGGGGCCCCAAGCTGCGGTGTCGACCGCCTGCGCAGCCGGCAGCAACTCCGTCGGTATGGCCTATGACTTCATCAGAGCCGGGCGCGCCGATGTCGCCATCGCGGGCGGTGCGGAGCCGTTCTCGATGCTTTCCTATTCGGGGTTCACCCTG
Organism: Microbacterium sp. 16-032; assembly: GCF_041079455.1. Taxonomy (NCBI): domain Bacteria; kingdom Bacillati; phylum Actinomycetota; class Actinomycetes; order Micrococcales; family Microbacteriaceae; genus Microbacterium; species Microbacterium sp. 16-032. The sequence goes on along the minus strand of NZ_JBFYGQ010000005.1, from coordinate 158,654 downwards.
CTCAAATCGCTGACTCGCACCACCGTTCGGCCGTTCGACGAGGGTCGCGACGGAACGGGGCTGGGCGAAGCGGCGTGCATGTTCGTGCTGGAGAGCGCGGAGTCCGCGATCGCGCGCGGCGCAACGGTCTACGGCGAAGTGTGCGGGTACGGCCTCTCGGATGACGCCTATCATGCGACGGCCCCCGACCCGAGTGGCGCCGGGGCCGTCCTCGCGATCACGCAGTGTCTCGCCGATGCCGGTCTCCGACCCGAGGACGTGGACTACATCAACGCGCACGGGACGGGGACGCGCTACAACGACGCCATGGAGCTGACCGCGCTCAGCCGCGTCTTCGGTCCCGATCTGACCCGTATCCCCATCAGTTCGACGAAACCGCTGCATGGCCACACCCTCAGCTGCGCAGGCAGTTTGGAGATGCTGGTCTGCCTGGCCGCACTCGGGGGCGGCTTCGTTCCCGGCAACGCCGGCACCAGGGAGCCGATGCACGAGTTTCCGGGACTCAATCTTCCGATCGCGTCTTTCGAGGCCGCGGGGATGACCGTCGCCATCTCGAATTCTTTCGGGTTCGGCGGAAACAACACCTGCATCGCACTCCGGCGTGTCGGGCGGGGTGAATGATGGACGCGTCGACGCCGTTCGGGCCACAGTCCCACCCCGTTCTCGCGCCCGCCGGAATGATCTTCGACGTCCTGGGCATCACCGTCGAGCCGAGCGCGGTCGTCGTGATGGCATCCGGGGTCCGGTACGCCGATCCGAACGGGTTCGACGACTTCGGTGGGTTCGACGCAGCGTTCGACCTTTTCGAGGCAGCCGGATTCAACTGCGAGCAGTTCCGGAGCGCTGAAGCCGGGCCGTTTCTCGATGCCGCTCGTCGCGAACACGCCCTTGCCGAGCGGCGGTGGAAAGCGACGCCCTTCTACTCGCTCCACCCGGAGCGTGACCCGGTAACGGGGGTGACGACTGTGCGGCCTGTCGCACTGAGCGAGTTCGGTGACAGCACGGTGCGGATCACGTCGACTTTCGCCGACCGGACCGTGTCCCACGAAGATCTGATGTGCGTTGACCCGTCGCCATGGGGATACGCAGCGCCCGTCCCCTCTCTCCAAGCGATCCTGGCACCGACACGTTACGACTTCGCTGCGCGGGCGCGCCGTTCCCTGCGACTTCTGTTCATGCGGTTGGCGACGGCGCGGGACGGCCTACCACGACTCGAGTCGTTCGTCTCGAGTCGTCCTTCGCGCGAGAGCCTTCACACGTACCGGCGTGGCATGGCGGCGCTGAGCGCTCGCGACGACACCTTTCACCGCTCCGTGCTCGTGACGGCGATCGACAAGTACGGTGCCGAGACGATACCCGACGAGACACGCGCTGGCTTCGCTCGCTCAGGCGCTCTGCATGTCGAATTCCTCGCGGGTGCGGACACAGCGCTCGATGAGATCGCGCGCGTCGAGCGCGCCGCACTCGACGCGCGCATTCCCTCCGGTGCGAGAGGGGCCACCTCATGAGGCTCACGCCACGCCGGCAATGGCCGGGCAGGTACCTCCGGGGATCGCACTGCTTCTCCACCATGATCAGGAACGCGTTCGCCGAGACGGGGTTCGACCTCGACGAAGAAGCGTCGTACGTCATCGGGGGTGGGCTCGGGTTCCTTTTCTGCCGCGACGGCGATACCTATTACGTCAATAGTCGTATTCACGACCTCGAGCACTTCTTCGCTCGGCGCACGGGTTCGCGCATCGACTTCGTCTCGCACACGACGGCCGATGCAATGCTCGCCCGTACGCGTGAATGGGCGGACGCGGGTCACCTTCCCTACCTCTACTGCGAGGCCCGGGAGCTGTCATCGTTCCGCGGCGTGCTCCCCTGGGATGAGGTTCACCCGTTCGGCGAGCACGCCCTGCCGGTGCGCTCCGTTTCGGCGGACGGTTCGGTGGTCGTGAACGACTACCTGTGGGCGCGCCCGATAGAGGTGAGCGCCGAGGAGGTCGCGACGGCGACGGCTATGCCGAGCGACGGCGCGATCTCGATGGCCTGCCCCGCACGTCGCTTCGCGGTCGGTCGGATCATCCCGCCCGAGCACGTGCCCGATATTCGCGAGGTCCTCGCCCTGTCACTCGTCGAGAGCGCGGAGCTCTTCCTCCACCCCGTGAACAACACACAGGGGGAGCGGGCTTTGAAAACTTTCGAACGGGAACTTGCCTCGATGCCCGATGTGGTGGATCCCGAGGTGACGCGCGTCGAGCTGATGTCGATGTCGACGATGCTCGAGAAGATCGGCTCAGGGGGTGGTGCCGGGCGGCACCTTTTCGCGCGCGGGCTCCGCGCCGCCTCGACGCATCTTGACGACGTTTCTCTGAGCGTCCTGGCGTCGGAGTACGCGGCCCTCGGCGGACGATGGCGCGCCCTGGCACGCGATTTGCGCGCACACGCTGCGCAGCGAGATCCGCGAGACGGCTGGGCGGGTCTGGTCACCGCCGTTCGCGAGGTCCGCCGCCGTGAGGTCGCCGCCGCCACCGAGTTGCTGCGTGTCAGTGCCGTCGCGCTGGGGGCGACTACGTGATCGTCGTGCACTGGATTGATCGCGCTGACCGCGGCAGGGGCGGATGGCAGCTGCGCCGCGCGGCGGGTCGGGCATTGCTCTCCGAAACGGCTGCCGCCCTGGGGGTCGCCAGCCTGCGGGTCCTGCGCCGCCCCGGCCGTCGGCCCGAGGTCGAGACTCCCGGCATCTGGTTCTCGATGTCGCATACCGGCGACCTCACGGTGTGCGCCGTGGCGACCAGCAATGTGGCGATCGACGTCGAGCAGAAGAACGAACCACGCGAGGGCCGCCTGGCGGGCGCTGTGCCGACCGGCTTCTTCACCGCGGAGGAGCAGAAGATGATCGCTCGCGATCCCTCTCGGCTGCTTCCCGTGTTCACCGCCAAAGAGGCGTGGGCGAAGTATCGCGGCCTCGGCCTATCGCTCGGGTTCGGCAGCTTCGACGAGGCCAGCGTCGTCGCCGAGGATCCGGGAGTCGAGTTCACCCGCGTGTTCATCGACGGGGCGATATGCACCGCGTGCCACCAGGCGGGGGAGGACCTCGTCGTGAGCCGGCGGTCGCTGAGTCCGCAGCAGCTCGAAGCGGGCGCCGCCATCGATCGATCGGAGAGGTCGCGATGATCGGAATCGCTCTGCGAGACGTGGCCCATTACCGGAGAGAAGCCGTCGGTGTCGTTGCGCAGGTGGCCGTGGGCCTCGCGCTCTTCATCGTCGCGCTCTCGTTCGTCGCCGCGATCGGGCAGAACGCGGATCGTCTGCTCTTCGGCACCGTCGGCGCACCCTGGCTCGTACAACCGACGACCAGCAAGGACGTTCTCACGGTCGACGCTTCGAAGTTGTCCGAGATGTCGGATGCTGTCGGGTCGGACTTTATCCGCTCGCGCCTCAACCTGAGCGCCAACGTGGAGAATCCATCGGCATCCGCCGACCGGCCTGCGAGCGGGTCCGTGACCCTCGTCGGAGCGGATCTGGCTGTCGAACACGCGCTCGGCGAGAACCTCGGACTCCCCCCGGAACGGCTCGGCGGAGATCGCATCGTGCTGGCCGACAAGGTCGCCCGGCAACTCGATGTCACGACGGGCGACGCTGTGGTCGTCTCGATCGGCGCGTCGCGACTCGACTACATCGTCGACGCGGTGGTCACGGCATCCACGCCCAACTTCATCCTCGAAAGCTGGGTGATCGTCGATCGACAGGCGTTGGCCCGAAAACTCTACGGCGATGCGGACAGGACCAACGCCTTGCTGATCGATGCGCCACAGACCAGCGCCCTGCGCACCGAACTAGCCGCCGCGACCTCACGCCTTCCGTGCTCGACCACGATCTTCCTTTGGTCGGAAACGAGTTGGTCATCGCTCATGCTCGGGCCGACGATCTGGGGGATCGTCCTTGTCGCGGCCTCGACCTTCACCTTCCTGATCATCTGCATCGGTCTGAGCTCGCTCGTGTACTCAGCGATGCTCGCCCGGGTCGCAGACATCGCTGTGCTGAAGACATCGGGAGCGCCGCCGGGCTCACTACGGCGGATGTACGTGATGGAGGTCGTTGCGCAGTATCTGGTCGGCTATGTCGTCGGCGCAATCCTGGCAGGGGCTCTGATGGCTGGTGTGAATGCCGTCGGGCTCACCTCGACCGACCAGGCGTTCACGTTCGCGGTCGGGACCACGACGCTCGTCTTGGCGCCGACGTGGTGGGTGTTTCTCGGTCCGCTCGGAATCGGTTTCGTCGTGACCGTCGCCGTGCTGTGGTTTCCCATCCGTTCGCTGTGCGCACAGCCCGTGCTCGACCTTCTGGAGATCCGATGACGACAACACCGATTTCGCCGCCGAACGAGATCAGATTCTCGGTCCGCTTCGCCGAAACGGACATGGCTGGCGTGTACCACCACAGCAACACCTTCGTGTGGTTCGAGGCCGGCCGATTCGCCCTCATCGAGCGAATGATCGGCGGGCAGCCGATGATCGAGGTCGCGGGCGCACCCATCTTCGCCCCCGTCACGAGGACTCGTGTCTCGTTCACCGGCTTCGGGAGGTTCGGAGACGAGCTGCGGCTCGAGACCTTCATCAAACCGCAGGAGACCACGAAGCTCGCCTTCTACTACCGCCTGACGAAAGCGGTCGACGGAGCCGCCGTGGCCCTCGGGATGACCGAACACGTCACTCTCGCCGAGGGCGGGAGGTTTCTCTTCCGCTGGCCTGAGGAGGTCGCAGAGAAGATGAGGACGTTCTTCTCGGAGAACCCCGTCGTGGTGACCGACGGCAGAGGTTTCGATGAGAAGCTCTGACGTCGTGGTCGTCGGTGCCGGGATGGCGGGCCTCGTCGCGGCGGCGCGGATGCTCGAACGCGGTCATCGGGTCGTCGTGTTGGAACGCACCGATCAGGCGGGTGGGTACTTCGGAGGTTTCGAGAACGAGGCGGGGGATCGGTTCGACCTGGCTGTGTCGCACCTTCTCGGTGGTGGTGAAGGCGAGTCTCTCGCACGCCTGCTCGCCTCGCTCGACCTGAGCGCGACCGTGGAGTGGGAGCCGGCGGAGATCGCAGACGTGCTGACGATCGGCGATCGACGTATTGAGATGCCGACGGGACTGAACCGTCTCGAAGAGAGACTCGGGCGGGAGTTTCCGGCGTCCGTCGACGACCTGGCTCGCTTCTTCGGCTTCCTGCGTTCCTTTCTCGGTGACGGCTCAGCCGATCCGCGGGATCGTGGGCGCTTCATGATGCGCCATCACCGTCGCGGCTTCGAGGAGTTCTGTCGGGAGACGATTTCCGATCCCGAGTTGCGAACAGCATTGGCGATGAGGATCCAGTGCGACCACTCGTCGCTGCTGATCATGGCCGGCTTCCTCACCGAGTGTTACGGCAAGGGAATGGTCTACCCGCGGGGTGGGGTGCGGCGTCTCGTCGGGACGATCGTGGACCGCCTCCGCTCCGCGGGCTGCGAGTTCGTGTACGGGGCGTTGATGAGCGACGTGGTCGTCGAAGGCGGACGCGCGAGCGGAGTCGTTCTCGCGGACGGCGCGGTTCGACGGGCAGACGTGGTCTTCTTCAACGGAGACGCCCCGACTCTCGACGCAATGCTCGAACGCCACGGCCTCGGCGGTATCGACGCCGGCGGGCGCCGGCGGGGGCACTCGTCGCTGAGCCTGTTCCACACCCTGGTCGGAGCCGATCTGACGCGTTTCGGTCGGGCCGCCCGCCACTACCTGACCCGGTCGACGGACGTCTTCGAGACCTACCGGGTTCTCGAGACGGGCGCGTTGCCCGAACACCCCGTCATCAAGGTGCACCTCATGACCAATATCGATGCGAGTATCGCTGCCCCCGGCCGTGACCTGGTGCGAATCGAGGTCGACATGTACCACGACCCCGATGTCCACGATGCCGCCTTCTACGCGGATTACGCCGTCCGTGTCGAGGCGATGGTCTCCGAGAGCTTCCTGCCCGAGCTGCGAACGAGCAGCGTCTACCGGCGCACCGTCACACCGATCGACTACTCCGATCGTTTCGGGCACACGGGCGGATCGGCAACCGGCTGGGCCCACGACGTCGACAACTACATGGTGCGGCGAATCAGTCAGAGGACGAGCCTCGAGAACATCTTCATCACGGGCCAATGGGGTGAATACGGGTCTGGTCTCCCACAGCTGATCGCTTCCGCCGACCGGTCCGTGTCCCTCGCGGAACAGCTGCTGAGAAAGCGAGAGAGAGCATGAACGAGCCCCTGCTCATCACCGGCGTCGGCGCTGTTTCGACGCTGGGTCTGTCGGCGACAGACCACACGAACGCCGACGAAGGATGGGTCTTCCCGAATGTGGAGACTGCGGAGGCGACCTCGCCCGGACCCACCGGGCATTCGCTTCGCGAAGTGTCCGCGGGGTTCAGGATCCAGGACTATGTGACGTCGGTGGGGCTGCGGCGCAAGCAACGATTCAGTCACCTCGCGACGGCGGCGGCAGTGGACGCCTTCGCTGCGGCCCAGCTCGCGGAGCGTCCCGCCGACCTCGAGCGGATCGGGATCGTGGCGAACACCGAGTACGGACCGCAGCGCGTCGTGAGCGCTTATCTCGATGGCCTCGTCGGCGGCGGACTCGTGAACGCGAGCCCCGGATTGTTCACGCAGACCGTCTACAACGTGGCCAACGGCCAGGCCAGCCTCGCGCTCGGGCTGAAGGGGGCCAACTCCACCCTGGTCGGCGGCTCCGCGGTCGCCTACGGCGTGCAGCTGATCGAGACGGGCAAGGCCGATGCGATCTTCGCGATGTCGCTCGATGAGACCAACGAGATCATGACGGACTACTTCGACGCCGCCGCGCCGGAGCTCGACCGCGAGCTCCCGTTCGCGACGGGTGAAGCCGCCGCCGTCGTCGTCCTCGAATCCGCGGGATCAGCCGGGCAGCGCGGTGCCGAGCCCATCGCGCATGTGCTGGGCCTCTCCCTCGCCTCGGCGACCGGCGCCGGCGTCAGCTACCTCGATTGGGCGGAGGAAGACGACACGATCGCCTACGCGATGCGAGCCGCTCTCGACGACGCGGGCGTCGCCGTCGGCGATGTGGACATCGTCGTCGGTACCGCGAACGGACTCGGTGCGATCACGCGGAACGAGTTCGCCGCGATCCGTGGGATCGGATACCGAGGTCCGCTCGCATTGCCCCGACTGGCGACCGGCGAGTGCTACGGCGGGAACGAGGCACTGGCCCATGTGCTCGCCCTGTCTGCAGCCGAACCCGGTCAGACCCTGCTGGTGACGGTATCGACGGTGAACGGCGGCGTCACCTCCGCCGTCGTGAGAAAGGCGTGACGGTGATGGACACACGACGCGTGTGCGTGACGGGGGCGACGAGGGGGATCGGTCTCGCCATTGCCGAGCGATTCCTCGTGGACGGAGCTTCCGTTGCCGTGAACTACCGCAGCGATCGCCGGGGGACCCTCGCCGTTCTCCACCGTCTCGAGCGTGAGCATCCTGGCCGGGTACTTCCCGTGAGGGCCGACATCTCATCGTTCGACGACGTGAAGCGCATGTTCCAGGAGATCAAAGCCGCGTGGGGCGGCCTCGACGTCCAGGTGAACAATGCCGGTTACGCAGACGACTCGTACGCGCTCATGATGAGCGAGGATGCCTGGCGGTCGGTGATCGACACGGATCTCTCGGGCACGTTCGCTTGCAGCAAGCAGGCCGCATGGCTCATGGCTGCGCAGAAGTCGGGCGCCATCGTGAACATCTCCTCGGTGAGCGCCATCACGAGTCCCGCAGGCCAGGCGAACTATGCGGCGGCCAAAGCCGGGGTGCTCGCCTTCTCAAAGACGCTCGCGAAAGAACTCGCACGCATGAACATCCGCGTCAACGCGGTCGCTCCCGGATTCATCGAGACGGAGATGCTCGACGGGTTGCCAGCGGCGATGAGGGAGGACTACTCGGCGCTCATTCCCGGCCGGCGCTTTGGGCGTGCGGAAGACATCGCGAACGCCGTGCACTTTCTCGCGAGTCCCGGGGCGTCGTACATCACCGGTCATTGTCTCGTCGTGGACGGAGGGCTGACCGCATGAGCGGATCGATCGTCGCGCCGGTCGCGCCCATGACCGCCGCCGGCATCATGAGCCGGCTCCCGCACCGGTATCCGTTTCTCATGGTCGACCGTGTCGACGAACTGGTCCCCGGCTCTTTCATCGTCGCCATCAAGAACGTGACCGTCAACGAGCCGTACTTCACCGGACACTTCCCGGGCGACCCGGTCATGCCCGGCGTCATGATCCTCGAAGCGCTCGCACAGGCGGGTGGCCTGCTCTTCGACATCGGAGATCGTCTCTGCGTGCTCGCGCGGATCGACATGGTGCGGTTCCGGGGAGTCGTCCGTCCAGGAGACCGGCTTACGTTGACCGCTGAGTCCCTCGGTCAACTGGCGTCGATGGGCAAAGTGCGCGCGACGGCCACTGTGGACGAACGCGCCGTCGCCAGCGCCGATATCAGCTACAGCTTCGTCGAGGGAGGGTCCGCATGATCGCCGTCGAACATCTCTACCGCACGTACGGCGACGGGCCGGATCTTCTGCACGCGAATCGCGACGTCTCGTTTCAGGTCTCCACGGGAGAGTTCGTCGTCCTCGCGGGACCATCGGGATCGGGCAAGACCACGCTCCTGAACGTCATCGGCGGTCTCGACTCCGCGTCGTCAGGGTCAGTCCTCGTCGACGACGTCGAACTGACCGCCCTCTCGCCCCGTGCGCTCGCCGAGTTTCGCCGCGACCGCGTCGGGTACGTGTTCCAAAGGTCGAATCTGGTCGCCTCCCTGTCGGTCTACGAGAACGCGGTGCTGCAGCTACGACTGCAGAAGAGGTTGACCCGGGCGGCGCGTGATCGCACCCGCGCGCTCCTGGACGAGGTCGGACTCGGAAGCAAGCTCGGGGCGCTCCCCGCGCAGCTGTCGGGTGGCCAGCAGCAGCGCGCCGCGATCGTCCGAGCGGTCACCAGCGAGACCACTCTCGTCGTGGCAGATGAGCCGACGGCGAGTCTCGACTCGACGAATGCCGACGGGATTCTCCAGCTCATGCGTCGGCTGAACGAAGAGGGCGGCGTGACGATCCTCGTCTCGTCTCACGACGACCGGGTCATCGAGGCGGCGCGACGCGTCATCCACCTCGCGGACGGCGCGATCGTCTCCGACTCGGAAGCTGCCGGGGGAGGGAGCGCGTGAAGATCGTCGCCGTCCACTCGAGTCCGCGGCCGAACAACCTGAGTCACACGCGAGTGCTGCTCTCGGCCGTTCGGGATTACTTGCACAGTCGTCGACCCGACTGGGAATTCGAGGCCATCGCCCTCTGGGGGCGAAGGGTCTCGGTGTGTGATGGCAACGGCCGCTGCTTCCGCACGGACGGCTGCGTCTTCGACGACGACGCAGAACAGATCATCGAGCAGATGCTCGACGCAGACGGGGTGATCCTGGCGAGTCCGAACTACTGCGCGAACGTGAACTCCACCATGATGACCTTCGTCGAGAGGACGACACGCCTGAGTCACCGCCGACTTCTGACGGGCAAGGGGGCGCTGGCGCTGTCGACATCGGCGAGTCCGTTCGAGTCCACCCATGCCGCCGACTACCTCCGACGGGTGCTCGGCAGCTACGGTGCGAGCGTGGTCGACGCGTGCAACGTCGGGAGCCCGATGATCGTCTTCGACTATGGCGACTCGGAGCACGGCCGGATGATGCGCCGTCACGTCGACGACTTCATCGATGCGGTGGCCGATCCGCGCCGGCACCTTCCCGACGAGAGCTTCGGCATCGACGTGCGGCAGCAGCTGCGCGACAACCCGGAGTTCGCGCGGCGGCTTTTCCGCAGCGACGCCACCTACTTCGCTGAGGCTGAACGACGGGGGACGACCGCTCATGGCACGCACCAGTGACGCGGCCCCGCGTCGTGGATCCGCCGATGTGGGGGAGCGCCGGGACGGGTTGACGCCGCGCTACATCGTCTTCATGGCGTTGGCGATGATCCGCACCGACAGGCGAACAGTCCGCACGTTCTCGAGCGTGGCCGTCGCCACGTGGGGTCTTCTGCTCTCGTTTGCCGCTATCAACGGCATGGGCACGATGATGACGCAGTCCGCGAAAGACATCGTCAGCGGTGATGTGTCCGGTTTCGCCCAGGGCTACGAGTACTCGATGCTCAATCCGCAGACCGACGTGGTCTCCTACCTCGACGACGACGGCGGGCAGCTGGTCTCGAAGCTGGAGGAGTCGCCGGGCGTCTCCGCGGTTCGGACGAGGATCACGGCCGGCGCGCAGCTCTCGACAAGCGGTACGGATGCCGGTGTCGTCGTGATCGGATCGGACGTCGCGGCCGAGGGCTACATCATCCTCGCGGGCTCTCCCCCCAGCGGAGCTGATGAGATCTGTGTCAATCAGGGGCAACGCGACGACCTCGGCGTGTCGGTCGGCGACACCGTGACGCTGTCTCTCGCGGGCGCTCCCGCCGCTACGGCGACGACCACGGTGACGCTGGCGTGCGTGTACGACAGCAGCCGGTTCGGTCTCTTCCGCTCGAGCTTCATCGTGATGGACGTCGCGGGAGTGCAGGAACTCCTGGGCCGTCCCCACGCGCTGACGCAGGTGCTCCTCACCCTGAGGCCGGGCGCCGACGCAGCGGCGGAGTCTGCCGCCCTGTCGACCCGGTTCGCCGGGGTGACCTTCTCCACCGCCCAGGACACCGCGGGGCTCATCTTCGCGATTCAAACGGCCCAGCGGGCGGTCATGTGGGTCCTCGTGGTCGTCCTGGCATTGATCTGCGCGGTGCTCGTGGGACACGTCGTCGCGTTCGCGTTGCGACGTCAGCGGGGACAGATCGCCACCCTGCGGGCGATGGGCTTCGGCGCGAACGCGGTGCGCGCGGTGCACGCGACGCACACCGTGATCGTCGCAGCGCTCATGATCGCCGTCGGCACGATCGCCTCGCTCGTGAGCGTCGTGATCTGCGCGACAGTCGGGATCCCGATCGGCGGCGGGGTGCAACTCTTCGGGGAGAGCACCTTGCGCCCGTGGCTCGGTATCGGGGATGTCATCCTCACCGCCGCCGTCATGCTGATCGCCCTCCTTGTCGGGAATCTGCTCTCCACCCGCAAGCTGTTGCGCCTGTCGCCGGTCGCGATGATGCGCGCCGCCTGACCTGTCGCCTGTGAACCGAGAGAAGACGTCCATTGCTCGCCCGTCTCCCTACCGTCGTGGCCATTTCGCTCCCGTTCGGGAGGAGGTGACCGCCTTCGACCTCCCCGTCACCGGCGCGATTCCCGAGGATCTCGACGGACGGTACTTGCGTAACGGTCCCAACCCGCTTGGTATCGAGCATCCGCGTTTCCATTACTACCTGGGCGCCGGGATGATCCACGGAGTCCGCCTCGCCGGAGGCCGCGCCGAGTGGTATCGCAATCGCTGGGTTCGGCAGGCCCCGGTCTTGCGCGCACTGAGGGAGCCCCGGCGCTCCTACGGAGTCCTCGGAGGTATGGATGCCGCATCGAACATCAACGTGATCGGGCACGCGGGGAAGATCCTGTCGCTGGCGGAGGGTGGGACTCTCCCGTTCGAACTCAGCGGCGAACTGGACACGATCGGACCGTGCGACTTCGGCGGCGGGCTCCGCGGAGCGATGTCTGCTCATCCCAAGATCGACCCGATGACCGGTGACCTCCACAGCATCGGATACTTCGCGGGGTCGCCGATGGTGGACTACACCGTGGTCTCGGCCGCGGGGAGGCTGATTCGCAGTGAGCGCATCGACCTCCCGCACGCACCGATGATGCACGATTTCGCGCTGACCCCCCGCTATCTGGTGCTGATGGATCTGCCGGTCACCTTCGACGTCCTGGCGGCCGTCGCGGGCGACCCGTTCCCTTTCCGCTGGGACCCGGGGGCGGTCGCGCGGCTGGGACTCCTGCGACGCGTCGGCGCCCACGAGCAGCCGAGGTGGTTCGAGATCGAACCCGTGTGGATCTACCACACCGTCAATGCGCACGACACGTCGAGCGGAGCCGTCGTCGACGTCGTGACGCACCCGTCCATGTTCCGAGGGCGCGCAAGCGATATCAGTGGTCAGGGGATCCCGTCGCTCGAACGCTTTACGATCGACGCCCGCACGGGCCGCGTTTCGCGACGTGTTCTCGACGATCGGCCGCAGGAGTTCCCGCGTGTCGATGATCGCGTGCTCGGTCGCGTCCACCGCTTCGCGTACACGGCGAGTGCTGCCGCTTTCGTCGACACCTGGCGTCCGCGAGAGCTCGACACGATGGCGGACGGCGAGTTCGACAACGTCCTCTACAAGCACGACCTCGCGGGCGGTCGGACCCAGCGTCGGTGCTTCGCTCGTGACGCGGCCGTGGGAGAGGCGATCTTCGTGCCCCGACGCGGCGGCACAGACGCAGAGGACGACGGGTACCTGCTCAGTTACGTGCACGCGCCTGAGAGGGGAGCCAGCGATTTGGTGATCTTGGCCGCGGAGGACTTCGAGGGTGACGAACTCGCGCGGGTTCATCTGCCCTCGCGTGTACCACTGGGTCTGCATGGCAGTTGGATCCCCACGCAGGACACATCTGAGGCCCACGAGACGAAGGAGCACTCATGTCGATAGAAGTCGTCGATCTCTGCAGGGACTACGGAGCTCGGCGCGCCGTCCACGACCTCTCCCTCTCCGTGCCCGCGGGCTCGGTCTTCGCATTTCTCGGAGAGAACGGCGCGGGCAAGTCCACGACGATCGGCTGCATCACGACGACTCTCACACCGACGTCGGGCTCGATAACGGTCAACGGTTACGACGTGGAGCACGAACCGCATAACGTTCGCGCGAGCATCGGTGCCGTCTTCCAGTCCTCCCTTCTCGACCCTCTCCTCTCGGTTCGTGAGAACCTCGCGGTTCGCGCGGGCTTCTACGGACTCGGCCCTCGGGAGGCGCGTCGGCGCATCGAGACGCTGTCCGACCTCGTCGGCCTCGGTTCCTTCCTCGAGCGGCGATACGGGCCGCTGTCCGGCGGACAGAAGCGGCGGGCGGACATCGCTCGTGCGCTCGTGCACGAGCCTCGCGTGCTCTTTCTCGACGAGCCCACGGCCGGCTTGGACCCGCAGTCCCGAGAGAAGATCTGGGCGGCGATTCACGAACTGCGTGCCTCTCGCGGGACGACGATCTTCCTCACGACGCACTACATGGAGGAGACCGAGAACGCCGACCGGGTGTCCATCATCGACAAGGGTCGGATCATCGCGGAAGGCACGCCCGCGCAGCTTCGCTCTCAGTACAGCTCCAGCATCCTCACCGTGCGGTCCGACGATCAGACCGGGGTGGTGGCCGGGTGCCGGGCTCGGGGAATCGATGCCCGTGTGGTCGGTAGTGACATCGTCATCCCCCTGGCGTCATCGCGGGCTGCCACGGAGCTCCTCTCGGTCCTGCCGATCGATGACTTCGAGTTTCGCCACGGAACGATGGACGACGTGTTTCTCGCGCTCGTCAGAGGAGAGACCGCATGAGGAGCATCGCACTCCTGACGAGCCGGAACCTCCGCGTCTTCTTCCGAGACCGCTCTGGAGTGTTCTTCTCCTTGCTGTCGGCTCTGATCCTTATCGCGTTGTACGCATTGTTCCTCGGCGGCATCCAGGTCGACAGCCTGCAGACGTGGTTTCCGACGGCGTCCGATGCGGACGTGCGGTGGTTCGTCGACTCGTGGGTGTTCGCGGGCATCACGATGATCACCACCCTGACCACGTCGATAGCGGCGCTCGGCGTGTTCGTGGACGACAATGTCTCGGGTCGCTTTCGCGACTTCACCGTCTCGCCGATTCGTCGGAGCCACCTCGTCCTCGGTTACATGATCGCGGGCTTCACCGTCTCTCTGGTGATGACCGCGATCATCATCGCGATCGGCCAGCTGTACCTCCTGACCCAGGGCGACACCCCGTTGAGCCCGGCGAATCTAGCGGAGACGGGGGGATCGGTGATCCTGTCGAGTGCCGCTTTCTCAGCGCTGTCCACGTTCGCCGTGACGTTCCTGAGGTCCACGGGAGCATTCACCGCCTTGTCGACCGTCGTCGGGTCGTTGATCGGGTTCTTCTCCGGCGCCTACGTTCCCGCGGGCACTCTTCCCTCATCCGTGGTGGACGGCATCAACGTCTTGCCGTTCGCGCAAGCGGCCATGCTCATCAGAGAGCCCTACACCGAGCAGGCACTCGCCGCGCTCGTCGGCGGGCAAGATGACGCCGCACGAGCCGTCCGCGCGTTCTATGGGATGTCGGGGTCGGTCGGCGACTTCGCCGTCACAGCCGGCGTCGCGGTCAGCACCCTCGTGGTCGTCACGGTTCTCTTCGTCGGGCTCGGCGCCTGGCGCTTGTCTCGGACGATCCGGTAGCCGCCGTGGTCGACATCCGGCTGTTCGACCCGGCGCGTGACGCGCAGCGCGTCGCTGACTTCTACAACGAAGAGGGCTACGGTCCCATCGCCTCCGGTCGCGCGGCGACCGCGAGAATCATCCTCGACGTTCTTGCGGAACGCGCGGTGAAGCTCTTCGTCGTAGCGGAGCAGCGCGGCAGAATCGTTGGGACGCTGGGTTACGCGAGGATGTCCGGGCGCCGTGTCGCTCCCGACGGACAACTTTTCGCGGTGATGTTCCTCGTCGCCCCCTCTTTGCGTGCGGGCTTTCTCGTCGGCCGGTTGTTCAGCGACTCCTTCGAGCGTTTCACCACCCTGGGCGCGCGGTCGCTCCGTGTGGAAGTCGATCCCACGAATCGTCGGGCTCTTCCCCTGTACGTCCGCATCGGGTTCCGCCTGGTGGGGGACGGGCGCCCCGATGAAGAGGGATATCTCGAACTCGTCAGCCACCTGCCGGGCGTCGCGGCCGCGCTCCACGGGGAGCGGTCGTCGGTCGCGGGCGGACTCCCCTATGACGCCCGGACGATCAGGGAAGCGCGCAGGCAGACCATGACGACGGGCGTCGGGCGCGACCGAACGGGGGCGCCGACGATCTCGTACGATCTCGAGATCGATGGAGTACCGGTCCGGGCGGTAGCCCACGCCGACACCGGCGAGATTCTCTCCGCAACAGTCGACGGCGCCGACATCGATCGGCGAGCGGATGCCATGGGGGAGCGAGTTCGCGACGTCCGCTCCGAGGTGGTCCGCCCATTGGCAGACGGGTTCCTCATCGCCGTCCAGACGGGGGACGGCTCGATTCGCATCGAGCATCCGATCCATCTCGGCCCGCTGGCCGTGGATCCGTTTCCGGTGAGGGGGGAAACCCCGGCCGGTGTGCGTCGCCCTGCGGTGAGGGCGGTGACCACCTCCATCACGGATACGCGGTGGGTTTCCACGGACGGAGAGATCACGAGAACGGTCGAGTTCGGCCGGGGGTCAGTGAGCGTCAGGGTGGTGAACGGCGTCGGAGATGGCGTCACGATCTTTCCCTGGTCGGGCTTTCGGGCGGCGAGCTTGACCGTTTCGTCGGCGTCGGCAGAACTCGGCAGATCGGGACGATACATCCGCGGTGTCTGGCCACGCGATCACGCGGACTTCGAGGCGGCCGCGGACGACACGATCGAGGCGGAAAGCGCGCAGGCGGTCTGGGCCGACCTCACGACGGGGCTCGAGTTGAGCGTCGCGGTCTCGTCGCCCGGGCAGTGGCGGATCGAGGGTCCTCACCTTGCGCGGGTTTCCGCCGACGGTTCGCTGCACTATCGATACGTTCCTTGCAACCGTCGATCAGCCGACCTCGGCACCCGCACCGGGGGCGGGATTCCACGCCCATACGAGTCGATGAACCAGATCGAAGACGAGCCCATCTCAGACGGATCGCGTGTTGTCCTCGGAGCGACCGATCGGTACTCCGTCGACGTCGACCCACGCGAGGGGATCGTGAGCTGGCGGGTCGGAGACGTGGATGTCATCACGTCCGCGGCTTCGCACGGGGGCGTGGCGTCGATCGGCGTCCGGCGTGTCGCCATCTGGTTCGCATTGCAGCCCGACCGATTCGATCCGGATGCCGGAGCTGTCTCGGCATCTCCCGACGCGCGTCTGATGTACCGCCGCGGAGTCGACGGCTGGTCGGT
The DNA here is from genome assembly GCF_041079455.1 of Microbacterium sp. 16-032. NCBI lineage: Bacteria > Bacillati > Actinomycetota > Actinomycetes > Micrococcales > Microbacteriaceae > Microbacterium > Microbacterium sp. 16-032. Next base: position 142,546 of record NZ_JBFYGQ010000005.1, on the reverse strand, counting down.
CGAGCCGTTGCCGGACTCTCGCCTCATTCTTCGCGCGAATGCTCGCGGGGCGCGGCTCGCAGCGAACGAGGTGGTGGCATATCTCACGATTACGGCCGTCCAGGCAGAACTCTGGGATCCTTCCGAGGGGTGGCTGCCGGATGAGACAGCAGGGTGTCGGTGGAGAGCGTGGACGTCTCGGCTTCGCGTGCGCACGAGCAACGGAGTGATCGAGATCGATCCTCTGTCGGGTCGCTTCCCGGAGATTCTGGTGCGGCGAGAGTCGACCGGCATCACCGTCGCGATGTTCGCGCGCGCAGATGTCGCCGGCGAGGCGGTGGCGTGGCAGATGCGCTTCGTCCCGTGAAATCGTGTGCCCTGCGTTGGGCGGCGGCTGACATGCCGCGCGGGGCCGGTGCCGGCGCGGGACCGGCGAGTCGGCGTCCGACGAGCGCGCATGCCGAAGCTGGATCAGCTGACGACCGCAGCGACCGCCTCGATCTCGACCAGCTGGTCGTCGTAGCCGAGGACGGTGACACCCACCAGCGTGCTCGGTACGTCGTGGTCGCCGAAGGCGTCGCGCACGACCTCCCAGGCCGTGACGAGATCATCCTGACGGGTGGATGCCACGAGCACGCGCGTGCTGATCACGTCGGTGATCTCCGCGCCCGCCGCTCGCAGGGCGCCGGTCATCGTCTCGATGCACTTCGCCGCCTGCGCCGCATAGTCGCCGATGCCGGCGGTCGAGCCGTCGTCGTTCAGGGGACACGATCCCGCGAGGAAGATCAGCCGCGCGTTCGCCGGAGCGGTGGCGGCGTACGCGTACTCCGCCGCGTCGGACAGTGCGGTCGCGCGGATGAGGGTGACGGCGGAGGGCATCTCGGGTCCTTTCACGACGGATGCGGTCAGCGGGTCGGGCCGCAGTCGACGGCGAACGTCAGTGTCGCGTCGACGGGGGGAGCCTTTCGCAGATCCACGTCGCCGATCTTCAGCGCGGCGTCGGATTCGACGGGGAGGGCGTTCGCCGTGCCGTGGATCTCGGTGCCGCGGAAGGCGTCATCCGTGACCGTGACCTCTCCCTCGCCCAGGAACTGCACGGCGTATCCGTCGATCGCCCAGGCCGAGACGGCGGTCGCCTCCTCGGCATCCTCGAGCTGAGGCACCATCACGCCGGCATTCGGGCTCGGCGAATCAGCCGTCACCCGCGTACGCGCGTCATCGCACGCGCGCAGTCCGTCGCCGACGCCCGCCGATACCGTGCGCCTCTCGCCGTCCGCGACGAAGGTGATCTCCACGGTGTCGATCGCCGCGGGCACCGCCTGCGTCGCGGTCGGTGAGGGAGCGGCATCCGGGATCGTCGCGGTGCAGCCGGCGAGGCCGAGAGCAGCGCAGGATGCCAGCACGACGAGCGTCGTGCGCAGGTCCGGGCGAAGGGGCATGCCCCCCAACCTGGCACAGATGGTTCAGCGGCGCGTGGAGCGGGTGTTCTGGCGACCGGTTCGAGGCCCCGTGACCTGCTCGCCGTTCATCCACACCGGGCCGGTGCGACCGGTGTCGTTCTCTGCGGCGAGGTCCTCGGCCGTCCGCTGCGCTCGGCACCCCCTCCCATCGAGGGGGCAAGGGTCGGGGGTCTCCAGCCCCGTCTAGTAGGGTTGTCGACTGGCGAAGATCTCTTGATATCGAGAGAGTTCGCCTCCTCCCACCACCGATCGCCCAGCGAAGGATTGTCCGTGGATCTCTACGAGTACCAGGCACGTGATCTGTTCGAAAAGTACGAGGTGCCGGTACTCGCCGGCATCATCGCCGACACCCCTGAGGAGGCGAAGGCGGCCGCGGAGAAGCTCGGCGGTGTCGTCGTCGTCAAGGCTCAGGTCAAGACCGGAGGCCGCGGCAAGGCCGGCGGCGTGAAGGTCGCGAAGACCCCCGACGAGGCGTTCGAGGCGGCCCAGGCCATCCTCGGCCTCGACATCAAGGGTCACGTCGTCAAGCGCGTCATGGTCGCCGCCGGCGCCCGCATCGCCAAGGAGTTCTACTTCTCGGTGCTGCTCGACCGCGCCAACCGCTCCTACCTCTCGCTCTCGAGCGTCGAGGGCGGCATGGAGATCGAAGAGCTCGCCGTCGAGCGTCCCGAGGCGCTCGCGCGCATCGAGGTCGACCCGATCCAGGGCATCACGCCCGAGAAGGCCCTCGAGATCGCCAAGGCCGCGAAGTTCGACGACGAGCTGGCCCCCAAGGTGGCCGACGTCTTCGTCAAGCTCTTCAACGTCTACAAGGGCGAGGACGCCACGCTCGTCGAGGTGAACCCCCTCATCCAGAGCGAAGACGGCGACATCATCGCCCTCGACGGCAAGGTCTCGCTCGACGAGAACGCCGGCTTCCGTCACCCCGACCACGAGGCGCTCGAAGACAAGGACGCCGCCGACCCGCTCGAGGCCAAGGCCAAGCAGCACGACCTCAACTACGTCAAGCTCGACGGTCAGGTCGGCATCATCGGCAACGGCGCGGGCCTGGTCATGTCGACCCTCGACGTCGTCGCGTACGCCGGCGAGAAGCACAACGGCGTCAAGCCCGCCAACTTCCTCGACATCGGCGGCGGCGCCTCGGCGACCGTCATGGCCGCCGGCCTCGACGTCATCCTCGGCGACGAGCAGGTCAAGAGCGTCTTCGTCAACGTCTTCGGCGGCATCACCTCGTGCGTCGCCGTGGCCGAGGGTATCGTCAAGGCCCTCGAGATCCTCGGTGACACCGCCACCAAGCCGCTCGTCGTGCGCCTCGACGGCAACCAGGTCGAAGAGGGTCGCGCGATCCTCGCCGCCGCCAACCACCCGCTCGTCACCCTCGCCGCCGGTATGGACGAGGGCGCCGACAAGGCCGCCGAACTGGCCAACGCGTAAGGGATAGGGACAGAAACATGTCGATCTACCTCAACAAGGACTCCAAGGTCATCGTCCAGGGCATCACCGGCGGTGAGGGCACCAAGCACACCGCCCTCATGCTCAAGGCCGGCACCCAGGTCGTCGGTGGCGTGAACGCCCGCAAGGCCGGCACCACGGTCGCGCACAAGGACGCGTCGGGCAACGACGTCGAGCTGCCCGTCTTCGCCTCGGTCGAAGAGGCCATCCGCGAGACCGGCGCCGACGTGTCGATCGCGTTCGTGCCCCCGGCCTTCACGAAGGACGCGATGGTCGAGGCCATCGACGCCGAGATCCCCCTGCTCGTCGTGATCACCGAGGGCGTTCCCGTCGGCGACACCGCCGAGGCGTGGGCGTACTCGAAGGCCAAGGGCGAGAAGACCCGCATCATCGGCCCGAACTGCCCCGGCATCATCACGCCCGGCGAGGCGCTCGTGGGCATCACCCCCGCGAACATCACCGGCAAGGGACCCATCGGCCTCGTGTCGAAGTCGGGCACCCTGACCTACCAGATGATGTTCGAGCTGCGCGACCTCGGCTTCTCGACCGCCATCGGCATCGGCGGCGACCCGGTCATCGGCACGACGCACATCGACGCCCTCGCGGCGTTCGAGGCCGACCCCGAGACCAAGGCCATCGTCATGATCGGTGAGATCGGTGGAGACGCCGAAGAGCGCGCCGCCGACTTCATCAAGGCCAACGTCACCAAGCCGGTCGTCGGCTACGTCGCCGGCTTCACCGCCCCCGAGGGCAAGACCATGGGCCACGCCGGCGCCATCGTCTCGGGCTCGGCCGGAACCGCTCAGGCGAAGAGGGAGGCCCTCGAGGCCGCCGGCGTCAAGGTCGGCAAGACGCCGTCCGAGGCTGCCGCCCTGATGCGCGAGATCATCGAGAGCCTGTAAGCAGCACTCTCTGCGGGGCCCGGATGCCATGGCATCCGGGCCCCTTCTCGTGCCCGGCGGGTCGCGGGCCGGGCGGTTGCGCCTCGGGCGGCGGGGTGGGCCGCGCGAGGACGCACTGATTCGACGAGGACGTATCGGATGGGCGGCAAACGGGTGCGGTCTCGGCGAACGGGTGCGTCTTCGGGGCGGCGGGTCGGGGGCGGCGGCGCGGGGCGGGGCGGGGTGGACCGCGTGAGGACGTACGCGATCGTCGAGGACGCATCGGATGGGTGGGAAACGGGTGCGGTCTCGGCGAACGGGTGCGTCTTCGGGCTACGGGTCGGTCGCTCCGCCGCGCGGCGCGCGACGGCGGCCGGGCGCTTTGCGGGCGACGCGTGGGGCCGCGACGCGCACCCGGCCCGCGGCGGCGATGAAAAGGGGCCCGGATGCCGTGGCATCCGAGCCCCTTCAGAGCACCGGGCTCAGCCGAGCAGGGCCTCGACCGGACCGCGGGCGAAGAAGACCACGAAGCCGGCGGCGACGATCCACAGCAGCGGGCTGATGCGGCGCGCGCGACCCGACAGCGCCTGGATCAGCACCCAGCTGACGAAGCCCGCGCCTATGCCGTTGGCGATCGAGTAGGTGAGGGGCATCACGGTGACGGTGAGGAACACCGGGATCAGCACCGACATGTCGCTCAGGTCGACGTGGCGGATCTGCGCCATCATCAGCGCCCCGACGATCACCAGGGCCGCGGCGGCGATCTCGGTGGGGACGATGCTCGTCAGCGGTGTGAAGAACATCGCGAGGAGGAACAGGCCGCCGGTGACGACGTTCGCGAGACCCGTGCGGGCACCCTCGCCGATGCCGGAGCCCGACTCGATGAACACGGTGTTCGACGACGACGACGTCGCTCCACCCGCGACGGCGCCGATGCCCTCGATCACCAGCGCCGAACGCAGGCGCGGGAAGGTGCCGTCAGGAGCCGCGAGGCCCGCCTCGCGCGAGAGGCCGGTCATCGTGCCCATGGCGTCGAAGAAGTTCGTGAACACGAGCGTGAAGACGAGCATGAGCGCGGCGAGTACGCCGATGCGCCCGAAGGATCCGACCAGGTCGACCTGACCGACGAGCGACAGGTCGGGGAGGCTCACCCACTGCGCGGGGAGGGTCGGGACGCTCAGGCCCCAACCGCCGGGGTTGCCGTCGGCCTTGGCCCCGAGACCGGTGACGGCCTGGACGATCACGGCGATGACGGTGCCCGAGAGCAGACCGATCAGCAGGGCGGCCTTGACCTTGCGGACGAGGAGCACGGCGGTGATGACGAGGGTCAGCACGAACAGGGCGGTGGGGATCGTGGTGATCGAGCCGCCGACGCCGAGACCGACCGGGGGAGAGCTGAGGCCGGTCGAGGTGACCAGGCCGCTGTCGACGAAACCGATGAACGCGATGAACAGGCCGATGCCGACCGTGATCGCCGTCTTGAGCGCGAGGGGCACGGCCTCGAAGATCATCCGGCGCAGGCCGGTGACCGCGAGCAGGACGATGATGAGGCCGTTGATGACCACGAGGCCCATCGCCTCGGGCCAGGTGACCTGACCCACGATGCCGACCGCGAGGAACGAGTTGATGCCGAGGCCCGCGGCGAACGCGAACGGCAGACGCGTGACTAGTCCGAAGAGCATCGTCATGACACCCGCGGTGAGTGCGGTGACCGCGGCGACCTGCGAGAAGCCGAGCGCATCGCCCGCGACGTCGGGGGTGCCCGACAGGATGATCGGGTTCAGGATGACGATGTACGCCATCGTGACGAAGGTGACGACGCCGCCGCGGATCTCTCCGCCGACGGTCGAACCGCGGGCGGTGATCTCGAAGAACCTGTCGAAAGCGTTCTTCGGTTCGGGGACGGCCGTGGTCTCGGGAGCGGAAGCGCTCATGAAGGCTCCAGGAAAAAGAGGGAGGGACTAGACCGGAGGGGAAGACGCCGACGTATCGTGTGAGCTATGTCACTCTCAGGAGAGTATCTACCCAGCACCAGCGAATGGGCCCGCCAGCAGGCGGAGACTTTCGAAGCCACGGGGGGCAAAGAGTCCGCCGACATGCGGGGCGTACCCATCATCGTCCTCACCACCGTCGGTGCCAAAACGGGCGGCCTGCGCAAGACAGCGCTGATGCGCGTCGAGCACGACGGAAAGTACGCGGTCGTCGCCTCGAAGGGCGGAGCCCCTGAGCACCCCGCCTGGTTCTACAACCTCGTCAAGAACCCCCGCGTCGCCCTGCAGGACGGCGACGTGAAGAAGGAGTACGACGCGCACCAGGCCGAGGGAGCGGAGCGCGAGGAGTGGTGGGGCTACGCGACCGAGGTCTGGCCCGACTACGACGAGTACCAGAAGAAGACCGACCGCCGCATCGAGCTGTTCGTGCTGGAGCCGGTCGAGTAAATCCCCTCGGCCGCTCATCCGCGTGAGTGTCCACGACACCCGGACGGATCGAGAATTCGTCCGGGTGTTGCGGACACCCGACGGTGTGGGGTCGACGCGCAACGGGGATCAGAGGTCCGGATGCCGTCATCCAAACCTCACACCGAGCCCTCGGCCGCGTGAGAGAAACGTTCGCCCGGGGTAACGCGGGCGCGAGGGCGGGGGAAACCTCGGCTGCCTAGCGTCGGGGCATGGCCCGCTCGAACCCCGCAATCGGAACGAAACACGCCGCTGACGCGTCGGCAAAGTCCGCCGCGTACGGTGACGGCATGCTCCACCCCGCTCCATCCGGATCCGTCGTGGTCGTGGGTGCGGGAATGGTGGCCCACCGCTTCGTCGAGAGCCTCACAAGCCGCGACACCGAGGGCCGCTGGTCGGTCACGGTGTTGGGCGACGAAGCCCGCGGGCCGTACGACCGCGTGGGCCTGACCGGCATCTTCAGCGGCAAGACCCCCGACGACCTCGCCCTCGATCCCGCGGTACTCGCCCACGAGCGGGTGCGGGTGAAGACCGACGCCCGCGTCACGAAGATCGACCGCGCGGCGCGCACCGTCACCACGGCGGGGGGCTCGACCCACGCGTACGACCGCCTCGTGCTGGCGACCGGGTCGTTCGCCGCGCGTCTGGCCCTCGACGGCTTCGACCACCAGGGGTGTTTCGTCTACCGCACGCTCGACGACGTCGCCGGCATGCGCGCCTGGGTCGCGAAGCGCTCGGCGCAGCTCGGCCGGCCCCTGCGCGGCGCGGTCGTCGGCGGCGGTCTGCTCGGACTCGAAGCCGCGGGGGCGCTGCAGGCCGAGGGCGTCTCGCCCTTCGTTCTGCAGTCGAACGAGCGCCTGATGTCGGCCCAGCTCGACCTCGGCGGGGCGCGCACCCTGCAGCGGCTCATCGAAGCGCGCGGCATCGAGGTGCGCACGAGCTCGGTGACGACCCGGGTGGATGCCGACAAGTCCGGCGCCGTGTGCGGCCTCGAGCTGCGCGACGGCACGTGGGAGGCCGTCGACATCGTGGTCTTCACGGTCGGCGTGCGGCCGCGCGACGAACTCGCCCGGGCGGCGGAGCTGCGGGTCGATGCCCGCGGCGGTGTCGTGATCGACGAGGGCTGCGACACCTCGGACCCCTCGATCATGGCGATCGGCGAGGTCGCGAGCTTCGACGGGCAGTGCATCGGCCTCGTCGCCCCCGGCTACGCGATGGCCGAGGTCGCCGCGACCCGCCTGCTCGGTAGCGAGGCCGCCTTCCCCGGTTTCGACACCTCGGCCAAGCTCAAGCTCTCGGGCGTCGAGGTCGCGAGCTTCGGTGACGCGTTCGCTGAGACGCCGAACGCCCTCGACGTGACCTACGCCGACCCGGTGTCGGGCGTCTACAAGAAGCTCGTGCTGAGCGACGACGCGCAGACGCTTCTCGGCGGCATCCTGGTCGGCGACGCCTCGGCGTACACCTCGCTGCGTCCGCTCGTCGGTCGTGCCCTCGGCGGCGACCCCGCGGCCTACCTCATGCCCTCCGACCTCGCTCCGGCGCCGCAGGGCGACCTGCCCGCCGATGCGATCGTGTGCTCGTGCAACGGCGTCACCGCCGGAACCGTGCGCGAGGCCGTCATCGAACACCAGTGCGCGGATGCCGCCGAGGTCAAGGCCTGCACCAAGGCCGGGGCTGCGTGCGGCTCGTGCTTCACGCTCGTGAAGAAGCTCGTGGCGACCGAGCTCGCGGCATCCGGAAAAGAAGTCTCGAACGGACTGTGCGAACACTTCTCGTTCACCCGGGCGCAGCTGTTCGACGCCGTCCGGGTCTCGGGGCTGCGCACCTTCACCTCGATCGTCGAGCGCTTCGGCACCGGCCGCGGCTGCGACATCTGCAAGCCGGCCCTCGCGAGCATCCTCGCCAGCCTCTACTCGGGGCACGTGCTCGACGGCGAGCTCGCGACGATGCAGGACACGAACGACCACGTGATGGCCAACATCCAGCGCGACGGCAGCTACAGCGTCGTCCCGCGCATCCCGGGTGGCGAGATCACGCCCGAGGGGCTCGTCGTGATCGGCGAGGTCGCGCGCGACTTCGGGCTCTACACGAAGATCACCGGCGGACAGCGGATCGACCTGTTCGGCGCTCGCCTCGACCAGCTGCCCGACATCTGGAAGCGCCTCGTCGACGCCGGCTTCGAATCCGGACACGCCTACGGCAAGTCGCTGCGCACGGTGAAGTCGTGCGTCGGCTCGACCTGGTGCCGCTACGGCGTGCAGGACTCGGTCGGCATGGCCGTGCAGCTCGAGCTGCGCTATCGGGGCCTGCGCTCGCCGCACAAGCTCAAGTTCGGCGTCTCGGGCTGCGCGCGCGAATGCGCCGAGGCCCGCGGCAAGGACATCGGGGTGATCGCGACCGAGGCCGGGTGGAACCTCTACGTCGGCGGCAACGGCGGCTTCACCCCGCGCCACGCGGTGCTGTTCGCCGAGGGCCTCGACGACGAGGGGCTGCTGCGGGCGATCGACCGGTTCCTCATGTTCTACATCCGCACCGCCGACCGGCTGCAGCGCACCGCGCCCTGGGTCGAGGAATACGAGGGCGGACTCGAAGCACTCAAGGGCGTCGTGTTCGACGACACGCTCGGCATCGCCGACGATCTCGACCGGGCCATGGCATCCCACATCGACGCCTACGAAGACGAGTGGGCCGCGACCCTCGCCGATCCCGAGAAGCTCAAGCGCTTCCAGAGCTTCGTGAACGCGCCCGAGGTCGCCGACCCCTCGCTCGCCTACGTCGCCGAGCGCGGCCAGGCCCGACCCGCCACGGCTGAGGAACGCGCGTCGGGCACGGTGCTCATCGGTGGCACGACGCTGGCGGTGCGGTCATGACCCTGATGGAGACGACTCCGGATGCCGGGGCCCCGGCCATGACGTCGGGTTCGGCCGGCGCTCCCGACGGGCCGGCGGCGCAGGGCTGGACCCGCGTCTGCCGCGTCGACGACCTGCTCGTCGAGCGCGGGGCGGCGGCCCTGCTCGGCGACCGGCAGATCGCGCTGTTCCGGAGCTTCGACGGCCGCATCTTCGCGACCGACCAGATCGACCCGTTCAGTGGGGCGGCCGTGCTCTCGCGCGGGATCGTCGGCGACCGCGGGGGAGTGCCGACCGTCGCCTCGCCCATGTACAAGCAGGTGTTCGACCTGCGGACCGGCGCGTGCCTCGATACGCAGGGCAAGGAACAGCTGACCGTGGCCGTGCACCCGGTGGCGGTCGCCGAAGGTGACGTGTTCGTGAAGCTCGTGACCGCCTCGGCGTCGGCGAGCAGCGCGCACGCCGACCCCGCGCACGCCGACCCCGCGCACGCCGACCCCGCAGAAGGAGACGCCCGATGATCGCTCTCGCAGGACTCGACCTCACCGACAAGCTCGTCGTGTGCGTGGGCGGCGGCTCCGTCGCCGAGAAGCGCATTGCACGGCTGCGGGCCGCCGGCGCCCGGGTGCGGGTGGTCGCACCCGTGATGACGCCGGGTCTCGCCGCGCTCGCCGCCGCGGGTGACATCGAGTGGCTCGCCAGGGGATTCGCCGACACCGACCTCGACGACGCCTGGTTCTGCCACACGGCCACGGGCGCGGCATCCGTCGACGCAGCCGTCGTCGCCGCAGCCGAAGCGCGCCGCGTGTGGTGCGTCAACGCGGGCCACGGCGGCAAGGGCACCGCGCGCCTGGCCGCCGAGACCACGAGTGGCGACGTCATGGTCGGCGTCGTCTCCACCGCGGGAGCCGACCCCCGCCGCAGCGTCGCCGTGCGTGACGCCATCGCCCAGCGCCTCGCCGAAGGCGCCCTTCCGCTCCGCCGCCGACGTCGCCCGCTAGTGGGGAGCGTGGCGCTCGTCGGCGGCGGTCCCGGCCCGGTCGACCTGCTGACGGTGCGCGCCCGCGCGCTGCTGGCCGAGGCCGACGTCGTCGTGCACGACCGGCTCGGACCCACCGGCGTGCTCGCCGAACTCGGTGACGACGTCGAGCTGATCGACGTGGGCAAGCGGCCGCAGCACCACCCGGTGCCGCAGCACGAGATCAACGCGATCCTCGTCGACCGCGCGGCTCGCGGGCTGCGCGTCGTCCGACTCAAGGGCGGCGACCCGTTCGTCTACGGCCGCGGCGGCGAGGAGGTCATCGCGTGCCGCGAGGCAGGCATCGCGGTCGAGGTCGTGCCCGGTATCTCCAGCGCGATCGCCGTTCCCTCATCCGCGGGCATTCCCGTGACGCACCGGGGCGTCGCCGGTACCCTGCATGTCGTGAACGGTCAGGACACCCCGAGCGAAGCGACCCTCGCCGCCCTGCGCGACGACAGCGCCACGGTCGTCGCGCTCATGGGCGTCAGCGCCCTGCCGCGCTTCGTCGCCGCGGCCCGCGCCGCCGGTGCTCCCGAGACGCGGCCCGTCGCCTTCGTCGAGAACGGCCACACGCCCGCTCAGCGCACGATCCGCACCACGCTCGGAACGGCGATGGCGGATGCCGAGACCCACCGCCTCGCGAACCCCGCGGTGCTCGTGTTCGGTGAGGTCGCCCGGGCCGACCTGCTGCTGCCGGTCGCGGCGCCCGCTGCGGCGTCGCTCCAGCCTGCTTCCGCGGCGGTCGCGGCGCCCGCTGCGGCTCAGGCGCCCGCGACGTCGAGCGCGGTCGCGGTCGGCCAGAGCGAGGGCATCGGGTGACCACACCCGCGCGGACGATCAGCACGGTGCTCCAGGGGTGCACCGTGCTGCTTCCCGTCGATCGACGGTCGGGGGAGCTGTCGGCCGCGCTCGAGCGCCACGGCGCGCGCGTGCGCGTCGCTCCGGCCCTCACGATCGTGCCGCACGTCGACGACGACGAACTGATCGCGCAGACGCGATCGCTGGTCGCCGACCCTCCCGACGTCGTCGTGGCCACCACCGGCGTGGGGTTCCGCGCGTGGATGGAGACCGCCGACGAGGCGGGTCTGCACGACGCGCTCGCGCCCGTGCTCGACGGCGCACGCATCGTCGCGCGCGGCCCCAAGGCGCGCGGGGCCATTCAGCAGGCCGGGTTCGAAGCCGACTGGGTCGCCGAGAGCGAGACCGCCGCCGAACTGCGCGACTTCCTCGTGGCCGAGGGCATCGAGGGACTGCACGTCGCTGTGCAGCACCACGGCTCCGGCGCCGACGGTCTCGACGAGGCGTTCGAAGCGGCCGGCGCGCGCGTGACCAGCCTCACCATCTACCGGTGGGGTCCACCGCCCGACCCCGAGGTCGTCGCCGCGTCGACCCAGCAGGTCGCGCGGGGAGAGATCGACGCGGTGCTGTTCACCTCGGCCCCCGCCGCGCGCGAGTGGATCCTCGCCGCCGAGCGGGCCGACGCGCTCGACGGAGTGGCCTCGCGAGCGGCCCGCGGGCACGCGCTCGTCGCCGCTGTCGGGCCCATTACCGCGGGTCCGCTCCTCGAGGCGGGCATCACCCCGCTCATCCCCGACCGCGGGCGCCTCGGCGCGCTCGTGCGAGCTGTGGTGACGCACTACGGCGGGGCGGACGCGGCTCTCATCCCCACGACGGTCGGGCGTCTCGGCATCCGCTCATCGGGAATCGTGTTCGACGGGGAGTTCACACCCTTGCCGCGCACCGGCGTCGAGATCCTGCGGGCGCTCGCCAGAAACCCCGGGGCGGTCGTCTCGCGCGCCGACCTGACCGCCGCGCTGTCGAGCGCCGAGGCCAGTGGCCACGCTGTCGAGGTAGCGGTGGCCCGCACGCGCGAGGCGCTCGGCGGGCTTGACCTGATCCGTACCGTCTACAAGCGCGGATATCGGCTCGACGTGATCGATGAGGAGGACGCATGACCGCCGTACTGATCGCCTGCGCCCACGGCACGAGGTTCGAAGAGGGCCGCGTCGTCGTACGCGAGCTGCTCGACGTGCTGCGCGCGACAGCTCCCGCCGACGTCGAGGTGCACGAGGCGTACGTCGACGTGCACGGTCCGTACGTCGCCGACGTGGTCGCCGCAGCCCGCGAGCGCACGGACGACATCGTGATCGTGCCGCTGCTGCTGTCGACCGGGTACCACACCGAGGTCGACCTGGTGGAGGCCGCCGACGGACTGCCGGTCGCCCCCGCGCTCGGACCCCACCCGGTGCTGGCCGAGATCCTCGCCGATCGCGTGCGCGCCGCCGGAGCCCGTCCCGACGACACTGTCGTGCTCGCCGCGGCGGGGTCCACCCGCCCGGGCGCGGTGGTCGACGTCGAACGCATGGCGGAGCTGATGGCGGAAGCCGGGGTCACCGGTCCCGTCGTCACGGCCTACGCCGCGGCATCCGATCCCCGCATTCCGGATGCCGTGGCCACCGCACGCGCAGACGGTCGCCGCACGGTCGCGGCGAGCTACGTCCTCGCTCCGGGCCACTTCTCGCGCGTGATCGAGAAGGCGGATGCCGACCTGACCACCGCCCCAATCGGCGCCGACCCGCGCCTGGCGACGGTGGTGTGGGAGCGGTGGCGCGATGCGCGTGTGCCGCTCTCGTTGCAGACGGTCGCGCACAATGGCGAGAGCTGACCCGTCGCACGGTGGCGGAGCGGTCTGTACAACGTTGTACAGTGAGCCCATGGAGATCCGATGACGGCCACCCTGCATGACGTCGCGCGGCTGGCTTCGGTGTCGATCAAGACCGTCTCGAACGTCATCAACGATCGGCCGAACATCCGCCCCGCCACGCGCGAGCGGGTCGAGCAGGCCATCGCCGAGCTGGGCTACACGCCCAACCTGACGGCGCGCAATCTGCGCAGCGGACGCACGGGTGCCATCGCCTTGGCCGTGCCCGATCTGGCGTTGAGCTACTTCGCCGAGCTCGCCGCGATCGTCATCGCCGAGGCCGAACGGCGGGGGGTGGTCGTGCTCGTCGAGCAGACCGGCGGCGACCGGGAGCGCGAGATCGAGTTGCTGCGCTCGCCGCGGCTGAAGCTCACCGACGGGCTCATCTTCAGTCCCCTCGGAATGGGGCAGGACGACGTCGATCGGCTCGAGGTGACCTACCCGATGGTGCTGCTGGGTGAGCGCATCTTCGACGGGCCGACCGACCACGTGACCATGCGCAACGTCGACGCCGCGCGCGACGCGACGCGATTCCTGCTGAAGAGCGGGCGTCGGCGCATCGCCCTCGTGGGCGCCCATGACGGCGAGGTCATCGGCTCGGCCGGACTCCGCCTGAGGGGCTATCGCGAGGCGCTCGACGAGGCGGGGGTCGCGTACGACGACGACATCGTCGGGTACACGACCATGTGGCATCGCGCGAACGGAGCCGATTCGATGCGCGAGTTGCTGCGCCGAGGCGTCGACTTCGACGCCGTGCTCGGGCTCAACGACACTCTTGCGCTGGGTGCCATGAGGGCCCTGCAGGAGGCGGGGCGACTCGTGCCCGACGACGTCTGGGTGGTGGGCTTCGACGACCTCGACGAGGCGCAGTACTCGATCCCGTCACTCACGACCATCGATCCGGGCCAGGACTGGATCGCGCGGACCGCGGTCGAGACGCTTCTCGCGCGCATCGCCGGGCCCTCGGAGGCGCCGGCTCCGCAGCTGCTTCTCGCCGACTATCGCCTGGTCGAGCGCGAATCGGCGCCCGGCCTGCGCTGAGTCGCAGACGCGGCGCTTGACAGCGCGTCGCCCGAGAGGCATCATCCTTTTACAACGTTTACTTCCAACGTTGTAAATCGTGCAGAGCGGCACTCTTCAGGCGCCGGGCTGCGCCGATCCATCTCCGAGAGACACCGGTGTTTCGCACCGCGAGAGGAACACACAGCCCATGAAGAACAAGGTCTTCGCCGGTCTCGGCATTGTCGCCGTGGCCGCGGCCGCACTGACCGGATGCAGCTCGGCATCCGGGTCCGCCGCTGCCTCGTGCACCAACGAGATCCTGAAGCCGGATGCCACGCAGGTGAGCGTCTGGGCGTGGTACCCGTCGTTCGAGCAGGTCGTCGACCTGTTCAACCAGAACCACGACGACGTGCAGATCTGCTGGACCAACGCCGGGCAGGGCAACGACGAGTACACGAAGTTCTCGACGTCGATCGAGTCGGGCTCGGGAGCCCCCGACGTGATCATGCTCGAATCCGAGGTGCTCTCGAGCTTCTCGATCCGCAACGCGCTCGTCGACCTGTCGGCCTACGGCGCCGCTGACGTCAAGGGCAACTACACCGATGGCGCCTGGAAGGACGTCTCCAGCGGCGACGCGGTCTACGCGATCCCGGTCGACGGCGGTCCGATGGGCATGCTCTACCGTCAGGACATCCTCGACACGTACGGCATCGCCGCTCCCACCACCTGGGCCGAGTTCGCCGACGCCGCGCAGAAGCTCAAGGACGCCGGAGCCCCCGGAGTCCTCGCCAACTTCCCGCCCAACGGTCGCGCGTTCACGCAGGCCCTGTTCGCCCAGGCGGGCTCGAAGCCGTTCACCTACGACAGCGCCGCCCCCACCGACATCGGCATCGACGTCAACGACCAGGGGTCGAAGGACGTGCTCGAGTACTGGCAGAAGCTCACGTCGAAGGGCCTGGTCGCCACCGACGAGGCGTTCACCGCCGACTACAACACCAAGCTGGTCGATGGCACCTACGCCATTTACGTCGCCGCCGCGTGGGGCCCCGGCTATCTGCAGGGACTCGAGGGTACCGACGACAGCGCCACGTGGCGCGCCGCCCCCATCCCGCAGTGGGACCCCGCGAAGCCCGTGCAGGTCAACTGGGGCGGCTCGACCTTCGCGGTCACGAGCCAGGCGAAGGACAAGGCGGCTGCGGCGACCGTCGCCAAGGAGGTCTTCGGCACCGAAGAGGCGTGGAAGATCGGCATCGAGAAGGCAGCGCTCTTCCCGCTGTGGAAGCCCATCCTCGACTCGGACTACTTCCGTGAGCTCGAATCGCCCTTCTTCGGTGGCCAGCAGATCAACAAAGAGGTCTTCCTGCCCGCGGCCGCAGGCTACAGCGGCTTCACCTTTAGCCCGTTCCAGAACTACGCCTACGACCAGCTCCAGCAGCAGGTCACGGCCGTGACGGTCGACGGCTCGAAGGATGCCTCCGCTGCGCTCGACGACCTCCAGTCGAGCCTCGAGCAGTACGCCACGGAGCAGGGCTTCACGATCAAGTGAGTCCCCGGTGGGCCGACCTGACGGTCGGCCCACCGTCCGCCCCATCCCTCTCGCCACCGTCCCACCGGGAGACCCCATGGCCACGCACACCCTCACGACGCCGTCGCGGCGCCGCGCCACCGGACACGCGCGTCGACAGCGCGTCGGGTGGCTCTTCATCACGCCGTTCCTCGTGATCTTCGCCGCGTTCCTGATCTTTCCTCTCATCTACGCCTTCGGGATGAGCCTGTTCAGCTCGACGCTGGCCACGGGCACCAAGTTCGTCGGAGCAGCCAACTATCTGAAGGCCTTCACCGATCCGCTCTTCCTCGGTGGGCTGGGTCGCGTCGCGCTGTACGCGGTCGTGATGATCCCGGCGCAGCTGCTCGTCGCGCTCGTCGCCGCCCTCGTGCTCGACACGCTCGGCACCTGGCTGGCGAAGGCGTCGCGCCTGCTGATCTTCGCGCCGTACGCGATCCCCGTCGTCATCGGTGCGCTGATGTGGAGCTTCCTCTACAGCCCCCGCTTCGGCCCGGCCGGCACGATCTTCGGGCTGTTCGGTCTCGACGCCCCCGACTTCCTCGCCAGCAGCGCGATCTTCGGCAGCCTCGTCAACATCGTGACCTGGCAGTGGTCGGGCTACTACATGATCGTCATCTACGCCGCGCTGCGCTCGATCGACCCCTCGATCTACGAGGCCGCGCGCGTCGACGGCGCCAGCGGGTTGCAGATCGCGACGCGTATCAAGGTGCCGATGATCGCCTCGTCGATGGTGATGGTCATCACCTTCGCGCTGATCGGAACGCTGCAGTTCTTCACCGAGCCGACGGTCCTGCGTTCGATCGCCTCCGGGGCCTTGCCAGCGGAGTACACGCCGAACATGTACGCGTACGCCCTCGCCTTCAGCTACAGCCAGTTCAACTACGCCTCGACGATCGCGTTCTCGCTCGCGATCGTGGTCTTCATCGGCTCGTTCGGCTTCCTCTTCCTCACCCGCAAGCAGAACGGACTCAAGTGATGGCCGTCCCCACCACCGCGCGAGACGATCGCACGCGCACCATCGTCACCGCCGGCGCGGGTCGCCCCGACCGCTCGGCACGCCGCGAGGCGCGTCGCAACGCCCGCGTCGCCCAGGGCGGACGCCGCATCGGTTCGCACGTGCTTCTGCTGGTGCTCGCCCTGTACTTCGTCATCCCCATCTGGTGGCTGTTCGTCGCCGCGACCAAGAGCACGGGCGGACTCTTCTCGAGCCCCGCGTTCTGGTTCGACGATCCGATGCAGCTGTTCGCCAACATCGCGGGCCTCTTCGAGCACCAGGGCGGCATCTACTGGACCTGGCTCGGCAACTCGTTCGTCTACTCGTTCGTGTCGGGGGTCGGCGCGACGATCGTGGCCGTGCTCGCCGGCTACGGCTTCGCGAAGTACCGCTTCCGCGGACGGGGGTTCGTGTTCGGCATGATCCTCGGGTCGGTCATGGTGCCGCTGACCGCACTGGTCATCCCGCAGTTCATGCTGCTCAGCCAGTACGGCCTCGTGAACACCGGATGGGCCGTCATCCTGCCCTCGCTTCTGAACCCGTTCGCCGTCTACCTGATGCGCGTCTACACGCAGGACACCGTGCCCGATGAGTTGCTCGAGGCCGCGCGCATCGACGGCGCGGGGGAGTGGCGCACGTTCACCACGATCGTCGTCCCCCTGCTGCGTCCCGCGATCGTCACGGTGCTGCTGCTGTCGATCGTGGGCACGTGGAACAACTTCTTCCTGCCGCTCGCGATGCTCACCAATCCCGAGACCCTTCCGGTGACCGTGGGGCTCAACCGCTGGCTCGCGCTGTCGAACGCGGGTGCCGGCGGCGAGCAGGTGTGGAACCTCATCACCTCGGGCGCCTTCATCTCGGTGCTGCCGTTGCTGCTGTCGTTCCTCCTGCTGCAGCGCTACTGGCAGGGCGGCCTGACGCTCGGCAGCGTGAAGTGACGCCCCTGCGCACCCCGACCTCTTCTTCTCGCACGACCACAGAAAGCTCACCCATGCCTGACGCACGTCTCACCATCGACCCCGGATCCGTCATCGGCCCGATCCGGCGCAAGATCTTCGGCGGGTTCGTCGAACACCTCGGCCGCCACATCTACACCGGAATCTTCGAGCCGGGTCACCCGACGGCGGATGCCGAGGGCTTCCGCCAGGACGTCATCGATCTCGTGAAGGAGCTCGGTGTCGACACCATCCGCTACCCCGGCGGCAACTTCGTCTCGGGTTTCCGGTGGGAGGACTCCGTGGGTCCCGTCGAGCAGCGTCCGCGCCGGATCGACCTCGCGTGGCACTCGACCGAGACGAACGAGATCGGCCTGCACGAGTTCTCGTCGTGGCTCGACAAGGTCGGCTCCGACCTCATGATGGCCGTCAACCTCGGCACGCGGGGGACACTCGAGGCGCTCGACCTGCTCGAGTACTCCAACGCCCACGGCGGCACCGCGCTCAGCGACCAGCGCATCGCCAACGGTCATTCGGCGCCGTTCGACGTGCGCATGTGGTGCCTCGGCAACGAGATGGACGGCCCGTGGCAGCTGGGCCACCGCTCCGCCGACGATTACGGCAAGATCGCGTCGCAGGCGGCCAAGGCGATGCGCATGTTCGACCCCGACCTGCAGCTCGTGGTCTGCGGCTCGTCGAGCGCTCACATGCCGACCTTCGGCGAGTGGGAGCGGGTCGTGCTCACGCACACCTACGACGACGTCGACCTCATCTCGTGCCACGCCTATTACGAGGAGCGCGGTGGCGACGTCGACAGCTTCCTCGCTTCGGCGGTCGACATGGACGGGTTCATCGAGAAGGTCGTCGCCACGGCCGACCACGTCGGCGCGGTCAAGCAGTCCGCGAAGCGCATCGACATCTCGTTCGACGAGTGGAACGTCTGGTACATCGACCGCTACCACGAGGTCGACAAGCTCTCCGGAGTCGACAACTTCCCCGTCGCCCCGCGCCTGCTCGAAGACTCGTACTCGGTGCTGGATGCCGTCGTCTTCGGCAACCTCATGATCTCGCTCCTCAAGCACGCCGACCGGGTGGCATCCGCTTCTCTCGCCCAGCTGGTCAACGTGATCGCGCCGATCATGACGGAGCCGGGCGGGATCGCATGGAAGCAGACCACGTTCTTCCCGTTCTCGATCACCTCGCGTCTGGCGCAGGGGGAGGCGCTGCGCCTCGATCTGCAGGCGCCGACCTACACGACCGCGGCGTACGGCGAGGTTCCGTTGGTCGACGCCGTGGCCACGCACGACGCCGAGACCGGCCGGAGCGCGGTGTTCCTCGTGAACCGCTCGACCACCGAGGCCCTCGACGTGACGATCGACGTCTCGGCGCTCGGAGAGATCGCGGTCCTCGAGTCGCACACGCTCGCCGATGACGACCGATCCGCCGCGAACACGCTCGAAGACCCCGAGCGCGTCGCGCCGGCATCCAACGAGACGGCGACGATTTCGGCGGGAACCCTCACCGTGACGCTGCCGCCGGTGTCGTGGACGGCCCTGTCGCTCGGATGACACCCGGGTCGTGCGGGCACCCGTTCCGGCGGGTGCCCGCACCTCGAGCGACGACTCCTCCGTGCGGCGGATGCCGCCGCGCCTGAGCGGCGGTCACGCGCGTCGCGGGTAGGGTTCCTCTCGCCCATGCATCGCCTCCTCATCGCACTCCTCGCCGCCCTCGACGCCGTCCTGGCGGCCGCGGGTGGCATCGCGGTCGTGCTCGCACCTCTCACGCTGCTCTGGGTCTTCGGAGTCGGCAGCCCCGACTGGGGAGCGCTCTGGCCCGCTGCCGCCGCGGTGTGGCACCTCGGCCACCTCGTCCCCGTGACGGTCACGCTGCCCGACGCGTACCTGGCCGTCACCGGGATCGACCCGACCTTCGCGACCTTCACGCTCTCGCTCGCGCCCCTCGCCTTCGCGGCGTTCACCGGGCTCTTCGCGGCCCGCTCGGGGGCACGCGCGGCCGAGGCGGGTGGCGGGCTGACCGGATGGATTTCGGGATCGCTCGTCTTCGCGGCCCTCTCCGCGGGAGTGGCGCTCACCTCGGGCGCAGCTCTCGTGGCATCCGAGACCTGGCTCGCGATCCTCTTGCCCTCGCTGATCTTCCTCGTCCCCTCGCTCATCGGCGCCCTGGTCGGCGCGTGGCGCGTCGGCGACGACGGTCCGGTCGACGCCCTCCGCGAGAGGATCGAGCGGATGCCGACCGCCTGGGCGCCCGTGCCCGGACTCGCGCTGCGCGGACTCGCGCTCACCACCCTCGGGCTCGTCGGTGTGGGCGCCGTGGTCGTGGTGGCCGGGCTCATCGCCCGCGCCTCGCAGGTCATCGGCCTCTACCAGGCGAGCAACGCCGACCTCATCGGCGCGACCGTCATCGCGCTCGGTCAACTGCTCTACCTCCCGACCCTCGTCCTGTGGGGGATGTCGTTCGCCGCCGGTCCTGGGTTCGCCCTCGGCACCGACACCGCGGTGACCCCGGCCGCGACGCAGGTCGGCGCGCTCCCCGGCATCCCGGTGCTCGGGGCGGTGCCCGACTCGACGTCGTCGTGGCTGCTGCTCCTCGCCCTGCTGCCCGTCGCCGTGGGCGCGTTGACGGGGTGGATCCTCCGATCCCGGATGCCGTTCTCCACCGGCCCCGAGCCCCTCGGGCCCCGGCTGGTGCTGGCCGTCGCGGTCGCCGCGCTCACCGGCGGGATGGGGGCGCTCGCCGCCGTCGTCTCGTCGGGGTCGATGGGGCCCGGCCGGCTCGTCGACACGGGCCCGCAGCCGGGACCGCTCGCGCTGACTCTCGGTCTGGAGGTGCTCGTGGGCCTCGCCATCCTGCTGTTGAGCCCGAGGTTCGGGGCCGACGAGGGCGACGACCGGTTCGAGGAGCGCGAAGACCGCGGGTTCTCCTTCGCCGCTCGCGAGCACGTGCCCTTCGACCGTGACGAACACGCGACGGGTCCGACCCCGACGGGGTCCCGGCTCGGGGCGGGGATCGCCCACGACGTGTGGCCGAGCTCGTACCGCGATCCGGATGCCGTCGCGACCGACACCGCACTCGGGACACGGGGAGGCGCCTCGGACTTCGAGACGTCGTCCTCGCGGGCCGGCGGGGGAGCGTCGACGCGCTCGGTGCCCCTTCCCCCCGCTTCCGATCCGACGCCGTCCGCCCCGGTGACGTCGGCGGAGAGTGCGGGGGCGTCGGACGACCTCACCGACGACGAGGTGCGCGCGCGGATCCGCGCGGCCTGGTCGGAGCACGGCGGAGAACCCGGCGACAAGGGCTGACGACCACCTTTCCGCGCCGCGGAGGTTCCCGTGCTCGTATCGACAGGGCCGCCCGGACCGGTCGCTCGGACCGCGCCGCGCCCTCGCCGTCCCGTTCGGGCGGGCCCGCGCGCTCGAGCGCACCTGCGTAGACTGAGCGCGTGCTCACGGTCGCCGTCCTCATCTCCGGCACCGGCTCGAACCTCCGCGCCCTGCTCGAGGCGGCATCCGCCCCCGACTTTCCGGCGCGCGTGATCGCGGTCGGTGCCGATCGCGAGGCCGACGGCTTCGCCCACGCCGAGCATTTCGGCATCCCGACCTTCCTCGTTCCCTTCAGCGCCTTCGCGTCACGCGAAGAGTGGGGCGCCGAGCTCGGGGCCCAGCTGTCGGTGTGGAACCCCGACCTCGTCGTGCTCAGCGGAATGATGCGTCTGCTCCCCGCCGACCTCGTCGCCGCGTGGGAACCGCGCATCATCAACACCCACCCCGCCTACCTGCCCGAGTTCCCCGGAGCGCACGGCGTGCGAGACGCCCTCGCCGCGGGTGTGACCCAGACCGGCGCGAGCGTGATCGCCGTCGACTCCGGCGTCGACACCGGGCCCATCCTCGCCCAGGAGCGCATCCCCGTGCTCCCCGGCGACGACGAGGACTCGCTGCACGACCGCATCAAGCCCGTCGAACGACGTCTGCTCATCGACGTCGTCCGACAGATCGCCGAAGGCGAGCTCGACCTCGCCGCCGCGGCATCCCGAACAGCCTGACCCGCTCGACGGGCGCCGGCCCGTCGCGCATCCGAACCCGACTCGAGACACAGGAGCCGAACGCCATGGCCGGACCCCGCCACGACCCCGCCGACTACCGCCCCCGAGACATCGTCCCGATCCGCCGCGCACTGGTGTCGGTGAGCGACAAGACCGGTCTGCTCGAACTCGGTGCGGCCCTCGCCGCCGCGGGCGTCGAGATCGTCTCGACCGGCGGCTCGGCCACCCTCCTCCGCGACGCCGGATACGCCGTCACGGACGTCTCGTCGGTGACCGGCTTCCCCGAGTCGCTCGACGGACGCGTCAAGACCCTGCACCCGAGCGTGCACGCGGGCCTCCTCGCCGACCTGCGTCTGGCCTCGCACGAGGCGCAGCTCGAAGAGCTCGACATCCGCCCCTTCGAGCTCGTCGTCGTGAACCTCTACCCGTTCGTCGAGACCGTGGCATCCGGTGCCGAGGGCGACGATGTCGTCGAGCAGATCGACATCGGCGGCCCCGCCATGGTGCGCGCCTCGGCCAAGAACCACGCGAACGTCGCGATCGTCGTCTCGCCCGAGTCGTACCCCGCGATCATTGACGCCCTGCAGGCCAACGGCGGCACGAACCTCGTGCAGCGCCGCGAACTTGCCGCCCGCGCCTTCTCGCACACCGCCGCCTACGACACCGCCGTCTCAACCTGGTTCGCCGAAGGCACCCTCGCCGACGACATCGACCTGCCCGCGCACCTCACCATCCAGGCCGAGCGTCTGTCGACCCTGCGCTACGGCGAGAACTCGCACCAGCGCGCCGCGATCTACACGCGCGTCGGCGGTCACGGCATCGCCCAGGCCACGCAGCTGCAGGGCAAGGAGATGTCGTACAACAACTACGTCGACGCCGACGCGGCCCTCCGCGCCGCCTTCGACATGGTCAAGCCGGCCGTGGCGATCATCAAGCACGCGAACCCCTGCGGTATCGCTGTCGCCGCCCCCAACGCCCTCGACCCGATCGCCTCGGCGCACCTGCGCGCGCACGAGTGCGACCCCGTCTCGGCCTTCGGCGGCGTGATCGCCGCGAACCGGACCGTGACGCTCAAGATGGCCGAGAACCTGCGCGACATCTTCACCGAGGTGATCATCGCGCCCGACTTCGAGCCCGAGGCGCTCGAGGTGTTCAAGCTCAAGAAGAACCTCCGCGTGCTGCGCCTGCCGAACGACTGGCAGCAGGAGCGCATGGACGTCCGCCTCGTGTCGGGCGGCCTGCTGCTGCAGGACGCCGATCGCTTCCCCGACGACATCGAGTCGGTCGCGAAGAACTGGGAGCTCGTCTCGGGCGAGCGTCCCGCCGACGAAGACATGGAGAGCCTCATCTTCGCGTGGAAGTCGTGCCGCGCGGTGAAGTCGAACGCGATCGTGCTCGCGAAGGGCTCGGCCACGGTCGGCATCGGCATGGGCCAGGTCAACCGCGTCGACTCCTGCCGCCTCGCGGTCGAGCGCGCCGGTGACCGCGCCGCCGGCTCCATCGCGGCATCCGACGCCTTCTTCCCCTTCGCCGACGGCCCGCAGGTGCTGATCGACGCCGGCATCTCGGCGATCATCCAGCCCGGCGGATCGGTTCGGGATGCCGAGGTCGTCGACGCCGCGCGCGCCGCCGGCGTCACGATGTTCTTCACGGGAGAGCGCCACTTCTTCCACTGAGCCGTCGCGCTTCGCACCGCCCTCGCGACCTCGGTCGCGGGGGCGGTGTGGGGTTTCGGGGTGTGGGCCTTGGCATGGGCGGGGCATTGCGAGGGCCCGCGGGGCGCGGTTTGGGGCGCTTGTTGTCGTTTGGGGCGTGAGATGTCCGCCCCGAACGACGGGATTCGCCCCAAACCCGGGGGAAGCGCGGACCGCAGGCCACGCGGGGCGGGGTGGACCGCGCGGAGTGGATGAGGCCGCTTTGGGGCGCGTTTTGTCGTTTGGGGCGTGAGATGTCCGCCCCAAACGACGGGATTCGCCCCGAACCGGTCGAGGGCGAGCCGCAGGCCACGCGGGGGTGAGTGGACCGCGCGGGCGGTGCGCCCGATCTCGCAGGGTGGAGGGATGCAGCCCGCATCCGAACACGTCTCGCGCCGCGGCCTCGTGTGGGGTGGTCTCGGCGTGCTCGCCTTCTCGTTCACCGTGATCTTCACCCGCGTCGCCGTCGTTCAGCTCGACCCGCTTTTCGTCGGGGCGGGCCGCGCCGTCGTGGCCGCGGCGATCGCGGGGGTCGCGCTCGCGGTGACGAGATCCCGGATGCCGTCGCTCAAGCAGGCCGCGCGTCTGGCCATCGTCGGCGGGGGAGCGGTGCTGGGCTTTCCGCTGCTGACCTCGTTCGCCTTGACCTCGGCGCCCGCGAGTCACGGCGCGGTCGTGATCGCCGTGCTTCCCGCCGCCACCGCCGCGGCCGCGGTGCTCCGCACGCGCGAGCGGCCCGGCCGCGGGTTCTGCATCGCGGCCGTGATCGGGGCCGTCGTCGCCGTGGCCTTCGCGGTCGGCGGCTCGGGTGGCGACGGGCTGCACGCCACCGACCTGCTTCTGCTCGGCGCGGTCGTGGCTGCCGCCGTCGGTTACGCCGAGGGCGGGGTTCTCTCGCGCGAGCTCGGCGCGTGGCAGACGATCTCATGGGCGCTCGTGCTGTCGAGCCCGGTGATGATCGGCCTCACTCTGTTCGCGGCGATCCGCACGCCGATCAACGCTGATTCCGCCGCGTGGGGGTCGTTCGCCTACCTGGCTGTCGTGAGCATGTTCCTCGGATTCGTCGCCTGGTATCGCGGACTCGCGATCGGACCCATGGCTCGTGTCAGCCAGCTGCAGCTCGCCCAGCCGGTGCTGTCGCTGGCCTGGGCCGCCCTTGTGCTCGGAGAGCCGCTCACGCTGGGGACCGTCGCGGGCGGTCTGGCTGTCATCGCGTGTGCGGCGGTCGCCGTGACGATCCGTCAGCGCTCGACCGGGTCCGCGGCGCCCCCGTCGCTCGACGCGACGGATGCCGCTGCGCTCACGCGCTCATCGCGATGAGCTTCGCGACGGTGTTGGCGTTGCGCGCAGTGCCGATGGCGCCGAGCCGCTTCTCGATGTAGCTCGCCTGTACCTTGGACCGCCCGATGCCGTCGGGGTAGCGCACGAACACCTCGCGCCCGTCGACCACGGCCTGCTCGGGCGCGTCGGCAGGGAGCTCGAGAGTGGTCGTGGAGGCGGGCTGGTCGAGGAAGACGGTCTGCACCCACCGCCCCTCCGGATCGGAAGCGAACGGATTGCGCGCGTACGCGTCGGCGAGCTCGGCGTGTGTGCGGACGATGACGGGCAGATCGAAGCCGAATCCGTCCCGCACCGCCGCGCGCACCGTCTTCGCGATGGTGGCGGAACTGCGCCGCCCCGGGTTGAGTACGAGGTTGCCCGCGACCTGCAGCGTCTCGACCTCACCCAGACCGGCGGATGCCAGCACTTCGCGCAGCGCGGGCATCTTCATCGCCGTGGGTCCACCGACTCCACGGATCAGGGCGACGGAGCGTGACATGAAGCGACCTTATTTCGTGCGACTCCCTCGGGAGAGGGGCGGGGGGACGAGCGACACGCGACAGGCCATGCCCCTGCCCGGTCGAGCACCGATCGGCGTCTCACGCCCGCCCCGACTCAGGCCGAGTCGCGCCCCAGGGTCTCGAGCAGGCGCAGCCACACCTCGCTGACCGTCGGGTACGACGGGACGGCGTGCCAGAGCCGCTTCACCGGCACCTCGCCGACGATCGCGATGGTCGCGGAGTGCAGCAGCTCGGCGATGTCGGGGCCGACGAAGGTCGCACCGACCAGCACGCCCCGATCGAGGTCGACGATCGCGCGGGCCTTGCCCACGTAGGCGTCTGACTGCTCGCTCGAGCCGGCGACGCTCGCGAGGTCGTAATCGAGGACCTTCACGTTCAGGCCCTTCTCTTCGGCCTTCTTCGCGGTGAGCCCCACCGAGGCCACTTCGGGGTCGGTGAAGGTCACCTGGGGCACCGCGTCGTGATCGGCGGTCGCCACGTGCGCGCCCCACGGCGCGTCGTCGATCTCGTCGCCCTTCGCTCGGGCAGCGATGACGTCACCGGCCGCGCGAGCCTGGTACTTGCCCTGGTGGGTGAGCAGCGCGCGGTGGTTGACGTCGCCGACGGCGTACAGCCAGTCGAAGCCGCGGACGAGGAGGGTGTCGTCGACGTCGAGCCAGGCGCCCGGCGTCAGACCCACGGCATCCACCCCCAGGTCTTGCGTGCGGGGCGTGCGCCCGATCGCGACGAGCACCTCGTCAGCGGTGACGGTGGTGCCGTCGGAGAGCTCCAGGGTGGCACGACCGTCGTCGTCGCGACGAGCCGAGGTGGTGTCGGCGCCCGTCTTGACCGTGACGCCGCGTTCGCGCAGGGAGTCGGCGACGAGTTCTCCGGCGAACGGCTCGTTGCCGCCGAGCAGTCCCGAGCGGGCGATGATCGTGACGTCGCTGCCGAGGCTCTGGAACGCGGTGGCCATCTCGGCGCCGACGACCCCGCCGCCGATGATCGCGAGCGAGGCGGGGATCTGCTCGACCGCGGTGGCCTCGCGGCTGGTCCACGGCGAGATGTCGGCCAGGCCCGGGATGTCGGGAAGGAGCGCAGCCGACCCGGTGCACACGGCGACCGCGTGGCGCGCGACGAGGTCGGTGGTCGTGCCGTCGGCGGCGGTGACGCGGACCGTCTTCTCGCCCGTGAGCGTGCCGTGGCCCCGCACGAGATCGATGCCCGCGCCCTGCAACCACTGCACCTGGCCGGAGTCGTCGTAGTTGCTGGTCATGGTGTCGCGTCGACGCAGTACGGCGGCGATGTCGAGGTCGCCGGTGA
This sequence comes from Microbacterium sp. 16-032, assembly GCF_041079455.1. Lineage (NCBI taxonomy): Bacteria > Bacillati > Actinomycetota > Actinomycetes > Micrococcales > Microbacteriaceae > Microbacterium > Microbacterium sp. 16-032. Next base: position 116,352 of record NZ_JBFYGQ010000005.1, on the reverse strand, counting down.
CCGCCTGCTTCGCGCCGTCGACGTCGCGAGCGGCCCGCAGGGCGGCGGCACTGCGCAGCAGAGCCTTCGACGGCATGCAGGCCCAGTACGAGCACTCGCCGCCGACGAGCTCGGTTTCGACGATGGCTGCCGTGAGGCCGGCCTGGACGGCTCGGTCGGCCACGTTCTCGCCGACGGGGCCGGCGCCGATGACGATGAGGTCGTATTCGCGTTCGCTCATGGTGTTCACGGTACCGACGACCTCCGACATCGCATCGGGGTTGCGCCCGGGCGGGCAGAGGGAGAAGTCCGAGATCGGGCGTCTCACGGCCGTGTCCGATTTCCGCCAGCCGATGTCGGAGGTCGGTGGCAGGGTGGATGCCATGACCACCACCGTCCCCGAGCTCCCGGGCTTCGCCGAGCGCTACCGCGTCATCCAGTCGCGCGATCGACGCTTCGACGGGCAGTTCGTCACCGCGGTCCGGTCCACGCGCATCTACTGCCGTCCGAGCTGCCCTGCGCGCACGCCGAAGGAAGAGAACGTCACGTTCTACGCCACCTCGGCGGCCGCGCACGAGGCCGGTTACCGCGCGTGCAAGAGATGTCTGCCCGAGGCGGCTCCCGGTTCGCCCCTGTGGGACGTCCGCGGCGACGTCGTGGCGCGCGCCATGCGCCTCATCGCCGACGGTGTCGTCGATCGCGAAGGGGTTCCGGGACTCGCCCGCCGATTGGGCTACTCCTCGCGTCACCTCACGCGCCTGCTCACCGCGGAGCTGGGGGCCGGTCCACTCGCCCTCGCCCGCGCGCACCGGGCCCACACGGCTCGGGCGTTGCTCGTCGGCACCGACCTGTCGTCGGCCGATGTCGCGTTCTCGGCCGGGTTCTCGAGCGTCCGACAGTTCACCGACACCATCGGGGAGGTGTTCGGCATGCCGCCACGCCATCTCCGTGCGCGGCGCTCGCGCGACTCGGGGCTCGAAGCCTCGGCGGGCGAGATCGACCTCGCCCTCCCCGTCCGCGGGCCGATCGACACGATCGGTCTGTTCGGATGGATGAGGGCCCACGCGATCCCCGGGGTCGAAGAGGGCGACGACCGGTCGTTCGCGCGGGTCGCGCGTCTTCCGGCGGGGCCGGCGTGGTTCGAGGTGCGTCTCGCCGACGACGGGCGCCTTCGCCTGCGCGCCCGGCTCTCGGCCCTGGCCGACCTGGGTACCCTCATCGCCCGCGTTCGGAGGCTGTTCGACCTCGACGCCGATCCGCTCGCGATCGACGAGGCCCTCGCACGGCATCCCGAACTCGCTCCCGCCGTCGCGGCGATCCCGGGCGTCCGGGTGCCCGGGGCGATCGACGCCGACGAGATGCTGCTTCGCGCCATGATCGGGCAGCAGATCAGCGTGGCCTCGGCCCGCACGATGCAGGGGCGTTTGACCGCCGAACTCGGCGAGCAGACCGCCGTCGGTCCTCGGCCGTTCACGCTCTTCCCCTCGCCGGCGGTGATCGCCGAGCGCGGGCTCGAGGTCTTACGCGGCCCCGCCGCGCGCATGCGGGCGATCGTCGAGACGGCGGCGGCGCTGGCCGACGGCAGCCTCGAGCTCGGCGCCGGCGACGACGGTGCCGAGCAACGGGAGCGGCTCCTGGCGATGCGGGGGATCGGCCCGTGGACCGCCGACTACGTGCGGATGCGCGTGCTCGGCGACCCGGACGTCCTCCTCCCCGGAGACGTGGCCGCCCGCGCCGGTGCGGCGGCCCTCGGCCTCCCCTCCGATCCGGCCGGTTTCACGAGCTGGTCGCAGCGGCTGGCGCCCTGGCGCAGCTACGCGATGGCGCACTACTGGTACGCCGCGCCCGTGACGCAGGCCTGGCGCGCGCCGGCGGAGTCCGGGGCCGCGGTCGCCGCGGCGCCCACCCGCCGGCGAAGCCCCCGCCTCCGCACCGACATCGTCCTGCCTTCCTCACCCGCACCCGAGACCGAGAGCGAGAATCTCGCATGACCGCTGCCACCCTCCAGTTCGTCGAGACCCCCGACGGGCCGTTCGCGATCCTCGCCGATGAGGCCGACCGGGTGCTCGTATCCGGCTGGACCGACGACACCGACGCCGTCCTCGCGCGCCTCCGCCCTGAGCGACGACCCGCCGACATCCGCCCCGGCGACACCTCGGCGGCCGAGGCGGTGCGCAGGTACTACAGCGGTGACCTCGCCGCGATCGACGCCGTCGCCGTCTCGCAGTGGGGGACACCCCTCCAGCTCGCCGGGTGGGAGGCGCTGCGAGCGATCGAGGTGGGAACGCCCCTCACCTACACGGGCTTCGCCGCGGCGCTCGGCTCACCGTCGGCCGTGCGGGCGGCGGCGTCCATCTGCGCGCGGAACGCGGTCGCGCTCTTCGTGCCCTGTCATCGCGTGCTGCGCGGCGACGGGTCGATGGGCGGCTTCGCCTGGGGCACGCACGTGAAAGAGAGCTTGCTGGCACGCGAATCCGCCGTCTGACCGGCCCGTCGTCACAAGACACTCTTGCCTCCAGCGTTTTCTCAGGGATATCCTGGAGGGCTGCCGTCCCCCCGCGGAAGCTTCACCGAACAAGGAGGATGCCATGGACCAGACCGACGCCCCCGTCGCCCCTGTTGCCGCCGCACCCTCCCGTGCTGCACGACCCGGCCGACGCCCCTAGGGCTCCGCGTCCGCGCTCCGGCGCCCCGCTCCGCCCCGATCGACGACCTTCGTCGCGCCCCTGGCACCTCTTTCCGCGCCCGATCCCGGCGCCCGCTTCGACCCCACGAGGATCATGACTCCCTCTACGCCTCCGCCCCGTCTTTCGACACCGCGCGCGCTCGCGCGGCTTCTCCCCATCGCACGGCCCGTGCTCCCGCGTCTCATCGCGGGTGCCGTGACCGCCCTCATCGCGAGCCTCCTGGCGCTGGCGATCCCGCTGGTGCTCGAGCAGATCGTCGCCGGTCCCATCGCCTCGCTCGATCCTGCAGCCCTGGTGTGGGGCTCGCTCGCGGTGCTCGGTCTCGGTCTCGCCGAGGCCGCGATGGTGTGGCTGCGCCGATGGTTCGTGCTCGCGCCGGCGACCAAGGTCGAGTACGACCTCCGTCAGTCGTTCTACTCGCGCCTGCAGCGTCTGCCGGTCGCGTTCCACGACCGGTGGCAGTCCGGTCAGCTGCTCTCGCGCATGATGCAGGACATCAGTATGCTCCGCCGCTGGCTGGCCTTCGGCGTCATCCTCCTCGTGGTCAACATGCTGACGATCGCCATCGGCGCCGTCCTGCTCTTCCGCTGGCACTGGCTCCTCGGCGCGCTGTTCCTCGTCACCTCGGCGCCCGTGATCTACGTCGGCTTCCGCTTCGAGAAGCGCTACGGCGCGCTGACCCGCCAGAGCCAGGACCAGGCCGGAGACCTCGCCACGTCCGTGGAAGAGAGCGTCCACGGCATCCGCGTCCTCAAGGCGTTCGGGCGGGGCGCGCACGCGCTCAGGAAGTTCACCCGCCAGGCCGAGTCGCTGCGCGAGACCGAGATCGACAAAGCCCGCGCCATCGGATGGATCTGGTTCTGGCTGGTTCTTCTGCCCGACATCGCCTTCGCGGTGTGCCTCGGCGCGGGCATCGTGCTGACGCAGCTGGGCCAGCTGCAGGTGCCCGAGCTGGTCGCGTTCTTCGCGATGGCCACGGTGCTGCGGTGGCCGATGGAGTCGATCGGCTTCCTGTTCTCGTTCCTCCTGGACGCGCGCACCGCGACCGATCGCATCTTCGAGGTGTTCGACGAGCAGAACACCATCGTCGACCCCGAGAACCCCCGTACGCTCACCGAACCCCGCGGCGAACTCACGTTCGAGAACGCCCACTTCCGGTACCAGGATGCCGCCGACACCGAGCGCGACCTGCTCGACGGCGTCGACCTGGTCCTGCACCCCGGTGAGACGATGGCCCTCGTCGGCCTCACGGGTTCGGGAAAGACGACGTTGACGACCCTGCCCGGTCGCCTGTACGACGTCACGGGCGGGCGCGTGCTGATCGACGGCGTGGATGTCCGCGACCTCACACTCGCCGAGCTGCGGCGTCACGTCGGTATGGCCTTCGAAGACGCGACGCTGTTCTCGCAGACCGTGCGCGACAACGTGCTGCTGGGTCGAGAAGACCTGACGCCTGGTTCGGACGAGGCCGAGGACATCCTGCGCGAAGCCCTGCAGGTCGCCCAGGCCCAGTTCGTCTACGACCTGCCGGACGGACTCGACACCGTCATCGGTGAAGAGGGGCTCAGCCTCTCGGGCGGACAGCGTCAGCGTCTCGCCCTTGCGCGCGCCGTCGCCGCGCGCCCGGCCGTGCTCGTGCTCGACGATCCGCTGTCGGCACTCGACGTCGACACCGAGGCGCTCGTCGAGGACGCCCTGCGCGAGGTCCTCAGCGAGACGACCGCCCTGGTCGTCGCGCACCGCCCGTCGACGGTGACCCTCGCCGATCGGGTCGCCCTTCTCGAAGAGGGTCGCATCACCGCGGTCGGCACGCACTCCGATCTGCTGCGCGAGAGCGACCACTACCGCTACGTGATCTCGAGCCTCGAAGAGGCCGAGCAGGCCGAACGCGAAGCCCGCACCGGGGCCATTCCCGTCATGACCGATGATGCCCTCGCCGACAAGGAGGCGACCCGATGAGCACCGCCACCGTGTCCGGAACCAGCGGCGAAGACCGCTCCGACTACACGCGCGACGAGAGCCGGTCGATCCGCCAGCGTTCGCTGCGCCTCCTCGGCACGCTCGTGTCGCCCCTGCGCTGGCAGCTCGTCCTCGCCGGTGCCGTCCTCGTCGTGTCGACCGCTCTGCGCGTCGCCGGTCCCGCGCTGATCGCCTTCGGTATCGACAACGCCCTGCCGGCCGTCATCGAACGATCCGACTGGATGCCGACCATCGGCGTCGTGGGCGTGTACCTGCTCGCGGGGATCGGCGGTGCCGTCCTCATCGGGTGGTACGTCGTGGTGGCCGCTCGTCTCACGCAGGCGGTCATGCTCGATCTGCGCAAGCGGATCTTCCTGCACACGCAGAAGCTCAGCCTGGAGTTCCACGAGTCGTACACCTCGGGCCGCATCATCTCGCGTCAGACGAGCGACCTCGACACGATCCGCGAGCTGCTGGACGGTGGCCTCAACGAGCTCGTGTCCGGCGTGCTCTACGGCCTGTTCACCCTCGGGGCGCTCTTCCTGATCGACTGGCAGTCGGGGCTGATCCTGACGGTCATGGGAATCCCCATGTACCTGTTGATGCGCTGGTTCTACTCGCGTTCGCAGGTGATCTACCGCGAGTCGCGCGTGATCAGTGCCCAGGTCATCGTGAAGTTCGTCGAGTCGATGACCGGCATCCGCGCGGTGAAGGCGTTCCGCAAGGAGCCCCGCAACGATCAGGAGTTCGGCAAGCTCGCGGCCGACTACCGCGACGTCAACATGCGCTCGATCAAGCTGTTCGGCACGTTCGAACCCGGGATCATGGCGGTCGCCGCGGTCTCGGTCGCCGTCGTCCTGCTCTGGGGTGGCGGTCGTGTGATCGCCGGGCCCCTCGAGATCGGTGTGCTCACCGCGGCGGTGCTGTACGTGCGGAACTTCTTCTCGCCGCTGCAGGAAGTCGCGTTCTTCCTCAATTCCTACCAATCGGCGACGGCGGCGCTCGAGAAGGTCTCGGGGGTTCTGGAAGAGGAGCCGACGGTTCCCGACCCGACCGACCCCGTCGACCTGTGGACCGCGAAGGGCCACGTGCGGTTCGACGAGGTGACCTTCGGGTACTCCGACGACCGCGTCATCCTGCCGCACTTCTCGCTCGACCTCCCGGCGGGGCAGACCGTCGCCCTCGTCGGGACGACGGGTGCCGGAAAGTCGACGCTGGCGAAACTGGTCTCGCGGTTTTACGACCCCTCGAAGGGGGCGGTGACCCTGGACGGGGTCGACCTCCGCCTCCTGCACCCCAAGGATCTGCGGCGCGCGATCGTCATGGTCACGCAGGAGGCGTACCTGTTCAGCGGAACGGTGGCCGACAACATCGCCCTCGGAAAGCCCGACGCGACCATGGACGAGATCCGCGCCGCCGCTCGCGCCGTGGGTGCCGACGCGTTCATCTCGAAGCTGCCCGACGGCTACGACACCGACGTGAACAAGCGCGGTGGCCGCGTCTCGGCGGGGCAGCGTCAGCTGATCTCGTTCGCTCGCGCGTTCCTGGCCGACCCGGCCGTTCTGATCCTCGACGAGGCCACCGCCTCTCTCGACATCCCGAGCGAACGCCAGATCCAGAACGCGCTGCAGACGCTCCTCGCCGACCGCACGGCCATCATCATCGCCCACCGCCTGTCCACGGTGGCAATCGCCGACCGCGTCCTGGTGATGGAGCACGGCCGCATCATCGAGGACGACACTCCCGCCGCCCTGATTGCGGGGACGGGCAAGTTCGCCCAGCTGCACGCCGCCTGGCGCGAGTCCCTCGTCTGAGACGGCAGCGCACACCGGATGCCACGTTCCCTCGGGGGCGTGGCATCCGTATTTCTGCCGAACATCGCCGGGAGCACTCTGCGACCGCGCGCGACGCGTTCGCGCGGCGGCGCCCCTCACCGGGGCACCGCGGGTCTACCCGAGAACAGTCAGCGGGGGACAGCGGGTCGGCCCGAGAACGGGTCAGACGCTGGCGCGGGCGATGATCTCGCCGTACTCGGTCTCGCCGACGGGCTCGAAGCCCACGCGCTGGAAGAACGCCTCGGGTCCGCCGACGCCGGGCTCGTAGATGACGTCGACGTGGTCCATGCCGCGGCCCCGGGCCTCCTCGAGGACGGCGGCGATCGCGTAGCTGCCGACACCGCGGCCCTGCTCGTCGGCGTCGACGTTGATGCGCCACAGCACCGATCGGAAGTGCTCCTCGTGCGCGTCCGGGTCGAAGTTCGCGCTGACGAAGCCGACGACCTCGTCGCCGTCGAGCACGACGCGCTGCCACGACGTCTGCGGGTTGCTGACGGTCGCCGCGATGCCGTAACTGACCGGCGCGAGGAACTGCTCCTGCCCGGGCTTGAGCGACAGGGTGTTCACGGCCACGATCGTGGCGGCGGACAGTTCGACGAGACGCAGGTCAGCCATGGGCCCAGGCTAGCGGCACCCCCACCCCGCCCCCAAGATCGCATGCCGTCGCATGCGGTTCTCGTCACCTGTGCATACGCTGGGCGGGTGCACGATGCTGACCGGCCCCTGCGAGCGCCCGAGACGAGCGCGGGGCGTCACCGGATCGCCCTGTCCTGCACGGTGCACGTTCCGCAGGGCGTTCAGGATGCCGTTCTGCTCGCGTTCGAGCAGGCTCTGCAGCGCGCACATCTGCGTGCCGCGCCGGAGCGAGCGGCCCACGCGAACCCGGGTGCGACGGGAGAGACGCTCAGCGTCTACGAACGTGGCAGCTTCATCGCTGACACGCTCTTCAACGGGACCGGTCTGTCCCTGCTCACCACCCGCGTCGGACCCCTCTCGATGCAGGCGGTCGTCGTCCTCACGGCGCGCACGGTGAACGATCTCAGCCGCGTCATCGTGTCGATGGTGGTCGGGGGAGAGGTCGCGCCCGAGATCGCTCGAGAGGTGGATGCCGCCATCGACGATCTCGTCGCTCGCGGCATCGTGGTCGAGGGACCGGGGTGGGCGCGGGCGGTCGACGTTCCCCGCGAGAGCCTGGCGCACCCGCGGACCGCGCGAGAGCACGGCATCCGGGGCTGAGAAGTCCGCACGGGACGGCGGAGGGATGCCGAGAACTATCTCGACATCAAGAGACTTTGCCCACGTGCGATAGGCTGAATCGCAACCCTGGCCGCCTCTACGGAGAGATCTGACGTGCCCGATTCCACCATCATTTACACGTACACCGACGAGGCGCCGGCTCTCGCCACCGCGTCGTTCCTGCCCATCGTGCAGGCCGTCACGAAGCAGGCGGGTGTCGACGTCGAAACCCGCGACATCTCGCTCGCCGGCCGCATCCTCGCGGCCTTCCCGCAGCGCCTCACGCCCGAGCAGCAGGTCGGCGACGCGCTGGCCGAGCTCGGCGGTCTCGCCACGCTGCCCGAGGCGAACATCATCAAGCTGCCGAACATCTCGGCATCCATCCCGCAGCTGAAGGCCGCGATCGCGGAGCTCCAGTCGCAGGGCTACGACATCCCCGACTACCCCGATGAGGCGTCGAGCGTCGAAGACAAGGACGTGCGCGCGCGTTACGACCGCATCAAGGGCTCCGCTGTGAACCCCGTGCTGCGCGAGGGCAACAGCGACCGCCGCGCCCCGCTCGCGGTGAAGAACTACGCGAAGAAGCACCCCCACCGCAACAAGGCGTTCGCCGAGGGTTCGAAGACCCGCGTCGCGACCCTCGGTCACGACGACTTCCGCTCGAACGAGAAGTCGGTCGTGCTCGGCGACGACGACGTGCTCACCATCCAGCACGTGGCCGCCGACGGCTCCACCACCACGCTGAAGGAGGGCCTCAAGGTCCTCCAGGGCGAGATCGTGGATGCCACGTTCCTCTCGGCCGCGGCCCTCGACGCCTTCCTCGCCGACACCCTCGCGCAGGCGAAGGCCGACGACGTGCTCTACTCGGTGCACCTGAAGGCCACGATGATGAAGGTCAGCGACCCGATCATCTTCGGCCACGTCGTCAAGGCGTTCTTCGCCGACGTGTTCGACCGCCACGGCGACGCTCTCGCCGCGGCCGGCCTGACCCCCAACGACGGCCTCGGCTCGATCCTCGCGGGTCTGTCGAACGTCGAGGGCGGCGACGCCATCGCCTCCGAGATCCGCGACGCTCTGGCATCCGGCCCCCGCCTGTCATACGTCAACAGCGACAAGGGCATCACCAACCTGCACGTGCCGAGCGACGTGATCGTCGACGCGTCGATGCCCGCGCTCATCCGCAACGGCGGAAAGCTGTGGGGCGCCGACGGGGGAGAGGACGACACGCTCGCCGTGATCCCCGACTCCTCGTACGCCGGTGTCTACCAGGCGACCATCGAGGACGTCATCGCCAACGGACCTCTCGACCCGGCCACCATCGGCTCGGTGCCGAACGTCGGTCTCATGGCCCAGGCCGCCGAGGAGTACGGCAGCCACGACAAGACCTTCGAGATCGGCGCTCCCGGCCTCGTGCAGGTCGTCGCGTCGAACGGCGACGTGCTGCTCGAGCACGAGGTCAGCACGGGCGACATCTGGCGCGCGACCCAGACCAAGGACGTCGCCGTCCGCGACTGGGTCAAGCTCGCCGTCACGCGCGCCCGCGCCGCCGGCGTCCCGGCCGTGTTCTGGCTCGACGAGACCCGCGCGCACGACCGCAACCTCGTCGCCAAGGTGCACGAGTACCTCGCCGACCACGATACCGAGGGCCTCACCATCGAGATCCTCGCCCCCGCCGAGGCGACGACGTACTCGCTTGAGCGCATCCGCCGCGGTGAGGACACGATCTCGGTCACCGGCAACGTGCTGCGCGACTACCTCACCGACCTGTTCCCGATCCTCGAGGTGGGCACGAGCGCCAAGATGCTGTCGATCGTCCCGCTGCTCGCGGGCGGTGGCCTGTTCGAGACCGGTGCCGGCGGCTCGGCCCCGAAGCACGTGCAGCAGCTCGTCGAAGAGGACTACCTCCGCTGGGACTCGCTGGGTGAGTTCTTCGCCCTCGCGGCCTCGCTCGAGCACCTCGCCGACACCACGGGCAACGACCGTGCCCGCGTGCTCGCGCAGACCCTCGACGCCGCGACCGGCACGTTCCTCGAGAACGACAAGTCGCCCGGCCGTGCCCTCGGCACCATCGACAACCGCGGCAGCCACTTCTACCTCGCCCTGTACTGGGCGCAGGAGCTGGCGAAGCAGTCGACCGATGCCGACCTCGCCCAGGTCTTCGCCCCGGTCGCCGAGAAGCTGGCCGCGGAGGAGCAGACGATCGTCGCCGAGCTCAACGCCGTCCAGGGCCACCACGCCGAGATCGGCGGGTACTACCGCCCGAACACGGAGCTCGTCGAGAAGATCATGCGCCCCTCGGCCACGCTGAACGCCGTGGTCGACGCCCTGCGCTGATCCTGAAACCCGGAAGGGGCGGATGCCACACGGCATCCGCCCCTTCTGCATGTCCGGGCCGCGGCTCGGATCGTCGGCGCGGCACATCTCCTGCAACCCGCGGTTCTCGGGCCCTTCGGAGGGCCCGGACGGGCCTGATTGCAGGAGTTGTGCGCGCCGGGGCCCCGGAAGCGGGGTGTCTGGGCCGGCTTCAGGGCGGAAGTCCTGTGTGGTGTCCGGATGCAGGGACCACGGCCGTTGATCGAGCGACGGTTCGGCACGGGCCGCTCAGCCGGTCTTCCCGGGCTGGGCGGTCGGCCCTAGGTGCGCCGAGCTGTCGGCACAACTCCTGCAATCAGCGGTTCTCGGGCCCTTCGGAGGGCCCGGACGGGCCGGATTGCAGGAGTTGTGCGCGCCGGGGCCCCGGAAGCGGGGTGTCGGGGCGGGCTTGAGGACGGAAGTCCTGCGTTCGGTCGCGGCGGGGCGACGCGGGACGCGAGGCGCGCAGGGAGAAAAGCAGAGGGGCGGATGCCGAAGCATCCGCCCCTCTCCAGGGATCCGGGCTCAGTAGTGGACCGAGACCTCGGTACCGCGGTAGGCCCAGTCGTACAGCTCCTTGGCCTGCGGGATGGTCATGTTGATGCAGCCGTGGCTCATCGGCGTGCCGAAGTTGTTGTGCCAGTACGTGCCGTGGAAGCCCTCGTCGCCGTTGAAGTACGCGACCCAGGGGACGTCCTTGGTGCAGTAGTCGTAGCCGGGGACGCAGCCCATGTCCTGCATCGCGGTCTTCCAGCCGATGCGGAAGTTACCGGTGTGGGTGGCGTGATCGCCCGCGCCCGACGAGATCGTGTACGTGCGGTACACCTGGCCGTTCTGCCACAGCGTGGTGGTCTGCGTGCTGAGGTTGACGTCGATGCGGCGCTCGGTCTTGGTGGTGTCGAACGGCGTCTCGGTCACGGGCAGGGCGTAGCGACCGTTGCCCTCGGCGAGCTGCTTCGCGAAGGCTGCGGCCACCCCACTGGTGTCGCCGAGCGCGCGGCCCGACTGCCCCTCGGTGAGCGCCTTGATGACCTCTCCGCCGGTGTCGACGATCACGTCGGCGTTGACGGCGGCGCGGTCGACCGCACCCGGGAGGCCCGCGACGGCGGACTGGATCGCGGCCTGATCGGCCGAGATGGCGAAGTCGCCCTTGCCGTCGGGGGTGACCGTGAGCCACGAAGCGGCGGTCGCTCGGTCGACGGGGACGGTGCGCTCCTCGCCGACGTAGAAGCCGACCGAATCCAGGATGCCGTTGAGCGTGGCGACAGCGGCGCCGGCCTCGTCGGTCGAGACGGGGGCGTCGACGGGCACGAGGCTCGCGGTGACGGTCGCGGTGCTCTGGCCCGCGTCGAACGCGGACTGGAGGGCCGCTGTCACGGCGGCGACGTCGATGCCCTCGCCGGCTTCGGCGGGGGTGGCGACGTACGCCTGCGAGCCCGCGTCGTACGCGATGGAAGCGTCGACGGGCGCGCGGTAGGTGCCGGGGGCGCGGTTCTTCAGCGCGGTGGCGGCCTCGTCGGCGTTCACCTGCACCTGCACGCCGGTGCCCTCGGGGAACCACGAAGCGGGCTTCCACATGGGGTTGTCGGCGAAGGCCTTATCGGCGAGGGCGGCGGCGTCGACGGTCGCGCCGAGGTCGGCTCCCGTGACGGTGACAGCGCCGGCGGGGGAGTCGACGGTGATCGTGGTCTCGGCCAGGCGGTTCGAGATCGCCTGGGCGGCGGCGCCGGCGGTCAGGCCGCCGATCTGCACGCCCGCGACCGATGCACCCGGTGCGATCAGCACGAGGGAGGCGGCGATGAGAGCCACGGCCGTCGCGCCGGCGGGGATGCCGATCCAGAGGCCGGAACGGTTCTTGCGCTTCGTCGGCTCGGGCGGTGCCCAGGCGTAGGTCGCGCCGTCGGTGCCAGGTGCGCCGTCGGTCATAAGTCAAACCCCCCGATAGTCAGTCTTCCCATGCTACGAGCGGATGTTGCGCGTACACCGTGAGCAATATCACGGTCTGATCACGTCGGTGGCGCGACGCGGCCGGAACGGCCGCGCAACGCACCGCTCAGGGGGTGAAGACCTTGCCCGGATTCAGGATGCCGAGCGGGTCGAAGACCCGGGCGATGTCGCGCTGCAGAGTCCACTGGTCGTCGCCGAGCTCATCGGCGAGCCAGCGCCGCTTGAGCACGCCGATCCCGTGCTCTCCGGTGAGGGTGCCGCCCAGCGCCAGTGCCGCGCGGAAGAGTTCCTCCGCCGCCTCCCACACGATCGGCGGCACCTCGGGCCCCTCGAACACGAAGTTGGGGTGCAGGTTGCCGTCGCCCGCGTGGGCGACCGCGGGGATGACGAGGCCGAACTCGCGCTCGATCCGCGCAATCTCGTCGAACATGTCGGGCAGGGCGCTGCGCGGCACCGACACGTCTTCGATGAGGGTCGTGCCGAGGGTCTCCATCGCGGGATGCATCGCGCGGCGGACGGCCAGCAGCGCCTCGCCCTCCGCTGCATCGGCGGCGACGGTCACCGTGCCTCCGGCGGCGCGCAGCACCTCGGCGACCGCGCGCGCCTCGTCGACGGCGACGGGTCCGTCGGTCTGCACGGTCAGCTGGGCGGCGCCGGCGACGGGGGCCGGCAGCGACAGCAGGCGGTGCACGGCCGCGAGGCTCGTGGCATCCATCAGCTCCATGATCGCGGGCTGGATACCGGATGCCGTGACCGCGGCCGACGCCACGGCGGCGGCCCGCACGCCCTCGAACAGGGCCGTGAGGGTCACGCGCTCGCCCTCGACGAGGCGACGGAGCTTGAGCGTCGCGCCGACGACGACACCGAGCGTGCCCTCCGACCCGATGACCAGGGAGGTCAGGTCGAGGCCGGTCACGCCCTTGACACTGCGGTGACCGAGGTGGAGGAGGCGCCCGTCGGCGAGCACCAGGTCGACACCGAGCACCGCGTCGCGCACCACGCCGTACTTCGCGCACAGCAGGCCACCCGCGCCGGTGGCGATGTTGCCGCCGACGGTCGAGATGGCCCGGCTCGCGGGGTCCGGCGCCCACCACACCCCGTGCGGTTCGAGCTGTGCGTTGAGATCGGCGTTCAGGATGCCGGGTTCGACGACGGCCAGCAGGTCGTCGGGGCGCACCTCGAGCATGCGGTGCATGCCGCGCAGCGACAGGCTGATCTCGCCGCCGCCGGTGTTCGCGCCTCCGGCGAGGCCGGTGCCCGCTCCGCGCGGGACCACCGGGGTGCGGGTGGCCGTGGCGACGCGCATGACCGCTTGGACATCGGCGATGGATCCCGCGTGCACGACCGCGAGGGGGAGTCCCTCGGCGGCGTGGCCCGACTTGTCGGCCCGCGCGGCGTCGAGGGCCGCGGGCGAGGTGTCGACGCGCTCGCCGAGCTCGGCCCGCAGAAGCTCGAGCGTGCGGTCAGCCGCCGCCCGGGAGCGCGCGGACGGCGCGGAATCCGCCGTCCCGTGGGGCGTCATGCCAGGCGCCGGCGGCCGTTCAGAGCGCCTAGGACGACGGCGACGATCGCGAAGATGAGGCCGACCCAGGCCTGACCCATGCTCCACCAGGCCACCGTGGCGGCGGCGTAGACGAACAGTTCGACGAGGGCGCGCACGAACGGGTGCACGGCGAGAACGGCGCGCGGCGAGACGAAGAGCGCCCACACCAGGATCGCCAGGGCCGGGGCGCCGATGCCGGCCACGATGTTCCAGGGGAACGGCCAGGCCAGGAAGCCCCAGACCGCGAGGGTCACGAAGGCGAACAGGCCGCAGACGACGCTGCCGATCTCCCACGCCGACGGCCGGGGGCGCATGCCGGGAGCGAGAGGCGCCTGGGCGCGGACATTGCGGGAGTCGGTCACCCCGCCATTTTACGCGGGCCTCGGGCCGCGGCATCCGCGATCCCTCGGCGTCGAGCCGACGGCGGCGCGATCGAGGCCCGGCCGAAGGGACCGGACCCCGGTGGGGCGGAACCTGTGGAGGAACGGTGGATGCCACGACGCGTGGGGCCGCGAGGGGTTTACCCGCTAAAGTGGCACCGTCGCGACTGGCGTTGAGGTGGGGAACCACCGGGGAGCGACCGCTTGACGGTATTCGACCGCACGCCTGGGTCGATGCGGTATCTACGCGGGCTCGCCGAGCCCGCGGCGTCCGGAACCATCGTCAAGGAGATCGCATGACCGATCCGTACTTCAACGCCCCCCTCTCCGAGGTCGACCCCGAGATCGCCGAGGTCCTCGAGCGCGAACTCAACCGCCAGCGCGGCTACCTCGAGATGATCGCGTCCGAGAACTTCGTCCCCGTCTCGGTGCTGCAGTCGCAGGGCTCGGTGCTGACCAACAAGTACGCCGAGGGCTACCCCGGTCGTCGCTACTACGGCGGCTGCGAAGAGGTCGACGTCGCCGAGTCGCTCGCCATCGAGCGCGCCAAGCAGCTGTTCGGCGCCGAGTTCGCCAACGTCCAGCCCCACTCGGGCGCCTCGGCCAACGCCGCGGTGCTGCACGCGATCGCCCGCCCCGGTGACACGCTGCTGGGCCTCGCCCTCGACCAGGGCGGTCACCTGACCCACGGCATGAAGATCAACTTCTCGGGCCGTCTGTACGACATCGTCGCCTACGGCGTCGACCCCGAGACCAGCATCATCGACATGGACGAGGTGCGCCGCCTCGCCCTCGAGCACAAGCCGAAGGTCATCATCGCCGGCTGGTCGGCCTACCCCCGCCAGCTCGACTTCGCCGCCTTCCGCGCGATCGCCGACGAGGTGGGCGCCCTGCTGTGGGTCGACATGGCGCACTTCGCCGGTCTCGTCGCCGCGGGCGTGCACCCCTCGCCGATCCCGCATGCGCACGTCGTCTCGACCACCGTGCACAAGACGATCGGCGGCCCCCGCTCGGGCCTCATCCTCACCAACGACGCCGACCTGGCCAAGAAGATCAACACCGCGGTCTTCCCCGGACAGCAGGGCGGACCGCTCATGCACGTCATCGCCGCGAAGGCGACGGCGTTCAAGCTCGCGATGACGCCCGAGTTCACAGAACGCCAGGAGCGCACCCTGCGCGGAGCGGCGATCCTCGCCGACCGCCTCACCCAGGACGACGTGAAGAACGCCGGCATCGCCGTGCGCTCGGGCGGCACCGACGTGCACCTCGTGCTCGTCGACCTGCGCGAGGCCGCGATCGACGGCAAGCAGGCCGAAGACCTGCTGCACGACATCCACATCACGGTCAACCGCAACGCGGTGCCGAACGACCCGCGTCCGCCGATGGTGACCTCGGGTCTGCGCATCGGCACGCCGGCGCTCGCGACCCGCGGCTTCGGCGACGCGGAGTTCACCGAGGTGGCCGACATCATCGCGCTCGCGCTGATCCCCGGCGCCGATGTCGAGGCCCTGCGCGCGCGCGTCGCGACCCTCGCCGACGCCTTCCCGCTGTACCCCGACCTGCAGCAGTGACCCCCGGCCGGGGCGGGGCTGCTGCGGCGGCCCCGTCCCGGTGGGCGGCCGCTCTTCGCGCGGCGCCGGATGCCGGCATCCGGCCCACGCTTCCCGCCGCGCAGCCCGCGCGTCGCATTCGCGCGGCGCCCAGCCGCGACAAACGCCCTTTCTTCCGAAACACGGTGTGAGGCGGCGCGTCTCGACAGGATCGGCGTTTATCGCCGAGGGGTTGCGGGGCGGCGACTTCGCGACACCACGAACGACAGACACAGAACGAGGGATGCCATGACGGCGACGATTCTCGACGGTAAGGCCGCGTCGGCGGCGATCAAGGCGGAGCTCACCGAGCGCGTCGCGGCCCTGCGCGAACGCGGCATCGTGCCGGGCATCGCCACCGTGCTCGTGGGCGCCGACCCCGCCTCGCAGCTGTACGTCGGTATGAAGCACAAGCAGTCCGAGGCGATCGGCATGAACTCGATTCAGGTCGAGCTGCCCGCCGAGGCCACGCAGGACGAGGTCGAGGCCGTCATCGACCGGCTCAACGCCGACCCCGCGTGCCACGGCTACATCGTGCAGCTCCCGCTGCCGAAGCACATCGACACCGACGCCATCCTGGAGCGCATCGATCCGGCGAAGGATGCCGACGGCCTGCACCCCACGAACCTCGGTCGTCTGGTGCTCAACGTCAACGCCCCGATCCACACGCCCCTGCCGTGCACGCCGCGCGGGGTCATCGAGCTGCTGCTTCGCAACGACTACGACCTGAAGGGCAAAGAGGTCGTCGTCGTTGGCCGCGGCGTGACCATCGGCCGCTCTATCGGGCTGCTGCTGACCCGCCGCGAGATCAACGCCACCGTCACCCTTACCCACACCGGCACCGCCGACCTGGCGAAGCACCTGCGGGAGGCCGACGTGATCGTCGCCGCCGCGGGCGTGAAGCACATCGTGCGCGCGGAGGACGTCAAGCCCGGCGCGGCCGTCCTCGACGTGGGTGTCACGCGCGAGACCGACCCCGAGACCGGGAAGTCGCGCGTGTACGGCGACGTGCACCCCGACGTCGCCGACGTGGCCGGCTTCGTCTCGCCGAACCCCGGCGGTGTCGGACCCATGACCGTGGCCCTGCTGATGACCAACGTCGTCGAGGCGGCGGAGCGCGCCACCACCCCCTGACGGTGAACCACGGCATGCCGCCGGTTGAACAGACGGAGCGTCGCACGCAATGGGGAGGCGCGAGCGCGTGCGACGTGGCAAGGTTTTCTCATGACTGAGTCCGTGCTGAACGACCTCCTCCGCCGCGTCACCGAGAGCGGCCTGCTCGAAGACGCCCAGATCGACGAAGACAGCGTCATCGGTTCCGGACACCTGGATGCCGCCGGCGTCGAGGTGGAGGTCGACCTCGACCCCGAGATCGACGAAGAAGAAGCCCCCGACCTCGACGCGATCATGAGCAACCTCAAGGACGTGCTCTCGGTCGGCGAGGAGCGCTGGCGCGCCATCGTCGAAGAGATCTCGAGCGACATCGAGGACGCCCTCGATGACGACGAGCTCGATGCCGACGTCGACCTGCGCACCGACCTCGAAGCGATCGGCGTGGGCGTGTTCGCCGACGCGATCATCGTGGTCTTCGCCGGTCAGACCTCGTTCCCCGACGCTCTCGTGCACGTGCAGCTCACGCCCGAGCTCGAGGTCGAGGACATCGAGATCATCGGCGACGACGACGAAGACGACGACGAAGACGCCGACGAGGACTGACTCCCGTTCGAAAGGGCCGCGCCGCATCGGCGCGGCCCTTTCGCGTTCTCAGGCGGTGCCGCCGAGGGAGGCCTTCATCGACGTGATTCGCGCCTGCTCGTCGAAGTCGAAGGTGACCGAGCCGGACGAGTCGGTGACGACGGCGCCCGAGAACGCCTCGTCGGTCCACGTCATGGTCCACCCGGCCAAGCGCGCGAGGTTCCACACGGCTCCGCGCGGATCGGCGGGCGTCGTGGTCGACAGGATGCGTGGCATCCGGATCATCGCTTCGGCGACGGTCAGCGCGGGCAACGGGGCATCGAGAAGCAGCACCGCGCGCGTGCCGGATTCACCCGAGGGTGCGGAGTAGTACGCCGAGCGGCCGGTGATGTCGACGGCGGCTCCGGCGATCTCGTGCGACACCTGCGCGATCCAGTCGGCGTCGCCCGGGGCGTCCGCGGGGAACGGAACCTCGGGTGAGGTGAGCTCGGCGATCCCGTGGGTCTCGCCGTAGGCGCGCAGCTGCGCGGCCACTCCCTGATCGCCGCCTCCCGCGGGGTGCGCCCACCCCCACAGGACGGAGCGGGGATCGGGGGCGATCGACGCGATGAGGTGCGCGCCGCAGACGAATCTGCGGGTCGGGTCGGTGGTCGACGAGAACGCGAACGTCCCCGTCGCGAGGTCGACGTCCCATCGGTGGTCGCCGAGCTCCTCGGCCGCCTGGCCCAGTGCGTCCTGGCGGAGGGCGGTGAAGAACGAGGCGCGATCGGCGAGAGCCCGGAGAATCGGATAAGTCGTCACCGCTCCACGCTAGACCGGTCGCTCGGAGTCGCACGGACGAAACGAGGACCGGCCCTCGACACGACGACGGGCCGGACGAGCGATCGTCCGGCCCGTCTTCGTTCTCGGGATGCGGTCGGCGCTCAGACGATCGCGGCGCGCAGCTCCGCGGCGGCGGCGCCCACATCGGGAGCGCTGTAGATGGCGCTGCCGGCGACGGCGACCTGGGCGCCCGCCTTCTGCACGTCGGCGATGCTCGACGCGTTGACGCCCCCGGCGACCGAGAACGGCACGCCCGAGGCTTCTCCGTCGCGCAACAGCGTGGCGAAGGTGAAGCCCTCCTCGGCCTGCTCGTCGAGCCCGGCGTGCATCTCGACGAACTCGACGCCGAGGGCGATGACCTCCTTGGCGCGGGCGGGCTTGTCGGCGACCCCGATGAGGTCGACGACGACGCCCTTGCCGTGCTTCTTGGCGGCGGTGACGGCGCCGACGATCGTGCTGTCTCCGGCGCTGCCGAGCACCGTCACGAGGTCGGCGCCGGCGCCGAAGGCGATGTCGGCCTCGAGCTCGCCGGCATCCATCGTCTTCAGATCGGCGAAGACGATCTTGTCGGGGTGGGCCTTCTTGATCGCGGTGATGGCCGACAGGCCCTCGCTCTTGATGAGCGGGGTGCCGAGCTCGAGGATGTCGACGTGCGGGGCCGCGGCGGCGGCGAGGTCGAGGGCGGCCTCGGTGGAGAGGGTGTCCATGGCGAACTGCAGCTTCATTGGGGGGTCCTGACTGTCGGGGTGGAGGGTCATTCGAGGTTCGCGTGGCGGGGCCACAGGTCGTCGGCCGAGAGGCCCGAGCGCTGCCAGAGCGCGTCGAACATCGCGTCGCCGAAGAGCACGACGGCCTGCTCGAACAGGCCGCCGGCGTATTGGGTGGAGGCCGTGCCCGAGCGGTCGAGCTTCGTCGCGGCGGCGACCACGACGAGGGCGTCCGCCGCCTGCCCGAGGGGCGAGTCGGGAGCGGTGGTGATTGCCACGATGCGGGCGCCGACCTCGGTGGCGGTCTCGACGGCGCGGACGATCGCGGTCGTCATTCCCGAGCCGCTGGCGGTGAGCAGCACATCACCGGCGCGAATCGCGGGGGCGGTGGTCTCGCCGACGACGTGCACGGCGAGGCCGAGGTGCATGAGGCGCATCGCGGTCATCTGCAGCGCGAGGCCCGAGCGGCCGGCGCCGAGGACGAACACGCGGTCGGCGCCGGCCATCACCTCGAGCACGTCGTCCGCGCTGTCACCGGTCGCGAGGCGATCGACGACCGAGGTCAGCTCGCCCGCGATGCGGGAGAGGGATGCCGCGATGCCGGCGTCGGGGGAAGTCATGGCTCCATGATTCGCCGGGGGAGCGGGGCGCGTGGCCGGTCGACGGCACAGGTTGACCTACCCGATCGGGTAGGTGTTCCTCGTGGGCTAGGTTGGGGCGAGTGAACCCGTCCGCCGAGTGGTCGTCCCCCGCGTCTCGCGCCCTCGTCATCGAGCACGAACGCATCGTCGCCGAGCAGGCCGACCGCCACGCCGTGACGCTCGAATCGGTGCTGGCGATCCTGCGCTCCACGCGCCTCGACGACCGGGCGGCCCGCGCCCTGGCCGTGGAGACCGCGGCCGCCGCCCTCGTCGTGCTGCGGACGTCGACCGATCAACAGCGCAGCGCCCTGCTGGAGCCCGTCACCGGGGCCTTCGCCCGGTTGCGCACCGACCTTCGCCCGCTCGTTCGACACGGCGACCTCGACGTGCAGTTCGTCGAACCGCCGGCGACCGGGCGCGCCCTCCCCGGCGAAGTCGCCCACGAGGCGCGGGCGATCGTCCGCAGCGCCGTCCTCGCCCTGCTCGATCGGGGCACTCCGCACCGCGTGCGCATCCAATGGGATTGCGACGGGCTCAACCTGCTGATCGGCATCCGCGACGACGGAGCAGGCACCCTCACCGCTCACGACGACTCGCTGGGACCGATCGTCGAGCGGGTCAGCGCACTCAACGGGGCGTTCGACGTCGCCTCGACCCCCGGGTGGGGGTCGGAGCTGTCGGTCGTCCTGCCGCTCGATCCGCCGCCGCGTCCCGACTTCCTCGACGAAGCGGTCGATCTCAGCCCCCGCGAAAGCGAGGTGCTCAGCCTGGTCGTGGCCGGCTCACGCAACAGCGCGATCGCCGAACGCCTCGGCATCAGCGAGAACACCGCGAAGTTCCACGTGTCGAATCTGCTGCGCAAAGCCGGGGTCTCGACCCGGGCCGAGCTCGCGGCCCTCGGAACGGCGCGCGCTCAGTAACTGTCGCGCTGCTCCGCGCGGGCGGTGACGAACCGCGCCGCCAGTGCCTCCGACGCGCGGGCGAGCAGAGCCACGTCTGCGCCGACCGCGACGAAATCCGCGCCGGCGTCGAGGTAGGCCTCGGCCACCACGGGGTCGAAGGCGTTCACGCCGACCGGGGTCCCGGCATCCGCTGCTGCGGCGAACACGCGATGCACCGCGGCCACGACGTCGGGGTGCGACTGCTGCCCGAGCAGGCCCATCGAGGCCGAGAGGTCGCTGGGGCCGACGAAGATGGCATCCACCCCCTCGACCGCGGCGATCGCGGCGGCGTTGTCGACGCCCGCCGTCGTCTCGATCTGCACCGTGAGCGAGACGTGCTCGGCGGCCTCGGCGAGATAGCCGTCGACCCGGTTCCAGCGCGCGCTGCGGGCGAGGGCGCTGCCGACCCCGCGCACGCCCTGGGGCGGGTAGCGCGTGGCGGCGACCGCGGCGCGCGCTTCGTCGGCGGTCGAGACCATCGGCACGATGAGGTTCTGCGCGCCCAGATCGAGCACCCGCTTGATGCTCACGGGGTCGTTCCACGGCACGCGCACGACCGGGGTGACCGGATAGGCGGCGGCCACCTGCAGCTGAGTCAGCACCGACTCGAGCGAGGTCGCGGAGTGCTCCATGTCGAGCAGCAGCCAGTCGAGGCCCGAGCCCGCGGCGATCTCGGTGATCGTGGCGTTTCCCGAGCACACCCACATGCCCGCGAGGGGGCGATCGGATGCCGCGAGGGCGGCCCGGAAAGTCGGGGTCAGACGAAGCGGCACGAGATCGTTCCCATCGGTCCGTAATCGCACAGCACGTCATCACCCTGCGACACCCACATCGGGCGCGTGAACGATCCTGCCAGGATGATCTCTCCCGCCTCCAGACGCGCGCCGTGCTGGTGGAACTTGTTCGCGAGCCACGCCACCCCGGTCGCCGGGTGGCCGAGGACGCCCGCGGCGACGCCGGTCTCTTCGATCTCGCCGTTGCGGCTCAGCACGCCCGGGACCCACCGCAGGTCGATCTCGTCGGGACGCTTGCGCACGTCGCCGAGCACCATCGCCCCGTAGGCGGCGTTGTCGCTGATCGTGTCGACGATCGTGCGGCCCTCGAGCTCGATGTGCGAGTTGAGCACCTCGAGCGCGGGCACGGCGTAGTCGATCGCGGCGAGGGCGTCGTCGAGCGTGCAGTCGGGACCCTCGAGCGGGGTCTTCAGCACGAACGCGAGTTCGACCTCGATGCGCACGTTCGAGAACAGGGCGACCGGGATCTCGTCTCCCGAGCGGTAGACCGTGTCATCGAACATCACGCCGTAGTCGGGCTCGGTGATGCCCGTCGCCTGCTGCATCGCCTTCGACGTCAGGCCGATCTTGCGCCCGACGAGGGTGCGACCGGCGGCGATCTGCGTATCGCGCCAGCGGCCTTGGATCGCGTAGGAGTCTTCGACCACGGCATCCGGATACCTCGCCGTGATCCGCGGGATCACCGCGTGCGCGCGATCGGCCTCGGCGAGCTCGGCCGCGATGGCGTCGATCTGTGCGTCGGTGAGCATGGGGTCTCCTTGGTTGGTCTCACGAACCTCGTCCCACTTCTGGTGGAGCGTGTCCCACTTCTGGCTGGCTGAGGGATGCCCAACCAGCCAAAAGTGGAACAGCGGTGGGCTGGACGGCCTGCGGCTGTGCACGCGTCCCACTTCTGGTGGAGCGTGTCCCGAATTCGGCTGGTCGAGAGGGGCTCAGACCGCCATAAGTGGGACATGGGGGCGGGCGTTGGCTGGGGCGCTGGCTGGGGCGCTGGCGCTGGCTGGGCTGGCGGGTCAGAGCTGGTTGCCCAGCTTGAACTCGCCCGATCCGACCTCTTCGGGGGCGCGGGTGTAGCTGAAGCCGTCGGCGCCGATGGTCACGGCCATCTCGCTCGAGTCGGTGCGGGCGCGCACCGGCTGCGGGTTGCCGTCGAGGTCGAGCACGAGCGAGCCCTCGGTGTACCACGACGGCACGACGGGGTTGCCCCACCAGTCGCGGCGCTGGTTGTCGTGGACGTCCCAGGTGATGACGGGGTTGTCGGGGTCGCCGGTGTAGTAGTCCTGCGTGTAGACCTCGACGCGGTGCCCGTCGGGGTCGCGCAGGTACAGGTAGAACGCGTTCGAGACGCCGTGGCGACCGGGGCCGCGTTCGATGGCATCCGATCGACGAAGGGCGCCGAGCTTGTCGCAGATCGCGAGGATGTTGTGCTTCTCGTGCGTCGCGAAGCACACGTGGTGCATGCGGGGGCCGTCGCCGCCCGTCATGGCGGTGTCGTGCACGGTGGGCTTGCGGCGCATCCAGGCCGCGTAGACGGTGCCCTCTTCGTCCTGGATGTCCTCGGTCACGCGAAAGCCGAGCGACTGCATGAAGTTCACCGCGCGCGGCACGTCGGGGGTGATCTGGTTGAAGTGGTCGAGACGCACCAGCTCGCCGGGGGAGTGCAGGTCGTAGCGCCACGACAGGCGCTCCTGGTGCTCGGTGTCGAAGAAGAACTCGTACGGGAAGCCGAGGGGGTCGACCACGCGCACCGAGTCGCCGATGCCCTTCGTGAAGCCGTTCGGCTCGCGGCGCACGTCGCAGCCGAGCTCCTCGTAGAACGCGACGGCCTTGTCGAGGTCGTCGGCGCTGCGCACGCGGTACGAGAACGTCGCGACGGCCGCGACCGGCCCCTGACGCAGCACCAGGTTGTGGTGGATGAACTCCTCGGTCGAGCGGAGGTAGATCGCCTCGTCGTTCTCTTCGGTGATGTGCAGGCCGAGGACGTCGACGTAGAAGACACGGGATGCCGCGAGGTCGGTCACCACGAG
Source organism: Microbacterium sp. 16-032 (assembly GCF_041079455.1). Taxonomy (NCBI): domain Bacteria; kingdom Bacillati; phylum Actinomycetota; class Actinomycetes; order Micrococcales; family Microbacteriaceae; genus Microbacterium; species Microbacterium sp. 16-032. The sequence continues at coordinate 93,218 of NZ_JBFYGQ010000005.1, read as the reverse complement.
CTCCATGTACGCGCAGCGCAGGATGTCGGGCGCGGGTGAGGCGGGCGTGAGGATGGGGTTGTCCGACTGGATCGGTGCCTCTTCGGTCACCCAGAACCCGGAGGAGGTCTTCTGTTCTTCGGTGTGTTTTGCCATGGTTCGCGTCCTTGCGTGTGTGTCGGCGTCTCGGGGGTCGGGCGGGCTCAGTGCGCCTGCGCCTTGCCGAAGGTGGGGTTGTGGGCGCCGCCGAGCGTGATGTGCACGGCCTGCTGGTCGGTGTAGAAATCGATCGAGCGGTAGCCACCCTCGTGGCCCAGGCCCGAGGCCTTCACGCCGCCGAAGGGGGTGCGCAGGTCGCGGACGTTGTTGGAGTTCAGCCACACCATGCCGGCCTCGACGTTCTGCGCGAACAGGTGCGCGCGCGTGAGGTCGTTGGTCCAGACGTAGGCGGCCAGGCCGTACTTCGTGTTGTTGGCCAGTGCGAGGGCCTCGTCAGCGGTGTCAAAGGGGGTGATCGCGACGACGGGGCCGAAGATCTCCTCCTGGAAGATGCGCGCGTCGGGCGCCACGTCGGCGAAGACCGTGGGGCGCACGAAGTTGCCCTCGTCGAAGCCCTCGGGGCGGCCGCCGCCGGCGACCAGGCGTCCCTCGGTCTTGCCGAGCTCGACGTACGACATGACCTTGGCGTAGTGGTCGGGGTGCACGAGGGCGCCGACCTCGGTGTCGGGGTCGTCGGGGAAGCCGACCTTCACGCGGTCGGCCTGAGCGGCGTAGCGCTCGACGAACTCGTCGTAGACCTCGCGTTGAACGAGGATGCGGCTGCCCGCGGTGCAGCGCTCGCCGTTGAGCGAGAAGACGCCGAAGATGGTCGCGTCGATCGCGGCGTCGAGGTCGGCGTCGGCGAAGACGATGGCCGGGCTCTTGCCCCCCAGCTCCATCGAGAGGCCCTTCAAGAACGGCGCCGCGTTGGAGAAGATCAGCTGACCCGTCGAGCTCTCGCCGGTGAACGAGATCAGCGGCACCTCGGGGTGCTTCACGAGCGCGTCGCCGGCGTCTTCACCGAGGCCGTTGACGAGGTTGAACACGCCCTCGGGCAGGCCCGCCTCCTCGAAGATGCCGGCCCACAGCGACGCCGACAGGGGCGTGAACTCGGCCGGCTTGAGGACCACGGTGTTGCCGGTGGCGAGGGCGGGGCCGAGCTTCCACGACTCGAGCATGAAGGGGGTGTTCCACGGCGTGATGAGGCCCGCGACACCGATTGGCTTGCGGTTGACGTAGTTGAGCTGACGGCCCGGCACCTTGAAGGCGTCGTCGGTCTGGGCCACGATCAGGTCGGCGAAGAAGCGGAAGTTCTCGGCCGCGCGCCGGGCCTGACCGAGCGCCTGCGTGATCGGCAGGCCCGAGTCGAACGACTCGAGCTCGGCAAGGCGCTCGTCGCGGGACTCGACGATGTCGGCGATGCGGTGCAGCACGCGCGAGCGCTCGCGCGCCAGCATCCGGGGCCAGGGTCCCTCGGTGAAGGCCTTGCGTGCGGCCGCGACGGCGAGGTCGATGTCGGCCTTCTTGCCGGCGGCGGCCCGCAGGTAGGTCTGGTTGGTCACCGGGTCGAGCACGTCGAAGGTGTCGCCGTCGACCGAGTCGACGAACCGGCCGCCGATGTAGTGCTGGATGCGCTCGGGCAGATCGGCCGGTGTGCGGCGGGCGGTGGTGAGCGGGGTGGTCATGGGTGCTCCTTCGGTGAAGAGGGGTGGATGCCGGGTGGCAGGCGATCCGCGACGGCGATGTCGTCGGGGCGCGGGGTCATGGCATCCGGAAGGGTCTTTCGAGGTCAGAAAGCGGGGAGGCCGAGCACTTCGTCGGGGTGCTCGTGGATCATGTAGGCGTCGAGGGTGGCCGAGCGGTGTCGGCGCGAGACCTTCTCGATCTCGGCCAGGGGAGCGCCGTTCTCGATGAGGACGAGGATGTTCTCGTGCTCGCGCACCGACTCCGCAGCTCGCCCCGGCACGAAGCTGAACGTCGAATCGCGCAGGTGCCCGAGGCGCGCCCACTCGGCCTGCACGAGCTCGAGCATGCGCGGGTTGGCGCACTTCTCGAACAGGATCGCGTGGAACTCCTGGTTGAGCGCGGTGAAGGCGCGGGGGTCGAAGTGCTCGAGCGTCTCGACCATCAGCTCGTTGACCTGGCGGGCGCGGCGCACATCGTCCGCGGTGAGCGAGCGGGCCGACAGGGCCGTCGCGGCCCCCTCGAGCAGACTGAGGGCCTGCATGCTGAAGCGGTAGGCGGTGTCGTCGACCATCGACACGCGCGCGCCGACGTTGCGCTCGAACATCACCAGGCCCTCGGCCTCGAGCTGGCGGATCGCCTCGCGTACCGGCACGACGCTCATGTCGAGTTCGCCGGCGATCGAGCCGAGCACCAGGCGGTAGCCGGGGGTGAAGTCCTGCGAGGCGATGCGCTGCTTGATCCAGTGGTACGCCTGCTGCGACTTGCTCCTGCTGGCGGTGACGTCGCTCATCGGGTGACCTCGCTCTCGTACCGGGCGCGCCATTCCGCGTTCATCGGGAACAGCCCCTCGATCGGATGACCGGATGCCACCTGACCGGCGATCCACGCGTCTTCGGCCTCTTGCGCGAGGGCGGCGTCGACCACCTCTTCGACGATCGCGGGCGGGATGACGATCACGCCGTCGCCGTCGCCCACGAGGATGTCGCCGGGCTCGACGGTGGTGCCGCCGCAGCCGACGGCCACGTCGGTCTCCCACGGCACGTGACGGCGACCCAGGACGGCCGGGTGCGGGCCCGCGGTGAAGACGGGGATGCCCACCGCGGCCACGGCCTCGGCGTCGCGGACCCCGCCATCGGTGACGATCGCCGCGGCCTTCCGGGCGTGCGCGCGGATCGCGAGGATGTCGCCGAGCGTGCCCGATCCGGTCTCGCCGCGTGCCTCGACGACGATGACTTCGCCCTCGCCGACCGCGTCGAACGCGCGCTTCTGGGCGTTCTGTCCGCCGCCGTGCGAGGCGAAGAGGTCTTCGCGGTGCGGGACGAAGCGCAGCGTCCGCGCCGTGCCGACGAAGCGGCTGCCGGGGGTGAGCGGGTGCACGCCGTCGATGGTGACGTCATTGAGGCCGCGCTTGCGCAGCTGTCCGCTGAGGGCAGCGACCGGGACGCGCGAGAGCTTGTCGCGCAGGGCGGGAGAGAGGACGGGGGCCGGAGGAGTGAGCCCGGCCGCCTCGGCCGAGCCCCATGCCTCGGTGCGCTGGGTGTCGTCGACCGCGGGGAGCGAGCCGATCGCGGGGTCGAAAGACTGCGCGCCCTGGGTCACGGTCGTGCGGAGCCGGCCGGTCGAGTGAGCGCCGGCATCCACCTGCACGTCCACCACATCTCCGGGCACGACCACCGACGAGCCGGCGGGCGTGCCGGTGAGGATGACGTCACCGGTTTCGAGGGTGAAGTGCTGCGAGAGGTCGGCGACGATCTGGGCGAGCGAGAAGATGAGGCCCGCGGTGGAGTCGTCTTGCACGAGGTCACCGTTCACCCACGTGCGCAGGCGCAGGGCGGTGGGATCGACCTCGCGGGCGTCGATGAGCGCGGGACCGAGCGGGGTGTAGCCGTCGCCGCCTTTGGAGCGGACGTTCGAGCCCTTGTCGTTCGCGCGGAGGTCGTAGAGACCGAAGTCGTTCGCGGCGGTGACGGATGCCACGTGCGACCACGCGGCATCCGGAGCCACCCACCGCGCCAGCTCGCCGATGACCAGCGCGATCTCACCCTCGAACGCGAGGAGTTCGGTGCCCGCGGGGCGCACGATCTCGGACCCGGATGCCGCGAGCGAGCTCGACGGCTTGAAAAAATACGACGGGGCGGCCGGTCGACGACCGCGCTGGTCGGCGCGCGAGCCGTACGAGAGGTGGACGGCCACGATCTTGCCCGGGCGTGCACCGAGGACGGTGAACCGGGGGTCGGTGGTGTCGTTCATGAAGCTCCCTTGCGTCGTATCCGAAATCGTATACGATGACCAACGCCCCAGCAACACCACGCCTCGTCGCCGACGACGACGTCCCGGGGTTTGACGATGACGTCTCGAAGGAGTCCCCATGTCCCGCTCTCAGCCGCAGGGCTTCACGCCCACCGGCACCATCTCCACCCCGAAGGACCGCCGCCGCGTGGTCTTCGCCACCGTTGTCGGCACCACCGTCGAGTGGTACGACTTCTTCCTCTACGCCTCGGCCGCCGGTCTCGTGTTCGGCCAGCTGTTCTTCGCGCCCGCCGGTCCCGGCATCGCGCAGATCCTGTCGTTCCTCACGGTGGGTCTGAGCTTCCTGTTCCGCCCGCTCGGTGCTTTCCTCGCCGGACACCTCGGCGACAAGTACGGCCGCCGCGTCGTGCTCATGCTGACGCTCATCATGATGGGCGCCTCGACCACCCTCATCGGTGTGCTGCCGACCTACGAGGTCATCGGCGTCGCGGCCCCCGTGCTGCTCATCCTGTTGCGCGTGCTGCAGGGCATCTCGGCGGGTGGCGAGTGGGGCGGCGCGGTGCTCATGGCCGTCGAGCACGCCCCCAAGGCCAAGCGCAGCCTCTTCGGCGCCTCGCCGCAGCTGGGCGTGCCCCTCGGCCTGCTGCTCGCCAGCGGCATGCTCGCCCTGATGGCCGTCATCGCCCCGGGAGACGCCTTCTTCGCGTGGGGCTGGCGCGTGCCGTTCCTGCTGTCGTTCGTGCTGATCCTCGTCGGCTACTACGTGCGCAAGAAGGTCGAAGAGAGCCCGGTGTTCGTCGAGCTCGCCGAGCGCAAGGAGCAGACCCGGATGCCGATCGTGCAGCTGTTCCGCAAGCACTCGCTGCTCGTGATCATCGCCGCGTTCGTGTTCGCCGGCAACAATGCCGTGGGCTATATGACCACCGGCGGGTATATCCAGCGCTACGCGACCGACCCGAAGGGCCCGCTGGGCCTGGCCACCGCCGACGTGCTCGGCGCCGTGACCCTGTCGGCGGTCACCTGGCTGATCTTCACCTGGCTCGGTGGATGGCTGGGTGACAAGATCGGCCGCCGCAACACTTACATCATCGGATGGCTCTCGATGCTCGTGGCCATCGTGGCGCTGTTCCCGCTCGTGAACTCCGGCAGCATCGTGCTGCTGACGCTCGGCCTCATGCTGCTCACGGTCGGCCTCGGTCTGACCTACGGCCCCCAGGCCGCGCTGTACGCCGAGCTGTTCCCGGCATCCATCCGCTTCTCGGGGGTGTCGATCGCCTACGCGCTCGGCGCGATCCTCGGCGGCGCGTTCGCCCCGACCATCGCGACCGCCCTCGTCGAGAGCACCGGAACGACCGTGTCGGTCACGGTGTACCTCGCGATCATGGCCGTGCTCGGTCTCGTCGCGACGCTGCTGCTGCGCGACCGCAGCGGCATCCCCCTCGGCCCCGACCACGAGGCCGAGCAGGAAGTCAGCCCCGTCCGCGGGCTGTCGAAGGTCTGAGTCGGTTGACGAACGGTCCTGTCGCGCTCCGGCGCGGTGGGGCCGTTCGGCGTTGCGCGGCGCGCGGTTCAGGGCCGCGGCCGGGCTCAGCGGCCCCGGCGGGGCTTATGTGCCTGAGATGGTCGGTGTTGCCCGGGCCGGCTGGCCGTTCGAGGCAAGTGAGCGCTCGGCCTGTCGGTTGGTTTGCCTCAGATGGTCGGTGCTGCTCGGGCCGGCGGCCATTCGAGGCAAGTGAGCGTGTGGCCTGTCAATTGGTTGCCTCGGTTGGTCGGTGTTGCCCGGGCTGTTGGCCATGTGGGGCAAGTGAACGCTTGGCCCGTCAATTGGTTGCCTGAGATGGGCGGTGTTGCCCGGGCCAACGGCCATTCGAGGCAAATGAACGCGGGGCCCGTCGATTCACTTGCCCTGGATGGTCGGTCGGTGTTGCTCGGGCCGGCGGCCCATCGAGGCACGTGAGCGGATGCCGTGGCTCGAACAGCGTGGGGCGCCCGGCCGACGGCGCGCGTCAACCGAGGCGCGGTCCGCGGGAGAGCGCCGCGCGCGCCCTCATCGCGAACTCCTCCCGGTGCTGCGCGAGGTCGGACGCGGTCACGCGAATGATGCGCCATCCGAGGTCGGCGAGCATCTCGTAGCGCCGGATGTCGCGTGCCCACTGCCGCGGGTCCGTGAGGTGCTGCTCGCCTTCGTACTCGAAGCCCACCTTGCGCTCCGGAAACGCGAGGTCGACGAGGGCTACGACCTCGCGCTCGACGACCACGGGGTGATTCAGCGACGGTTCGGGCAGGCCCGCGGCCAGAAGCAGGAGTCTGGTCTGGGTCTCTTTCCTCGACCGTGAGCGAGTACGCACCAGGGGAAGTGCTGCGCGCAGCGAAGCGGCACCCCGCCGCCGCCCCGCCTCGAGAGCTGCCGTGAGCTCGGCGATCGTCGCGAGCGCTGGTGGGTCATCGGAGCGCATGGGCTCGCGCACCAATGCATCGCCGAGCGCGACCAGGTCGTCCCGCTGCAGCAGGGCGCCCATCATGGCCCAGGTCGTTGCGGGGCTCGTCACCCGCAGCCCGCTCACGGGTTCGATGCGGACACTGCCCATCCCCTCGGTGAGCGAGATGCCGCGCACTCCGCGCGCCCTGCCTGCGCGAGCGGGCAGGAGCACTCCGACATCGAGGGGACGCTCGACGAGCCGGTCCGGTCCGTCGCGGAGGTGGAAAACCGATGAGGGCAGCGGCGCGCCCCACGCCACGGCCGCGGCGACCAGACAGAAGAACTCGCACTCCCGCATGCGTGCGGCGTAGGCGGCTGACCGTCGTCGAACGGATGCCTCGAACGCATCGTCCGGCCGAGCAGAGCGCGTCCGTACTCCGTGGAAAGGAGCGCAGAGGTCGGCAGCCCGAAGCCGACTTCGCGGCACCCCGAGATTCCTCGCCGCAGAGACCGAGAAGGACTCGGGTAGCTCGACGAGAAGGGGAGCAGCTCTCACCCCCGAAACATCGCACACCGCGCATGGCCGTCGGCGCGGCATCCGCGATCTGTGGATAACAGGGCGGGTCTCCGGCGCAACGCGCCGTCTGCCCGGGGGGTCGTTTTCCTCAGATGGTGGTTCGGTCCGCTTCATGCCGACCACCTGCAGCAAGCGACATCTCTCGCCCACGTCGTTTGCCTGACATGGTCGCCGCGTGCGCATGGGGTCGACCATTTGCGGCAAGCGAGAATTTTGTCGCCTGCGTCATTTGCCTCATATGGTCGCCGCGTGCGCGTGGGGTCGACCATTTGCGGCAAACGAGTGCCCGGGGCCCAGCGTCGCGCGCGTCGCCTTTCCGTCCCGCGTGCGCGACGGAGACCACCCGCGCCGATGGCCCAGCATCCCGGTCAGCGCGGGCCGGATCTCAGATCGAGCGGTCGGGCGTCAGGATGCCATGCGGATCCAGCGCGGCCTTGATCGCGCGCTGCACGTCGAGGGCCACGGCATCCTGCTGCCAGGGGAGCTCGTGGCGCTTGACCGACCCGATGCCGTGCTCGCCCGAGATGGTGCCGCCGAGCGAGAGGGCGAGGCGCGTGATGTCGTCGATCACGAGCTCGGCCGCGGCGTACTCCTCGGGGCTCTCGCCCGCCTCGACCGTCGGGTGCAGGTTGCCGTCGCCCGCGTGCGCGACCACGGCGATGCGGCGGCCGTGGCGCGCGGCCAGCTCGCCGATGCCGCGGAACACCGTCGCCAGTTGCGCGACCGGCACGCCGACGTCGCACGACACCCGCAGGCCCTGCGCGGTGAGCGCGGGGTTTGCCAGGCGACGGGCCTCGAGCAGGCTGTCGGAGTCGCTGATCTCGGTCTCCGCGGCGCCGTGCTCACGGCAGAGCGCGGCGATGGCCTCGGCGGTGTCGAGCGCTGCAAAACCGACGGTCTGACCGACCAGCATGGCCGCGCCGGGCGAGGGGAGGCCGCTCGGGTGGAACGCTTCGATGATCTCGACGCTGCGCGCATCGATCAGCTCGAGCACCTCGGGGGCGGCCGGGCCCGCCACGATCGCGGTGACTGCGCGGCCGGCGTCTTCGATGTCGTCGAAGCTCGCACGGAAGGTGCGGGGCTGCCCGGGCAGCACGGGCTTGAGGCGCACGGTCGCAGCGGTGATCACGCCGAGCGTGCCCTCCGACCCGGTGAACAGGCTGGTGAGGTCGTAGCCGGTGGTGTTCTTGCGTGTGCGCGCGCCGGTGCGCATCACGCGGCCGTCGGCGAGCACGATCTCGAGGGCCGCGACGACGTCGGTGGTCACGCCGTGGGCGACGCAGCGCAGGCCCCCGGCGTTCGTGGCGATGTTGCCTCCGATCGTCGACCACTGCGCGCTCGCCGGGTCGGGCGGGAAGAACAGGCCGTGCGCGAGGGCGGCGGCATCGAGATCCGCAGTGATCACCCCCGCCTCGACGTCGGCGAGACGGTTGTCGACGTCGATGTCGATGATGCGGTTCATGGCCTCGAGGGAGACGACCAGGCCGCCGGCGTACGCGACGGCGCCGCCGGAGAGCCCGGTTCCCGCTCCGCGGACGGAGACCCGGATGCCGCGGGCGTGCGCCCACGCGAGGGCCGTCGACACGTCGTCGGTCGAGGTCGCCCGCACCAGGGCGATCGGCAGGCCTTCGGGCTGCGCGCGCGAGCTGTCGACGGCGTAGGCGGCGAGGCTCGCGGGATCGTCGAGGAGGCGGTCGCCGAGCGCGGAGCGGAGCTCGGCGAGGGTGTCTGCCGGCGCAGCGCCCGCGATGGCCTCTGTCGCGTCAGCTTCTGCGCATGACACCGCGTCCCGTACCGCGCCCGCCCTCGCCGCGGGCTCGCTCACGAGTTCACCTTGATGATCTCGCGCTGGTAGGGCGCGATCACGGTGCCGCTGATGCGCAGGTCGAGCAGCAGGAAGGGCCTCTCGGCGGGGTCGCGGCGGGTCCATTCGGGCAGTGCCTCGAGGTCGGCGACCTCGCGCACGACCACGCCCTCGGCGCCGAAGCCGCGGGCGACGGCGGCGAAGTCGACCTCGGGGATGAGCATCGGCTCGCGGGCGAGTCCCTTCAGGCCGTACAGGTTGATCTCGGCGCCGTAGGCGGCGTCGTTCCACACCACCGCGATACCGTGACCGCCGGCCGTGCGCACGGCGCTCTCGAGGTCGGCGATCGCCATGAGTCCGCCGCCGTCGCCGGTGGTGAGCACCACGGTGGCATCGGGGCGGGCGGCGATGGCTCCGGCGACCGAGGGGAAGCCGAGCCCGATCGACTGGTAGGCCGTGCCGACCATCATCACGCGGTCGGGCGAGGCGACGGGCCAGTACATGTTCGACCAGCCGAGGAAGTGCCCGCCGTCCGATACCACGACCCGGTCCTCGGGCAGCAGCTCGCCGATCCGTGCGGCGGCGGAGCGGGGGTCGAGACGGCCATCCGGAGCGAGTCCCTCGCCGGCCTCCTGCTCGCGAAGAGGGGCGACGTCGACGCGGTCGCGCCAGCCCGACGAGACCGCCCCGCGAGAGCGCAGGCGGTTCGCGATCTCGTCGGCCGCCACCGCGGCATCCGCCCGCACGAACCCACCCACCTGGGCGTGGGTCGCCGTGGACGCGACATCGACCTGGAACACCTGCGTGCCCGGGGCGAAGAGCTCGCCGAAGCGCATCGTGAACTGGTTGAGCCCTGCGCCGAAGACGACGGCGACGTCGGCCTCGCGCACGAGCTCCATCGCCCCTGCGGCGCCGAAGCCACCCGTGACGCCGAGGTCGTGGGCGGTGTCGGGGAAGATCCCGCGACCGAGGGCGGTGGATGCCGTGATCGCGCCGGTCGTCTCGGCCAGGCGCCCGAGCGCGGGGCCGGCGTCGGCGAGCCAGGCTCCGCGGCCGGCGAGCAGGAACGGCCGCTCGGCTCCGGCGAGGGCATCGGCGATGCGGTCGAGCGCGGCACTCGCCGAGGGGCCCTGCGGGGCCAGGGGAGCGGGGATCGTCACGGTCCCGGCATCCGTCAGCTCTCCGGCCTCGCGGGTGACCACGTCGTAGGGGATCGCCAGCACCGCGGGCACGCGATACGTCAGCGCGTGCTCGAGCGCGATGAGCACGGTGGCCGAGGCATCGCGATCGCCGACGGTATAGGTGCGCACGCCCACGGCCGAGGCGAGCGCGACCTGGTCGACGCCCCACGGGCGCGGGCCCGAGGTGGGCTCGTCGCCGACCACGAGCAGCAGGGGGATGCGCGCCTGCGCCGACTCGGCGAGGGCGGTGAGCGTGTTGGTGAAACCGGCGCCGTAGGTGGCTGTGGCGGCGGCGATGCGGCCCGACGCGCGATAGTGCGCATCGGCGGCGACGACTCCGCCGGCCTCGTGCCGCATCGCGGTGAAGACGGCGTCGGTGTGCCGGTGCAGGGCGTCGAGGAAGTACGCGTTGCCGTTGCCCATCACGCCGAACACGTGGTCGAGGTGACGGCCGAGGGTGTGGGCGACGTGCGCGGAGACGATGGGCATGCGGAAACCTTTCGCGAAACAGGAACGGGAATGAGCCGTATGTGTCTCGCGCGGGTCTCGCGCTACGTGCCCCTTTTTCGAGCAGCGACGCACGACCTCGTGCGCCTGACGGGAGCGATCATATACGATCGCGCGGCCGCCCTACAGCGCCGCCCGGATCGCGGATGCCGCCGCCTCGAGCCGCACCGCGATCGCGGCGTCGTCGAGATCGGTCGACACGTGCACGGCGGCGACCGCCGCGGGCTCGCGGCCCTGCACCTGCAGGGGGACCGCCACCGCGCGGAGCGTCGGGATCACCTCGTCGTGACTACGCGCCCAGCCGCGCTCCGCGGCATCCGCCACCTCCGACGCCAACCGCGCGTCGACGTCGTCGGGCCACCGACGCGGCGGGAGCTGCGCGAGGATCGCCCGACCGGGAGCGCCTCGGGTGACCGGATGCCGCGACCCGGGCCGCTGCGCCACCGCGGTCACCGTGTGCCGGGGTTCGACGCTCGCGAGGGTGACGCATTCGTCGTGGTCGAGCACGACGAGGAAGCACGTCATGCCCAGATCGTTCGCGGCTGCGGTGAGCTCGGGGAGGGCCTCGGCCTGCAGGTCGGCGGCCACGCCGGCGGCGAGCGCGGCGAGGCCCGTGCCGAGGCGCACCGCTCCCGCGGCGTCGCGGGTGACGAGGCCGTGGTCTTCGAGCGTGCGCAGCAGTCGGTAGGCCACGGAGCGGTGCAGGTCGACGCGCCCCGCGAGCTCGTCGATCGTGAGCGGAGTGCGGGCGTCGGCGAGAGTTTCGAGGAGGCGGATGCCGCGACTCAGCGTCTGCGAGGCGGGGGAGGAGTCTTGCCGCGGCGTCATGGCTCGGCTAACCTCTCGTTCGATAGCGGAACGCTGAGTTCGAATATAGAACACACCGTCTCGCGGGGCAACCTCGACATCGACGTCAGGAGAAACGATGCAGTTCCACCACCACGGCTACGTCTCGGGCGATCCGCGCGTGCAGAACGCCGCGGGCACCGGCCTCGACCGGCCCGAGCGCCTGCCCGACGAGGTCGACGTGCTGATCGTGGGCTCCGGACCCGCCGGCATGCTGCTGGCCGCGCAGATGTCGCAATTCCCCCAGCTCACCACGCGCCTCATCGAGAAGCGCGAGGGGCGTCTGCCGCTGGGTCAGGCCGACGGCATCCAGCCCCGCAGCGTCGAGACGTTCCAGGCGTTCGGCTTCGCCGACCGCATCACCGCCGAGGCGTACAACATCGGCTGGATGAATTTCTGGGCGCCCGACCCCGAGGATCCCGCCAAGATCGTGCGCACGACCCGCACCGAGGACTACGGCTTCAAGATCAGCGAGTTCCCGCACCTCATCGTGAACCAGGCGCGCGTGCTCGACTACTTCGCCGAGGCCGCGGCCGACGGCCCCGCGCGCATCCGCCCCGACTACGGCGTGGAGTTCCTCGGCCTCGAGGTCGGTGAGGGGGAGTACCCCGTTGAGGTGCGCGTACGCACGGACGAAGGGGAGCGCACGATCCACGCGAAGTACGTCGCTGGATGCGACGGTGCCCGCAGCGGCGTGCGCCAGGCGATCGGCCGCACCCACGTCGGCGCTGCGGCCCGGCACGCGTGGGGCGTGATGGACGTGCTCGTCGAGACCGACTTCCCCGACTGGCGCATCAAGTGCGCGATCAACGCCGCGGCGGGCAACATCCTGCACATCCCGCGCGAGGGCGGCTACCTCAGCCGCATGTACATCGACCTCGGCGAGGTCGCGGCCGACGACGACCACCGCGTGCGGCAGACCCCGATCGACGAGGTGATCCGCCGGGCGAACGAGATCCTGCACCCGTATTCGATCGACGTGAAGCAGGTCGCCTGGCACAGCGTGTACGAGGTGGGCCACCGGGTGACCGACCAGTTCGTCGACGACCTCGACAGCCCGCGCGTCTTCCTCACCGGCGACGCCTGCCACACCCACAGCGCCAAGGCCGGGCAGGGTATGAACGTGTCGATGCAGGACGGCTTCAACCTCGGCTGGAAGCTCGGACACGTGCTCACCGGCCTGGCCTCCGCCGACCTCCTGCGCACCTACGACGACGAGCGCCGCCCCGTCGCCCAGCAGCTCATCGATTTCGACCGCGAGTGGTCGTCGCTCATGGCGCGCAAGCCCGGCGAGATCACCGACCCCGCGGAGCTGTCGACCTACTACCTGGCCACGGCCGAGTTCCCCTCGGGCTTCATGACGCACTACGGCCCCTCAGCGATCACCGCCGACGCGCCCGCTCAGGAGTTGGCATCCGGATTCCCCGTCGGCAAGCGCTTCAAGAGCGTCGAGGTCGTGCGGGTGTGCGACGGCAACCCCGTGCACCTCGGTCACCACGCCACGGCCGACGGGCGCTGGCGCGTGTACGCCTTCGCGGATGCCGAGGGCTCGGCGCTACGCGAATGGGCGGCGGCGGCGCGCGAGATCGTCGAGCGCTTCACCCCCGAGGGTGCCGACCTCGACGCGGTGTTCGACGTGAAGGCGGTGTACCCGGGTCGTTGGGAAGACGTGGTCGACGTGCCGGAGCTGTTCCGCCCGCGCTCGGGTCCGCTCGGCCTGACCGACGGGGAAAAGGTCTTCGCCGCCGCGCCCTCGGCCTGGACGAGCGCCGACATCTTCGCCGAGCGCGAGATCGCCGCCGAGGGAGCCGTCGTGGTCGTGCGCCCCGATCAGTACGTCGCCCACGTCCTGCCGCTGACCGATCCGGCCGGCCTGGAGCGCTTCTTCGCCGGGGTGATCGCGCAGCCGGCGGAGGCGGCCGCGCGCTGACGGGGCGGCGACGTGCGCCGGGGAGGGGTGGCCACGGCGGCGAGCACGCCACCCCCTTTGTACGCCACGTATATCGGCGCACCCCCGTGTGCTGACGAGAATGGGCGGGACACCCCCGCATCGATCCAGGAGGATTCATGACCGATTCGCGCGAGAGCGAGCTGCTGGCATCCGTACCCACCGGCCTGCTGATCAACGGGGAGTGGCGCCCCGCCACGGGCGGCGCGACCGTCGCCGTCAACGACCCCTCCACCGGTGAGGTCATCCACCAGATCGCCGACGCGACCGTCGACGACGGCATCGCGGCGATGGATGCCGCGGCCGACGCCTTCCCGTCGTGGGCCGCGACCCCCTCGCGCGAGCGCGCCGAGATCCTCCGCCGCGCGTTCGACCTGCTGCAGGAGCGCAAGGAGGACATCGCTCTGCTGATGACCCTCGAGATGGGCAAGCCCCTCGCCGAGGCTCGCGGAGAGGTCGGCTACGGCGGGGAGTTCCTGCGCTGGTTCAGCGAGGTCACCGCGCACACCCAGGGGCGCTACGGCGCCAACCCCGAGGGCACCGGTCGCATGATCGTCTCGCAGCACCCCGTGGGCCCGTGCTACCTCATCACCCCGTGGAACTTCCCCCTCGCGATGGCGACGCGCAAGATCGCGCCCGCGCTCGCCGCCGGCTGCACGGTCGTCATCAAGCCCGCGACCCTGACGCCGCTCACGACGCTGTTCTTCGCGCAGATCCTGCAGGACGCAGGGCTCCCCGCCGGCGTCGTCAACGTCGTGACCACCACCAACACCGGCCCGGTCTCGGAGCGCATCATCTCCGACCCGCGTCTGCGCAAGCTCTCGTTCACGGGCTCGACCCCGGTCGGCGTGAAGCTGCTGCAGCAGGCCGCGCCCGGCGTGCTGCGCACCTCGATGGAGCTCGGCGGCAACGCGCCGTTCGTCGTGTTCGACGACGCCGACCTCGACAAGGCGGTCGAGGGGGCGATGCTCGCGAAGTTCCGCAACATCGGCCAGGCCTGCACCGCCGCCAACCGATTCATCGTGCAGCGCAGCGTCGTCGAGGAGTTCACCCGCCGCGTCACCGAGCGCGTGCAGGGCATGAAGATCGGTCGCGGCACCGAGGAGGGCGTGCAGATCGGACCCCTCATCGACGACCGCGCGGTCGACAAGGCGAAGACCCTGGTGGGGGATGCCGTCGAACGCGGCGCCACCGTCACCACCGGTGGCTCGCCCGTCGAGGGTCCCGGAACGTTCTTCGAGCCCACTGTCGTGGCCGACGTGCAGCCGGGCAGCGACATCCTCCGCGAGGAGATCTTCGGACCCGTTCTCGCGATCATCCCCTTCGACGACGAGGACGACGCCGTGCGCCTCGCCAACGACACCGAGTACGGCCTCGTCTCGTACGTCTTCACCGAGTCGCTCGCGCGCGGTCAGCGCATGATCGACAAGCTCGAGACCGGAATGATGGGCCTCAACGTCGGCGTCGTTTCGAACGCCGCGGCCCCCTTCGGCGGGTGGAAGCAGTCGGGCCTCGGCCGCGAGGGCGGCGACGAGGGCATCCACGAGTACCTGCAGACCAAGTACACGCTGACGGCCAACCCTTACGCCTGATCGGGCAGGACCAGACACCGGATGCCACGACCCCGGCGCCCCGCGAGGGCCCCGGGGTCGTGGCATCCGCGCAGTCGCCCGTGCACAACTCCTGCACATCCGTCGGTTCGGCCCCAGTTCGGCTCTACCCCGTCAGCCCTGCAGGAGGTGTGCTGCGGGTTCGCCGCGTTGTTCGGGTTCGCCGGGGCGCCGGCATCCAGGCGTCTCGGCGGTCACCCGTGCACAACTCCTGCAATGCCTTCCGTTCGCGCCTCTCTCGGCTGCGATCCGGCGGATCCTGCAGGAGTTGTGCCGCCTCCGCCGGCGTCAGCCGTCCGCGTGCCGGTCGAGGAACGCGAAGACCTCCGCGTCGTCGACGCCGGGGAACATGCCGCGGGGGAGCGGCGAGAACATGTACTGGTGCACGCGGGCGCTCGGCCAGGCCTTGCCCGACCAGCGCTCCGCGGCTTCGGTGTCGGGGCGGCGGCAGCACGACTCGTCGGGGCAGTGCGAGACGCCCCGCTTCGTGGTCTCGCGTCCGCGGAACCACCGGGCGTCGTCGAACGGCACGCCCACGGTGATCGAGAAGTCGCCGTTCGAGGTCGTTCCCGTCTGGCTCGAGCACCAGTAGGTTCCGGCGGGAGTGTCGGTGTACTGGTAGTGCTCGGTGGTGCGGTTGTGCTCGTCGAAGGCGGACCGCGCCGAGAACTTCTTGCACACGATCTGCCCTTCCACCGAGCCGGTGACGTCGGTGGGCAGGGGGAGGTCGTCGTTCTCGTAGACGCGCGAGATCGCACCGTCGCCGTCGACGCGCATGAAGTGTAGGCGGATGCCGAGGTGCACGGTCATCAGGTTCGTCATGCGCATGGCGGCTGCTTCGTGGGTCACCCCGAACGCGTCGCGGAAGTCCTCGACGGCGAGGTTGCGGTCCTTCTTCGCCTGTGTGAGGAAGGCGACCGAGCTCGTCTCGGGCATGAGGCAGCAGGCGGCGTAGTAGTTGATCTCGAGGCGCTGCTGCAGGAAGTCGGCGTAGTCGGTGGGCGGGCGGTGTCCGAGCAGACGGTGCGCCATCGCTTGCAGAGCCATCGACCGCAGGCCGTGGCCGCCCGGGATCGACGCGGGGGGCAGGTAGATGCGCCCGTTCTCGAGATCGGTGACCGAGCGCGCCGAGTGCGGCAGGTCGCTGACGTAGATGAGTTCGAAGCCCAGCTGTTCCGCCATGATGCTCACCGTGCGGTGGGTGAGGGCGCCGGTCGAGTGCCCCGCGGCCTTGAGCTGTTTCTCGGCGAGACGTTCGATCTCGGGCAGGTGGTTCGACATCTCCCGCATGCGCAGGCGCAGCTCCGTGTTGGCGCGGCGGGCTTCTTCAGGGCTCGCGATCGTCTCGCGCTCGCGCCGTTGCAGTTCGCGGTGCAGTCCCAGCACGGCCTCGATCGTGTCGTCGCTCGTTCCCTTGGTCACTTTGACGGGAGGGATGCCGAGCTGCCGGAAGAACGGACTGGTCTGGGCCCGCTCGAGCTCGATCTCGAGGGCCGCCCGGCGGTTCGGGGGCTCCCGTGAGAGGAGCTCGGTGACCTCGGTCTCGGTGGCCCGCGCGATCTCCTGCAGGAGGGAGAGCTTCGGTTCGCGTTTGCCGTTTTCGATGAGGCTCAGCTGGCTGCCGGCGACGCCGACCATCGCACCGAGCTCGTCGAGGGTGTAGCCGCGCGCGAGTCGGTGGTGCCGGATGCGGTGCCCCAGGGTCGTGAGTTCGAACGACGATGCCATTCCTTGACCATATCGAAAGATCGTTGATTCTTACGGGCAAATTTATCGGAAAGAAGTCGCTCGCGCGCCCACCATGGAGGAAGACCACCGATTTCGCTCTCAACCGAGGAGAACGACATGGCACTCGCCGACATCTTCAACTCCACCCCGCGCACCGCCGCGGCCGTCACCCGTGCGGGCCGCGTGGCTCGCGCCGGCCACGGGGAACGCCCCGCCGTCGAAGGTCCCGGCCTCGCCGCCCTCACCGCGTGGGTCGACCAGGTCGCCGCCCTCACCCAGCCCGACCGCATCCACTGGGTCGACGGCTCGGCCGCCGAGAACGACGCCCTGCTGCGCGAGATGGTCGACGAGGGCAAGCTCATCAAGCTCAACCCCGAGTGGCGTCCCGGTTCGTACCTCGCCCGCTCGCACCCCGGCGACGTCGCGCGCCTCGAGTCGCGCACGTACATCGCCTCGAACCGCGAAGAAGACGCCGGTCCCACGAACAACTGGATCGCCCCCGCCGAGATCCGCGAGACGCTGAACGGCGTCTTCGAGGGCTCGATGCGCGGTCGCACCATGTACGTCGTGCCGTTCTCGATGGGCGCGGTCGGCGGGCCCCTGAGCCACATCGGCGTGCAGATCACCGACAGCGCCTACGCCGTGGCATCCATCGGCGTGATGACCCGCGTGGGCACCTCGGTCACGCAGCAGATCGCAGGCGGTGCGCCGTGGGTCAAGACGGTCCACTCGGTCGGTGCGCCCCTCGCCCCGGGCGAGCAGGATGTCGCGTGGCCCTGCAACGACGAGAAGTACATCGTCCACTTCCCCGACACCCTCGAGGTCTGGTCGTTCGGCTCGGGCTACGGCGGCAACGCGATCCTCGCGAAGAAGTGCTTCGCCCTGCGCATCGCCTCGGTCATCGGCCGTGACGAGGGCTGGCTCGCCGAGCACATGCTGCTCATCCGCGTCATCGACCCGAAGGGCAAGGCGTACCACGTCGCCGCCGCGTTCCCCTCGGCCTGCGGCAAGACGAACCTCGCGATGCTCCGCCCGACGATCCCCGGCTGGCGCGTCGAGACGCTCGGCGACGACATCACGTGGATCCGCCCGGGTGAAGACGGACGCCTGTGGGCCATCAACCCCGAAGCCGGCTTCTTCGGCGTCGCACCCGGCACCGGCGAGTCGACGAACGTCACCGCGATCGAGACGCTCTGGGGCAACACGATCTTCACCAACGTCGCGCTCCGCCCCGACGGCGACGTGTGGTGGGAGGGGCTGACCGACGAGGCGCCCCCGCACCTCATCGACTGGGAGGGCAACGCCTGGACGCCCGCGTCGGGCCGCCCCGCCGCGCACCCCAACTCGCGCTTCACCGTCGGTGCCGCCCAGTGCCCGCAGATCGCCGAGGACTGGGAGGCCCCCGAGGGCGTCCCCCTCGACGTCATCCTGTTCGGCGGTCGTCGCGCCACCAACGTGCCGCTGGTCGTCGAGGCGACCGACTGGTCGCACGGCGTCTTCATCGGCTCGACCGTCTCGAGCGAGAAGACCGCCGCCCAGGAGGGCACCGTCGGAGAGCTGCGCCGCGACCCCTTCGCGATGCTGCCCTTCTGCGGGTACAACATGGGCGACTACTTCGGCCACTGGCTGAAGGTCGGCCAGAAGCTCCGCTTCGACCGCGCTCCGCGCATCTTCCAGGTCAACTGGTTCCGCAAGGGTGACGACGGCCGGTTCCTCTGGCCCGGCTTCGGTGACAACGCCCGCGTGATCGACTGGATCATCCGCCGCGTCGACGGACAGGTGGATGCCGTGGACAGCCCGATCGGCCGCCTGCCCAAGGTCGAAGACCTCGAGCTGTCGGGTCTCGACCTGCCCGCCGCCGACCTCGAGGAGTTGTTCTCGATCGATCGCGCGTCGTGGCTCGCCGAGGCCGACCTGACCGAGGAGTTCTACGACACCTTCGGTTCGCACCTGCCGGCCGCCCTGCGCGCCGAGCTCGCCGCGCTGCGCTACCGCCTGCAGCGCTCCTGAGACCGGCTCGCCCTCCGCGCCGTTTCGTGCGGACAGGGCGAGCCATCGAATCGACGCCCCTCCCGTTCTTGGCGCGCGGGAGGGGCGTCGTGCGTATATCGATTCGCTCCTCGCTCGCGCCCGGCAGCGGCTCAGACCAGCAGCTGGTGCTTCGCGAGGTCGCGATAGAGCGGGGTGGATGCCACGAGCTCGCTGTGCGTGCCCCGACCCACGACCCGGCCCTTGTCGAGCACCACGATGAGGTCGCTGTCGACGACCGTCGACAGGCGGTGCGCGATGACGAGCAGGGTGCGGTCGGTGGCGACGGCGTCGATCGCCTCGCGCATGCGCTGCTCGTTGACGCCGTCAAGCGACGAGGTCGATTCGTCGAGCAACAGCACCGGGGGAGCGGCCAGCAGCGCGCGGGCGATCGCGAGACGCTGGCGTTCTCCGCCCGAGAGCATGACGCCGTCTTCGCCGACGGGAGCGTCGACGCCGAGCGGACTGCGCTCGAGCACGTCGGCGAGGTTGACCGCGCGCAGCACCCGCTCGCAGTCGGCGTCGGATGCCGCGGGCGAGGCGAGTCGCAGGTTGTCGGCGATCGTGCCGGCCAAGGTCGGCGCGTCCTGCTCGACGTAGCCGAAGCGCGCGCGCAGGTCGTCGCGGGAGAGGTCGCGGGCGTCGACGCCGTCGACGAGGATCGCCCCCTCCGTCGGATCGTAGAAGCGCTCGATGAGGGCGAGGATCGTGCTCTTGCCCGCGCCCGAGGGGCCGACGAGTGCGACGCGCGATCCGCGCGGCACCTCGAACGACACCCCGCGCAGCACGTCGCGGTCGTCGTCGACATCGGCGGCGGTCTCGTCGGCCGCCCGCTCGAGGTGCGCCTGCTCGAGCACCGACCGGGCTTCCGCGGCGGCGGCCTCGCGCGCCTTCACGACGTCGTCGGGGTAGCGGAAGTGCACGTCGCGGAACGCGAGGGCCGCGGCATCCGGAACCGCCGCAGGCGACGACGGCCGGTCGGCGTCGTCTTCAAGGGGAAGGTCGAGCACCTCTTGAATGCGCCCCAGCGCGCCCAGCGCCTGGTTGACCGAGGTGATCGCGCCGATCGCCGAGGCCAGGGGCTGCACGAGCAGGAAGAGGAAGATCACGAACGTGACGAGCGCGGCGACGTCGATGGCGCCGGATGCCACGCGGTAGCCGCCGACGCCGAGAACGACGAGCAGCGACACCTGCAGGGCGACGAAGGCGATCGGCACGATCAGCGCCGACACCCGCGCGATGCGCACGCCCGCGGCGTACGCGGCCGTGGCGTTCTCGGTCACCGCTGCGATCTCGCGCTCGGTCGCGCCCGACGCGCGGATCGTGCGGATGGAGCCGACCGCGCGTTCGACGCCTGATGACAGCTCGCCGACCTTGGTCTGCTGGTCGGCGGATGCCGCGCGGATCCGCGTGCTCAGCAGCACGACCACCGCGAGCGAGGCGCCGACGACCACGATGATGAGCCCGAGCAGCAGCGGATCGATGACAGCCATCGCGATGACCGCGCCGACGAGGATGAGGGCGTTGCCCACGGCATCCGCGAAGCCCTGGGTGAGCACCGCGTACAGCAGGGTCGTATCGGTTCCCACGCGCGAGACGAGGTCGCCCGTGCGACGCGCGTCGAACTCGCTGATCGGCAGGCGCAGGATGCGCGAGATGAGTCGCCGCCGGCTCGAGAAGACCACGGCGGTGCCGGTGCGCTGCAGCAGGTAGTGCTGGAAGCCCGAGATGACCGACGACAGCACGACGAAAGCCACCAGCAGCCACACCAGGGCGCCGAGGGGGACGCTGCTCTGCACGCGCGAGATGACCTCGCCGACGAGCAGCGGCTGCGCGAGCGTGGCGGCGGCGCCGAGCACGCTGAGCACGGCGACGACGACGAGCGTCCTCTTGTGCTCGAGCAGGAAGGGGACCAGCTGACGGAACGACGCGCGCGGGCCTTCGGGCGCGCGGCGGCCGCGCCGACTACGCGCGGGAGCGGGAAACGACATGCTCACCTCGGGAAAGGAATGGGGTGCTTCGACCGTACCCCGCCCCACCGACACCGCCGGTCGGTCCCCTCGATGGCGTGCGAAACTCCCGCGAAAACGGCTGCACGCCTGTCGATCCGGGGCTTCGACGCCTCGAACGCTCCGGTCTTCCGGAGTCCGGCCCGCCCGCCCGATCGCCCGCGGCACGAACGACGGATGCCACGAGGCCTGGGCCCCGTGGCATCCGGTGTCGAGAACGAACCCGTTACGGCGCGGTCGCTCCCGCGGCGAGGTTGTCGTCGTAGTCGACGTCCTTCGTCTCGGGCGAGAGCACGAGTGCGACGAGGGTCAGCACACCCATCGCCGAGAGGTACACGCCCACGAGCCACGGGTTGCCGCCACCGGCCGCCCACAGCGCGACAGCGACGATCGGGGCGAGGGCCGCGCCGAGGATCGACGACACGTTGTACGAGATCGCCGACCCCGTGTAGCGCACGTTGGTCGGGAAGAGCTCCGGCAGCACCGCGCCCATCGGCCCGAAGGTCGCGCCCATGAGCATGAAGCCGAGGATGAGGAACGACTGCACCAGGATGCGCGTGAACGCCGGGTCGGCGTGCGGCACCAGGAAGAACGAGAACGTCAGACCGAACACGATGATCGCGGCCGTGACGCCGATGAGCAGGCGCTTACGGCCGATCCGGTCGGCGATCGGGCCCGACAGCATCGTGAAGATGCCGAAGAACACCACGCCGATGATCTGCATGATCACGAAGTCGGTGTAGCCGTAGCCCAGGCCCGGCACGAACTCGGCCGCGTTGAACGCCGTCCCCGCCTTCTCTGCTGCGGCCTGAGCCCCCTCGAGGGTGGGCTTGATGCCGTACGAGAGCGTGAAGCTCGTCATGAGGTAGAAGAGCACGTACGTCGCCAGCATGATGAACGTGCCGAGGATGAGCTGCTTCCAGTTGCGACGCACGGCCTCGCCGAGCGGGAACTTCTTGATGGCGCCGGTCTTCTCGGCCTTCGCGAACGATTCGCTCTCGACCAGTCGCAGGCGCACCCAGAGTCCGACGATCACCATCACCGCCGAGAACAGGAACGGCACGCGCCAGCCCCACGCGAGGAACTCCGCCGAGCGCTGCGCGGTGCCGTCGGGGTGGGGGAGGGCGAAGTTGATGAACAGGAAGACGCCGTTGGCGATGATGAAGCCGATGGGGGCACCCAGCTGCGGGAAGGTGCCGAACAGGGCGCGCTTGCCCTTCGGGGCGTTCTCGGTGGCGACGAGCGCCGCGCCCGACCACTCGCCGCCCAGTGCGAAGCCCTGCGCGAGACGCATGACCAGCAGCAAAACCGCGGCCCACACACCGATCTCGTTGAAGGTGGGCAGGCAGCCGATGAGGAAGGTCGCCACACCCATGGTGAGAAGGGATGCCACGAGGGTGGCCTTGCGGCCGAAGCGGTCGCCGAAGTGGCCGAAGACGATGGCGCCCAGCGGGCGCGCGATCATGGCGGCGCCGAAGACGCTGAACGACAGCAGCAGCGAGGTGGTCTCGTTGCCGGTCGGGAAGAACAGGATCGGGAAGACGAGGACCGCAGCCGTGGCGTACGCGTAGAAGTCGTAGAACTCGATCGTGGTGCCGATCAGGCTCGCGGTGATGACGCGCGAACGGGGGTTCGCGGGGGCCGCAGCGGATCGGGTGGAGGGGGAGGAGGTGGTCATGACTGCCTGACGAGAAGGTCGATCAATCGCGTCCGGGGTGGGGCGCAGCGGTGGCGCGCCGCGATCACGGGGGTGTGTGTGAGCGGGTGCGCGAGGGAGCACC
The DNA here is from genome assembly GCF_041079455.1 of Microbacterium sp. 16-032. NCBI lineage: Bacteria > Bacillati > Actinomycetota > Actinomycetes > Micrococcales > Microbacteriaceae > Microbacterium > Microbacterium sp. 16-032. The sequence goes on along the minus strand of NZ_JBFYGQ010000005.1, from coordinate 70,826 downwards.
GGAAACGTCTCCGAGTGGGGGGCGTTAGACCCTCCAGTCTATGCGCCTGCTGAGTAGATGCCGACGAGCGGCGTCGTCAGTGCCAGATCACCGCGAGACCGGCGTTGAGCAAAGCCAGGATGCCGATCGGCCAGAAGATCGCCGGCGACAGCGACCCGTTGCGCTTCTGTCGGGCCGAACCGATGCCCAGCAGTGCGCCGATGACGAGCAGGACAACGAGCTTGATGCCGATCTTGGCGTAGTTGAGCTCGTGATCGAGGCCCCACGGCGCCGAGAGCGCCAGGCCCGTGACCAGGGAGATGACGAGGGCGTAGTTCATCAACGAGGTGACGCGCGCCCGGCGGCTGACCGCCTCGACGACCCACGCGCCGAAGAGGATGGCGAAGCCGACGAGGTGGACGAGGACGACGACGCTGCGCAGGATCTCCATACCCGACAGGGTAGGGACGCGGTGCGTCACCCGCCAGGAAGGGGGGCCTCACCGCGCGCGCTTCCTGGCCCGCGCGCACGGCCCCGGACCCGCGAGCGGCCCTGAGGCTGTCGAAGGGCGCGCCCCGACGCGCGGACCTCGGTGGCGTCGACGGGCTCAGCCACCCGCACCCTCGGACAAGAACGGGCCCGGCGACCGCAGAGGTCACCGGGCCCGTCAGGAACGACGCGTCAGCCGCGCAGCTCCCGCAGAACGAGGGCGGTGCGGATCGCGGCATCCGCGGCCTCTTCGCCCTTGTCCTCCTTGGAGCCTTCGAGCCCCGCACGGTCGAGGCCCTGCTGCTCGTCGTCCAGCGTCAGCACGCCGAACCCGACCGGCTTGCCGGCGTCGAGGGCCACGCGGGTCAGACCGTCGGTGGCCGCCGACGAGACGAACTCGAAGTGCGGCGTGCCGCCCCGGATGATCACGCCCAGGGCCACCACGGCATCCGCTCCGCCCTCGAATGCCGCGCTGGCGGCGACGGGGAGCTCGAACGAGCCGGGCACGCGCACGACGCGGTAGGTCGCACCGGTCGCGTCGAGCACGCGCTTCGCGCCCGCGATCAGACCGTTCGTGATGACCTCGTGCCACGTTCCCGCGACCACGACGACGTTCAGGCCCGACGCGTCGACGCCGCCGGTCTCGGGTGCTCCACTGCCGGCCATCAGGCGCTCTCTTCCTTCATGTGCGCGAGGGCATCGCGCAGGTCGTCCTCGGCGATGATGTGACCCATCCGGTCGCGCTTCGTCTCGAGGTACTGGTGGTTGTTGGGGCCGACGCCCACGAGCAGGGGGACCTGCTCGACGACGTCGAGACCGAAGCCGCGCAGCTGCGCGACCTTGTCGGTGTTGTTCGTCAGCAGCCGCACCTTCTCGACGCCGAGGTCGGTCAGGATGCCGGCGGCGGCGGCGTAATCGCGCGCGTCGGCGGGCAGGCCGAGGGCGAGGTTGGCGTCGACGGTGTCCATGCCGCGCTCCTGCAGGTTGTAGGCGCGCAGCTTGTTGATGAGGCCGATGCCGCGGCCCTCGTGACCACGCATGTAGATGACGATGCCGCCGTCGCGATCGATCGTGTCGAGTGCCGCCTCGAGCTGCGGTCCGCACTCGCACTTCAGCGAACCGAACGCCTCGCCCGTCAGGCACTCCGAGTGCACGCGCACGAGGGGCGCCGTCTCGGTGAGGTCGCCCGAGACCACCGCCAGGTGGTCGGTGCCGGTGATGCGGTCCTTATAGGCGAGGAAGCGGAAGGTGCCGTGCGAGGTGGGGACGTTCGACTCGGCGCGCAGGCTCACGCGGCGGCGGGCGGGCGCGGTGGCGGGCAGCGGGTCGGTCTCGTTGAGGTGACCGATGAGCTGTTCGATCGTGATGACCGGGATGCCGTCACGCTCGCCGAGCTCGAAGAGTCCGGGCAGGCGCATCATGCTGCCGTCCTCGGCGACGACCTCGGCGATCGCACCGACCGGCTCGAGACCCGCGAGGCGCATCAGGTCGACCGCGGCCTCGGTGTGGCCCGCGCGCTCGCGCACGCCGCCATCGACGGCGCGCAGCGGCAGCACGTGTCCGGGACGGATGAGGCTGGTCGGAACCGACGCGGGGTCGGACAGCACGTTGAGGGTGCGCGCGCGGTCGGCGGCGCTGATCCCGGTGGTGACTCCGGATGCCGCGTCGACGCTGACCGTGTACGCGGTGCCGCGGGCGTCCTGGTTGACCTCGACCATGGGCGGCAGGTCGAGACGGTCGGCCCACTCGGCGGGCATGGGGGCGCAGACGTAACCACTGGACCAGCGGACGGTCCAGGCGAGCCACTCGGGGGTTGCGAGCTGCGCCGAGATGATGACGTCGCCCTCGTTCTCGCGGTTCTCGTCGTCGGCGACCAGGATCGGCCGCCCCTGACGCAGGGCTTCCAGGGCCTCGGGGATGGTGGACAGGCTCATCGGGAGCCCCTCTCGGTCTGTGCGGCGGTCGCCGCGGGATTCTCTGTCGTGCGGAAGGCGAGCATGCGCTGGACATGACGGGCCAGGATGTCGGTTTCGAGGTTCACGGGCGTGCCGGCTTCGGCGCGGCCGAGTGTCGTGGCCTCGAGGGTTTCGGGGATCAGCGAGACCTCGAGCCACGGCTCGGGCTCGGTGGCTTCGCTCACGGCGCTCACGGTGAGCGAGACGCCGTCGATCGCGATCGATCCCTTGTCGACCACCAGCGGGGCGAGGGGGGCCGGGATGCCGACGCGCACGACGCTCCACTGCGCTCCGGGCCGCACCTCGCGCACGACACCGGTGCCGTCGATGTGGCCCTGCACGATGTGCCCGCCCAGGCGCCCGTGCGCGGCGGTCGCGCGCTCGAGGTTGACCGCGCGGCCCGGGGCGACGTCGGCGAGCGTCGACATGTCGAGGGTCTGCTTCATCACGTCGGCGGTGAACCAGTCGTCGCCCTGATCGACGACGGTGAGGCACACACCGCTCACCGAGATCGAGTCGCCGTGGCCGGCGTCCGACACCGACAGGGGGGCGCGCAGCGTCAGGCGCACGCCGTCGCCCGAGGGCTCGACGGCCGTGACGGCCCCGATCTCTTCGACGATTCCGGTGAACATCAGGCGTCTCCTTCGTTCTCGCCCGCGGTCGCGGGCACAGTCTCGGTGCTTCCGGGTGCGGTCTCGGCTGGGCGGGCGACGATCAGCAGGTCGTCGCCGAGGGAGGTGACGGATGCCACCGCCAGGCGTTTCGCGGCGTCGATGCTCGGCACGCCGACGTCTCCGAGTGCGAGACGCGAACCACCCAGCAGCACGGGGGCGACGTAGACGAGCAACTCGTCGGCGAGGCCTTCGCGCACGAAGGCGCTCGCGAGGGTCGGCCCGCCCTCGACGAACACGCGCTGCACGCCCTGCTCGGCGAGATCGGCGAGCACCGCGCGCAGGTCGCGCGTCGAGCAGAACAGGGGGTCGCGCGGGTGGCGGCGCACCGCGGCATCCGGAGCCGTTTCGCTCTCGCCGATGATGACCGGCATCGGCTGGTCCTCGAGCAGGGTCCCGTCATCCGCTCGCGCGGTCAGCGCCGGATCGTCGGAGCGCACCGTGCCGGTGCCGGCGACGATCGCGTCCGCCTGCGCGCGGCGCGCGTGCACGTCGCGGCGGGCGTCGGGTCCGGTGATCCACTGGCTCGTGCCGTCATCGGCCGCGGCGCGACCGTCGAGGCTCTGCGCCCACTTCACGGTGACGTGCGGGCGGCCGCTGCGTTGCAGGTGCGTCCAGTCGGCGACGAGCGCCTTGGCGGCATCCGCCTCGGGTCCCGCCTCGACGTCGACCCCGGCTGCGCGCAGGCGGTCGGCTCCGCCGGCCGCCGCGTCGGTGGGGTCGTCGAGCGCGTAGACAACGCGCGCGATGCCCGCCTCGATGAGCGCGACAGCGCACGGGCCGGTGCGACCGGTGTGATTGCACGGCTCGAGGGTGACCACGGCGGTGGCGCCTTGTGCGGCACCGGGGGAGAGCTTCGACAGCGCGTCGACCTCGGCGTGGGCGGTGCCGGCGCCGCGATGGAATCCCTCGGCGAGAACCTCACCCGCAGGCGACAGGATCACGGCGCCCACCTGGGGGTTGAGCCCGCGCGGGCCGCGCCGGGCGAGCTGCAGAGCTCGCCGCATGGCGTCGATCTCGACGGCGGATGCCATTTCCTTGTCCTTCCCGCGGAGTCGGGGCAGGGCCAGCGGGAAGGCGCGTCGCGCCGTCCGTGCTGCCTCCTATCCGGACTAGCGAGGGCTCACCCTCGCATCACCGTCGGTCCCGGAATTCCACCGGATCGGCCCCACCGCCTGAGCGGAGGGGTTCGCGGACTGTCACCGCCGGTTCGGATTCTCACCGACCCCGGAGCACGTTTTTGCACTTCTGATCCTACTCAACGTGCCTCTCGCGGTTTCATTCCCGGTCATACGGCGACGTTTCGTGGTAGTTCTCTCCGGCCCCCGCTGCGCTGCGTCTCGCACCCCGCGTCTCGCGATGCGGTCACTTGAGCAGTCGCGACAGTCGACGGTCGGCGAGCAGCTTGCCGCCGGTCTGGCAGGTGGGGCAGTACTCGAGGGAGTTGTCGGCGAAGAACACGCTGCGCACCTCGTCGCCGCACACCGGGCACGCCTCGCCGCGGCGTCCGTGCACGCGCATGCCGCGACGCTTGGCGTCCTTCAACTCGGCCGGGGGCTTACCTCGTGCCGCGTCGATCGCCTCGGCCAGCGTCGTCGTCATCGCGCTGTAGAGATGGTCGACCTCGGCCTCCGACAGGTTCGCGGCCAGGGCGTACGGCGACATCTTGGCCGCGTGCAGGATCTCGTCGGAATAGGCGTTGCCGACCCCCGCGACGATCGACTGATCGCGCAGCACGCCCTTGATCTGCGTGCGACGGCCCTCGAGCAGCGAGCCGAACGTCGCCCGGTCGAAGCCCTCGCTCAGCGGATCGGGACCCAGCCGCGCGATGCCCGGCACCTCGGCGGGGGAGCGCACGGCGTACACGGCGAGCGACTTCTTCGTGCCAGCCTCGGTGAGGTCGAAACCCGAGCCGTCGTCGAAGCCCACGCGCAGCGCGATCGGCGTCTTGCCCGGCTTGATGATCGTCGTGGGCAGGGCGTCGTACCAGCGCAGCCACCCCGCCTTGGCGAGATGGAACACGAGATGGATGCCGGCGTCGGACGCCACGTCGACGAACTTGCCGTGGCGATCGACGCCCGTGATGCGCGCGCCGACGAGGGCCGTCAACGGCGGGTCGTACGTCTTGAGCGCGTTGATCGCCGACACGGTGGCCTTGTCGACGCGCAGCCCCGGCACCCGCCCGCGCAGGTATTCGACGAGCCCCTCGACCTCTGGCATCTCCGGCATGCGCCCATCGTGCCACCGACCTCCGACATCGGCACGGGGCCTTGCGTCAGGGTTCGAGCACCCGCCAGGGCTGGGGCGCGCGGTCGTCGTCGCGCAGCAGCCCTCCGACCCAGAGGTCGGAACGACCGAGGGAGTTCACGTGCGCGTGCCGCAGAAGCCCCTCGTAGCGGAATCCCAGCGCCCGCGCGACACGTGCCGAGCCGGCATTGCCGACGACCGCGCGCCACTCGATGCGCTCTATCGCCGGACGCTCGAGCGCGAAGCCCCAGTCGACGACCGCGCGCGCGGCCTCGGTCGCCAGCCCCCGCCCACGCACGCTCGGCGACACCCAGTAGCCGATCTCGGGACCGCCCGAGGGCAGCTTCGCCAGGCCCACCATGCCGACGAGTCGCCCCTCAAGGCGGATCGCCCAGGTCGCCTCCGACCCCTCGGCCCACCACCCGCGCGTCAACTCGACGAACGTCTCCGCGTCCTCAGGGAGGTACGGCGCAGGCACCGTCGTGAACCTCTGGATCGCGGCATCCTGGCATTCCGCGTGGATCGCCTCGACGTCGTTCACGCGCGGCGCCGAAAGCTCGAGGCGTGCGGTGCGCAGGATCTCCGGTTCCATCCGGCCACGCTACCGGGGGGTGTTCATGGCATAGCTCCTGCAGATCGGCCGCTGAGGGCCATACCGCTTCTGCGGGGACCGGATCTGCAGGAGTTGTGTCGCGCGCTCCGTACGACTTATCCCCAGATGTCTGCCTGGGCCGTTCCGGCCCGTCGCGAGACGGAATTCTCGGACGCATGTCCCTCGTCTCCGCCTCCTATCGCGACCTCCGTGCCAGAGGCCTGACCCGTGCCGAGATCGCCCGCGCGATCGACGACGGTCGGCTTCTTCGTCCGCGTCGCGACGCCTACCTGCCGGCCGAGTGTTCACGAGACGTGCTGCGCGCGGTGGAGCACGGAGGTCGTCTCGACTGCCTCTCCCTCCTCCGAGAGCGAGGCGTTTTCGCCCACGACGCTCAGCGGCTGCACGTGCAATTCGATCGGGAGGCCAGTCGTCTGCCACACCGGGGCCCGGACCTCCGCGCGCATTGGCGATCGAGCTCCGCGGCACCGCGAGAGGTACATGCGCCGCTCCCAGAGGCACTCGTACAGTCCGCCCAGTGTCAGCCGCCGCGGAGCCTTGTGGCTTCGCTGGACAGCGCGTGGAGCTCCGGTCTGATCGGGGAGCGCGAGGTGGCGGATGTCTTCAGTCGGCTGCCGCGCAGATTCCGATCGCTCCAGCGGCTCGTCGACCCCACAGCAGAATCCGGGCCTGAAACGATCGTGCGGCTCATGCTCCGCAGCCTTGGCCTGAGGTGGGAGACCCAGGTCCGAATTCCCCTCGTCGGTCGCGTCGACTTCGTCGTGGAGAGGTGGCTCATCATCGAATGCGACAGCAAGGCCCACCACTCCTCTTGGGACGCCCAGCGTGAGGACCGCCGGCGCGATCGAGCCGCTGCCGCGGCAGGCTACGCGACTCTCCGCCTCCTCGCGGAGGAGATCCTGTACCAACCGGACATGGTGCGGGCGGCGATCGCGGGCCTCGCGTCCCGTCATCGGCGGTGATCCGGGGAGCCCGTTGTCGCGCGCACAACTCCTGCACATCGTGGCTTCAAGCGGGCGAAGGGTGTGGATGAGGCGGGATCTGCAGGAGTTGTGCCGCGCGCGTCGAGCCCCCCCCCGAAACGGCAACGCCCGCACGACTCGGAGAGTCGTGCGGGCGTCGGACAGACGCAGGATCAGCCGCGGCGGAGCAGACCGATGCGGTCGTAGACGTCGGTGAGGGTCTTCTCGGCGACGGATGCCGCCTTGCCGGCGTTCACGGCCAGCGCGCGGTCGAGCTCGGCGGGGTCGTCGAGCAGTTCCATCGCCCGCGCGCGCACCGGCTCGAACTCGTTCACGACGACCTCGGCGAGGCCCTTCTTAAAGTCGCCGTAGCCGAGACCGGCGTACTCGTCTTCGATCGAGGTGATCTCGCGGCCGGTGAGGGCCGAGTAGATGACCAGCAGGTTCGAGACGCCGGGCTTGGTCTCGCGGTCGAAGCGCACTGACCCCTCGGAGTCGGTCATGGCGCGCATGATCTTCTTCGCGCTGACCTTGGGGTCGTCGAGCAACCACAGGACGCCCGCGTCGGACTCGGCCGACTTCGACATCTTGGCCGTGGGGTTCTGCAGGTCGTAGATGCGGGCGGTCTCGCGCTGGATCACGGGCTTGGGAACCGTGAAGGTCTCGCCGAAGCGCTGGTTGAAGCGCTCGGCGAGGTCGCGGGTGAGCTCGATGTGCTGCTTCTGGTCGTCGCCGACGGGCACGACGTCGGTCTGATACAGCAGGATGTCGGCGGCCATCAGCACCGGGTAGGTGAAGAGTCCGACGTTGGTGGCGTCCGTCCCGTAGCGGGCCGACTTGTCCTTGAACTGCGTCATGCGCCCGGCCTCGCCGAAGCCCGTGAGGGTCGACAGCACCCACTGCAGCTCGGCGTGCGCGGGCACGTGCGACTGCACGTACAGCGTCGAGCGCGAGGGCTCGATGCCGGCGGCGATGTACTGGGCGGCGGTGCGGCGGGTCTTCTCGCGGCGCTCGGCGGGGTCGCCGGGCTGCGTCAGGGCGTGCAGGTCGACGACCGAGAAGAAGGCGTCGTACTGGTCCTGGAGGTCGCGCCACTGCAGGAGAGCCCCGATGTAGTTGCCGATCTGAAGGCTGTCGGCGGAGGGCTGCATTCCGGAGTAGAGGCGCTCGGTGGTCACCGTACGATCCTAGGCGGCGTGCGCGGGACGTTCCTGCCGTCGAAGCGGTTTCCCGGATGCCGACACCCGGCCCGCCAGGCGATCTGGGACACCGCCCTCGGCGCAGGACGACCCGGATGCCGGTGTCCCGGGCCTGACGCGCCCCGGGCCGGACCCCCCGACGCCCCGGGCCGGACACCCCCGCGCCCCGGGCCGCGGGCGCCCCGCGTCCCCGGGGAAGCCCTCGGCGTCAGCGCCCGAGCGTGTAGTCCACGATGACGGGGGAGTGGTCGCTCCACCGGGTGTCGTACGAGGGGGCGCGATCGACGCGGTACGAGGTGACGCGCTCGGCCAGGGCGGGCGTGGCGACGTGGTAGTCGATTCGCCAGCCGCTGTCGGTGTCGTACGCCTTTCCGCGCATCGACCAGAACGTGTACGGACCGTCGACCTCGCCCATGGCGCGGCGGCCGACGTCGATCCAGCCGAGGCCCGTGCCGGTGGAGCCGTCGACGCCCTCGACCTGCTCGCCCGCGGGGCCGAAGAAGCGGTCGAAGTACGCACGCTCGCGCGGGAGGAACCCGGCGTTCTTGCGGTTGCCGCGCCAGTTCTTGATGTCGAGCTCGCGGTGACCCACGTTGAGGTCGCCTGTCACGAGGGCCAGCTTGCGCTCGGTCTTCAGCTCGGCGAGGCGACGCTCCATCGCGTCGAGGAAGAGCCACTTCGCGTCTTGCTTGGGGGTGTCGACCTCGCCGCTGTGCACGTAGGCGCTGACGATGGTGATGGTCTCGCCATCGATGTCGAAGTCGGTCTCGATCCAGCGGCCCGACGCGTCGAGCGGCTCGGGGCCGAGGTGCGTGCGCGTCTCGACGCCGGGCAGACGGCTGATGATGGCGACTCCCGCCCGCCCCTTCGCGAGGGCTTCGTCGTTGACGATCTCCCACCCGGGGAGGGCCTCGGCGAGCTGGTCGGCGGTGGCCCGCACCTCTTGCAGAGTGACGATGTCGGCGCCCGAGGCGTCGAGCCACTCGACCATGCCCTTGCGGACGGCGGCACGGATGCCATTGACGTTGACGGAGACGATACGCACGGAACGAGCCACCCGACGAGCCTATCGACGACCTCCGACATCGGGCCCGCCGAGAGGGGCCTGCAGAGCGAACGCCACCGAGAGAGGGCCGGTGGGGGAGGGCCTACCGAGGGAGCACCCGCCGAGAGAGACCATCGACAGGCGGCCAGCCGAGACAGCGCGTCCACCAACGGCGCCTGCCGCCGGATTAGTCCGGAATGAGGGACACCCGACGCGGTGCCGGGACGTCGGCCCGAGCCTGTGCCAGCTGCTTCTCCGCCGCGTTCAGCCTGCGCTGGGCCCGCCACCGCCACGGCCAGTGCGAGAGAGCGAGTTCCTTCTGCGCCTCACGCACCCCCACCTGGGCGGCGATGACGAGGGCGGCCTGTTCCATCGCGAGTCGGTCCTCGGGAGAACGGAGCGGCACGTCGCGGTCTCCCGCGGCGACGGCGATCCAGGCGGCCGAGACGAGGATCACGATGCCGATGAAGCGGAACCACAGCAGGAATCCGATCAGCACGGTGAAGGTGGCCAGCAGCGGGTTCGAGGGTGTGTAGACGAAGAGGAAGCCCGCGGCGACCTGCAGCACCACCATCCCGGTCGCCCCCACGAGCGCCCCCGGCCAGGCGCGGCGCCAGGTGAGGGTCGTGCCGGTGAGGAACCGGAAGAGCGACGCGAGCGCGACGGTGTTCACGCCGAAGGCCACGACGAGCGACACGATCCGTGCGCCGATCGACCAGCCGAGGGTCTCTCGATCCCACCCGATCAGCCCGAACACGAGATCGACGGCGCCGGTGGTGATCGAGCCGAGCAGTGCGCCCACGAGCAGGGCGATGCCGAAGAGGATCGACGCGACCAGGTCGCGGGCTTTCAGAAGCACGTAGTTGCGCAGGTCGAAGGGCAGTCCGAACGTGTCGCGCACGGCGCGGCGGGTGAAGGTGACGAAGCCGATCGCCGTCCACACGACCACGACGACGGCCACGATGCCCGTGATGGTGAGCAGTCGACCGCTCTCCTGGGCGACGGCTTCGACTTGCTCGCGTTTGACCAGCCCGTTCTCGCTGATGATCCCGGGGATGTAGCTGTTGACGATGTGGATGAGCCCGTCGATCGCCGTCTTGCTTCCGCCCAGCCAGATCCCGACCCCGGCGAACGCGAGGTACAGCGCCGAGAACACGGCGAAGAGCGCCTGGTAGCTCATGCCGGCGGCGAGCAGGAAGCCGTTGTGGCGTAGAAAGTGCCGCCAGACGCGGATCGGGAACCACTCCGCGATCTTCGCGGCACGCGCGATGGGTTCGTCCAACCGCTCGCGCACGGCCGTCTGCGCCGCCTCGAGACGTTCCCGTAGCGAGGTGTCGTCGTCGCGCACCGCGGGCAGCGGCCGCGGGTCGTGGCGGTGATCGGTCACCGGAAAAGCCTAATGAATGGATGCCGCGGCCCCGGCCGTTCCGTGGAGCCACGGCATCCGGCCCCTTTCTACCCGCGCGTGGGTCGCCGGAGAATGTCGCCTCGGCCATGCCCGAAGCGACGGGATCTCGGCGACTTGCGCGCGCAACGTGGGCGGAAACGCCGAACGGCGGGGCGCCGACCCCATGAGACGAGCTCAGGGATCGGGCGCACCCGCCGTTCGAGAGGCTGAGGGTCAGCGACCGCCGCGGAGGACGGCCTGCTTGACCTCGGCGATGGCCTTGGTGACCTCGATGCCGCGGGGGCACGCCTCGGTGCAGTTGAAGGTGGTGCGGCAGCGCCACACGCCCTCTTTGTCGTTGAGGATGTCGAGGCGCACATCGCCCGCGTCGTCGCGCGAGTCGAAGATGAAACGGTGCGCGTTGACGATCGCGGCGGGGCCGAAGTACTGACCGTCGGTCCAGAACACGGGGCACGACGAGGTGCACGCGGCGCACAGGATGCACTTGGTGGTGTCGTCGAACACCTCGCGGTCGACGATCGACTGCACGCGCTCCTTGCCGGCCTCGGGCTTCGAGTTCGAGATGAGGAAGGGCTGAACCTCGCGGTAGGAGGCGAAGAACGGCTCCATGTCGACGATGAGGTCCTTCTCGAGGGGCAGACCCTTGATGGCCTCGACGTAGATCGGCTGCGAGATGTCGAGATCCTTGATCAGCGTCTTGCAGGCGAGGCGGTTGCGGCCGTTGATGCGCATGGCATCGGACCCGCAGATGCCGTGCGCGCAGGAGCGGCGGAACGACAGCGAGCCGTCGACCTCCCACTTGATCTTGTGCAGCGCGTCGAGCACGCGGTCGGTGGAGTAGAGCTCCACGTCGTAATCGACCCAACGCGGCTCGTCGTCGACCTCGGGGTCGAAGCGGCGGATGTTGAAGGTGACCAGGAACGACTGGATCCCGGTGTCTTCGGGGGTCTCCGCGACCTCGTCCGAGGTGTCGACCTGTTCGATGACGGTGGATGCCATCTCAGTACTTCCTCTCCAGCGGCGGGTAGCGCAGCTCCCCGGCCTCGTTCTTGGTGAACACCACGGGCTTCCAGCCGAGTTCGATGTGATCGGCGGGGTGCGACGAGTGGGGGTCGCCCGACAGGTACGCCATGGTGTGCTGCATGTAGTTCTCGTCGTCGCGCGTGGGGAAGTCGTCGCGCATGTGACCGCCACGGCTCTCTTCGCGGTTCTGCGCGGAGTAGACGACGACCTCGGCGAGGTCGAGCAGGAAGCCCAGCTCCACGGCCTCGAGCAGGTCGGTGTTGAAGCGCTTGCCCTTGTCGTCGACGTGGATGTTCTTGTAGCGCTCGCGCAGGTCGGCGATCACGTCCATGACGTGGGCCAGCGACTCGTGCGTGCGGAAGACCTGCGCGCCCTTGTCCATCTCGTCCTGCAGCGTCTTGCGGAGCACCGCGATGCGCTCGGTGCCGCTGTTGTTGCGCAGACCCTCGATGAGCCCGCGCACCTCGGCGGCGGGGTCTTCGGGAAGCGGCACGAAGTCGGCGGTCTTGACGTACTCGACGGCGTTGCGGCCGGCGCGCTTGCCGAACACGTTGATGTCGAGCAGCGAGTTGGTGCCGAGGCGGTTCGAGCCGTGCACCGAGACGCACGCGCACTCACCGGCGGCGTACAGGCCCGGGACGACGGTGTCGTTGTCGGCGAGGACCTCGGCCTTGATGTTGGTGGGGATGCCGCCCATCGCGTAGTGCGCGGTCGGCATGACCGGCACCGGCTCGACCACCGGGTCGACGCCCAGGTACGTGCGGGCGAACTCGGTAATGTCGGGGAGCTTGGTCTCGAGGACCTCGGCGCCCAGGTGCGTGCAGTCCAGCAGCACGTAGTCGCGGTGGGGACCGGCGCCTCGGCCCTCGGCCACCTCTTGCACCATGCAGCGGGCGACGATGTCGCGAGGAGCGAGGTCCTTGATGGTGGGGGCGTAGCGCTCCATGAAGCGCTCACCGCTCGCGTTGCGCAAGATCGCGCCCTCACCGCGGGCACCCTCGGTGAGGAGGATGCCGAGACCGGCGAGACCGGTCGGGTGGAACTGGAAGAACTCCATGTCCTCGAGAGGCAGACCCTTGCGCCACACGATGCCGACGCCGTCACCGGTGAGGGTGTGGGCGTTGGAGGTGGTCTTGAAGATCTTGCCGAATCCACCGGTCGCGAAGACGACGGCCTTGGACTGGAAGACGTGCAGTTCGCCGGTGGCCAGGTCGTAGGCGACGACACCGGCGACCTGGGTCTTGCCGGCGGCGTCCTTCACCGTGATGAGGTCGAGCACGTAGAACTCGTTGAAGAAGTTGATGCCGAGCTTGACGCAGTTCTGGAACAGCGTCTGCAGGATCATGTGGCCGGTGCGGTCAGCGGCGTAGCAGGCGCGGCGCACGGGCGTCTTGCCGTGGTCGGCGGTGTGCCCGCCGAAGCGACGCTGGTCGATCTTGCCCTCGGGCGTGCGGTTGAACGGCAGGCCCATGTTCTCGAGGTCGATGACGGCGTCGATGGCCTCTTTGGCGAGGATCTCCGCGGCATCCTGGTCGACGAGGTAGTCGCCGCCCTTGATGGTGTCGAAGGTGTGCCACTCCCAGGAGTCCTCTTCGACGTTGGCCAGCGCGGCGGCCATGCCACCCTGCGCCGCACCGGTGTGCGATCGCGTGGGGTAGAGCTTCGAGATGACGGCGGTCTTCGCGCCGGGTCCGGCCTCGATGGCCGCGCGCATGCCCGCGCCGCCGGCGCCGACGATGACGACGTCGAACTGGTGGTAGTGGACGCCGTCCTTGACGATCGAGTCCGAACTGGTCTGAGTGCTCACGTGTGCAATACCTCTGCTGTCAGGGGAGAGAAGGGATGCCGCCGGCTCACGCCGCCTGGCACACGTCCCACAGGGAGCTGCTCTCGGTCACACCGAGGCAGGGGTCGAAGGTGAAGACGACGAGCGTGCCGAGCAGGATGAGAAATCCGGCCGACACCCACAGCGATCCGACGAGGATCTTGCGGACGGTGGCGTTGCCGACGTAGTCGTTGACGATCGTGCGCATGCCGTTGGCGCCGTGGATGAGGGCGAGCCAGAGCATCAGCACGTCCCACCACTGCCAGAACGGCGAGGCGAGCTTGCCGGCGACGAACGCGAAGTCGATCTGGTGGATGCCCTCGCCCGTCATCAGGTTGACGAAGAGGTGGCCGAAGATCAGGACGATCAGCAGCACGCCGGAGGCGCGCATGTAGATCCAACCCCACTTCTCGAGGTTGGAGCCCTTCTTGCGCACGCTGGGCGTGCGGGGGGCGGGGATCGTGGCGGCTTCTTGGGCGACGGACATCAGTGGCTCCCGGTGACGGCGCTGAAGACGTTGATCAGGTGGCGCGGGGTGAACCCGAGCATCGTGACGACCCACAGGCCCAGAACGCCCCACCACAGCTGACGCTGGTGGCGCGTGGCCCAGGGCCAGAAGTCCACGAGGATGATGCGCAGGCCGTTGAACGCGTGGTACGCGATCGCGCCGACCAGGGCCACCTCGCCGAGACCCATGATCGGGTTCTTGTAGGTGCCGATGACGGCGTCGTAGGCCTCGGGCGAGACGCGGATGAGCGCCGTGTCGAGGATGTGCACCAGGAGGAAGAAGAAGATGGCGACACCGGTGATGCGGTGAAGCACCCACGACCACATTCCTTCGCGGCCCCGGTACAGAGTGCCGCGGGGCCTCTTCGAAGTGGTCTCTTTCACCGACGGCGTGGCACGTGCTGGTGCTGACACGGTCGTCCTCCCTGATCGAACACGGTGTGGGGCCTCGCACGGGCCCCGAGCGTCACACGGGCGCCCTTGAATACTACGGCCGGGCTATGAACGGCGGGGATGAGGGTCGCCTAACACTCTCTCGACATCGAGATAAATCGGATGCCGTTCACCCCTCCGTGGACGCCGCCTCGACCTCCCGTGCGTTCGCAGGCGCGACCGCTAGGGTCGGAGCCATGGCAGACCCCGCTATCGACGACTTCTACGCCGTGATCCCCGCCGGAGGGATCGGCAGCCGCCTCTGGCCTCTCTCCCGTGCCGACGCTCCCAAATTCCTCCACGATCTGACCGGTTCGGGCCAGACGTTGCTGCGCGACACGTGGGACCGGCTCGCCCCACTGTCCGGCGAGGGGCGCATCGCGGTCGTCACCGGCCGCGCGCACCGGGCGGCCGTCGAGCGGGAACTCCCGGGGGTCCCCGACCACAACGTGTTCCTCGAGTCGGAGCCCCGTGACTCTTCGGCGGCCATCGGCCTCGCCGCGGCGATCCTCGTCCGCCGAGAGCCCGACGTCATCATCGGTTCGTTCGCAGCCGACCACGTCATCCGTCAGACCCGGCAGTTCGAGTTCGCCGTGCGTCAGGCCGTCGCGGTCGCCCGCGAGGGGTACATCTGCACGATCGGCATCCAGCCCGCCGAAGCGTCGGTCGGGTTCGGCTACATCAAGCAGGCGGGCGAGCTCATCGTCGACGGTGCTCCCGAGGCGTACATGGTGGAGCGCTTCGTCGAGAAGCCCGACCTGGACACCGCGAAGGAGTACTTCGCCGACCGCGCCTACCTCTGGAACGCGGGCATGTTCATCACGCGTGCCGACGTGCTCCTCGCCGAACTCGCCGTCAACGAGCCCGAGCTGCACGCGGGCCTGCTCGAACTGGCCGAGGCCTGGGACGACCGCGACCGTCGCGGCCCCGCCGTCGACCGCATCTGGCCGGGTCTGAAGAAGATCGCCATCGACTACTCCGTCGCAGAGCCCGCCGCAGAGAAGGGACGCCTCGCGGTCATCCCCGGCCACTTCGACTGGGACGACGTGGGCGACTTCGCGAGCCTGTCGAAGCTCAACTCCTCCGGGGGGCGCAATGAGCTCGCGATCCTGGGTGAGGACGCCCGCGTCCTCTCCGACGCTTCCAGCGGCATCGTCGTCTCGCAGACCAAGCGCGTGATCAGCCTCATCGGCGTGCGCGACATCGTCGTTGTCGACACCCCCGACGCGCTGCTGGTCACCACGAGCGAGAACGCCCAGCGGGTGAAGGGCGTCGTCGACGCGCTCAAGCTGACCGGTCGCGGGGACGTCCTCTAGGCGCCCGCCCCCTGATCGCCTCTGAGACCGGATGCCACACCTCGTGGTATCCGGTCTCGTGCGTGTCCGGGTGTGTGGCGGTGGCGTGACGCGAGATTGCGTCTTTGTAACCATTGCCGCGCGCGGGGGCTCCCGGCGCACAAGCGCGGCGACACAGTAGGTAACGTGACGGGATCGTCCCTCAAACCCGTTGGGGGCATCCGTCTTGGAGGACCATTCGTGAAGACCACGAAGAAGGCCGTCGTCAGCGGTCTCGCCATGCTCGGCGCCGCCGTGCTGCTCGCCGGTTGCGGCGCTGCGCCCGAAAGCAACGGCTCGACCGCTGCTGCCGGGGGAGACATCGTCGAGGGCTTCACCCCCTGCATCATCTCGGATGACGGTGGGTGGAACGACCGCTCGTTCAACCAGTCGGCCAAGGAAGGCATCGACAAGGCGGCGAGCGAGCTCGGCGTCAAGGCGATCGAGGTCGAGTCCAGCTCGGCGAACGACTACGCCCCGAACCTCGAGAACCTCGTCGCCGAGGGTTGCACGTTCATCGTCGCGGTGGGCTTCAAGCTCAGTGCCGACACCGTCGCTTCGGCCAAGGCCAACCCGAACCTGCAGTACGCGATCATCGACGACCGTGCCGACACCGACAACGACGGCAAGACCGACGCCCCGAACATCAAGCCGCTGCTGTTCGACACCGTCCAGGCCGCCTACCTCGGTGGCTACGCCGCCGCCGCCTACTCGGCTGAGAACGGCGTGAACAAGGTCGGCACCGTCGGTGGCATCCCGATCCCGCCCGTCACCATCTTCATGGACGGCTTCGTCGACGGCGTCAAGAAGTACGACGAGGACAAGAGCGCCAGCGTCCAGACCTTCGGCTGGGACGTCGCCGCGCAGAACGGCTCGTTCACCGGTGGCTTCGCCGCCAACGACGCGGCCAAGCAGGCTGCTCAGGGTCTGCTCGACCAGGGTGTCGACGTGCTCCTGCCCGTCGGTGGCCCGATCTACAGCAGCGCCGCCGACGCGATCCGCGACAGCGGCTCGAAGAGCGTCATGCTCGGTGTGGACTCCGACCTCGCCAAGGCCGACCCGAACGTGTCGGACCTGGTGCTGACCTCGATCCTCAAGCGCATCGACACCGCCGTGTACGACTCGGTCACGCAGGCGGCCAAGGGTGACTTCGACGTGACCCCCTACGTCGGCACGCTCGAGAACGACGGCGTCGGCCTGGCCGACTTCAACTCGAAGTTCACGCTGCCCGCCGGCCTCACCGACGAGCTGTCGGCGCTGCGCGAGCAGATCGTCTCGGGTTCGCTGAAGGTCACCTCGCCCAGCTCGCCGTAAGGCGCCGGGCCTGAGGCCCTTTGAGATCACAACCGCGGTCGCTCGGACCAGGAGTCCGAGCGGCCCCCGGGCCTGAGGCCCTTTGAGATCACAACCGCGGTCGCTCGGACCAGGAGTCCGAGCGGCCCCCGGGCCTGAGGGCCTTTGAGATCACAACCGCGGTCGCTCGGACCAGGAGTCCGAGCGACCGCGGTTTCTTTCCGTCTTCTTAACGTCTTCGAATAGGGTGCACAGCATGAAGCTCGAGCTCCGCGGCATCACCAAGCGGTTCGGGTCCCTGGTTGCGAACGACCACATCGATCTGGTCGTTCAGCCTGGTGAGATCCACGCTCTCCTCGGAGAGAACGGTGCCGGTAAATCCACACTCATGAACGTCCTCTACGGCCTGTACCAGGCCGATGAGGGCGAGATCCTCCTGGACGACGTCGTCCAACGTTTCCGCGGCCCGGGCGACGCCATGGCCGCGGGAATCGGCATGGTGCACCAGCACTTCATGCTCATCCCCGTCTTCACCGTGGCCGAGAACGTCATGCTCGGCCACGAGAACACCAAGGCCCTCGGCGCTCTCGATCTGAACGCGGCCCGCAAGCACGTGCGCGACGTCGCGCAGCGCTTCGGCTTCGAGGTCGACCCCGACGCCCTCGTCGGCGACCTGCCCGTGGGCGTGCAGCAGCGCGTCGAGATCATCAAGGCCCTCTCTCGAGATGCCAAGGTGCTCGTGTTCGACGAGCCCACCGCCGTCCTCACGCCGCAGGAGACCGACGAGCTCATGGGCATCATGCGGCAGCTGCGCGACGAGGGCACCTCGATCGTGTTCATCACGCACAAGCTCCGCGAGGTGCGCGAGGTCGCCGACCGCATCACCGTCGTCCGTCTCGGCAAGATCGTCGGCGAGGCCGAGCCCACCGCCAGCAACGGCGAGCTGGCATCCCTCATGGTCGGTCGTGCCGTCGAGCTCACCGTGGTCAAGGACGCACCGAAGGCGGCGGCATCCGGGGGTCTTTCCATCCGGAACCTGCGCGTCGTCACCGCCGAGGGGACCGTGGTCGTCGACGACGTCGACCTCGACGTGCGTCCCGGCGAGATCGTCGCGATCGCGGGCGTCCAGGGCAATGGCCAGACCGAACTCGTCGAGGCCATCGTCGGGCTCGCCGACGGCGTGACCGGCACCGTCGATCTCGACGGCACGGACCTCGTCGGCAAGAGCGTCCGCGCGATCCTCGACGCGGGCGTCGGCTTCGTGCCCGAGGACCGCAAAGAAGACGGACTGGTCGGCGGGTTCTCGGTCGCCGAGAACCTCATCCTCGACCGCTCCTCCGACGCGGCCTTCGTTTCCGGGGGGACGATCAAGCGCGCGGCGCTCAGCTCGTTCGCCCGCGACCGCATCGCGGAGTACGACATCCGGACGCAGTCGGCATCCACCCCGGTCGGCACCCTCTCGGGCGGCAACCAGCAGAAGGTCGTCATCGCCCGCGAGATGAGCCGTCCGCTGAAGCTGTTCGTCGCCGCCCAGCCCACCCGCGGCGTGGATGTCGGCTCGATCGAATTCATTCACAAGCAGATCGTCGCCGCGCGCGATGCGGGCGTGCCCGTGATCGTCGTGTCGACGGAGCTCGACGAGATCGCCGCCCTCGGCGACCGCATCGCGGTGATGTACCGCGGCGGCATCGTGGGCATCGTGCCGGGGAACACCCCGCGCGAGGTCCTCGGGCTCATGATGGCGGGCGAGCAGCCCGCGGAGGAGACAGCGTGAGCGGCCACATCCCGAGCACGGGCGCGAACGGGGACCCCGGTCTCCCGCCCGAGCAGCTGCCGACCGCATCCGGTCCCCTGACCGGTCACACCCCGGCCGAGACGCCGGCACCGCCCCGCACGAACCAGTTCCTCACCGAGCTGCTGCGTTCGTCGTGGATCACCACGGTGCTCGCGGTCGTCGCGGCGATGATCGTCGGCGGCATCCTGATGGCCGCCACCAACGACCAGGTGCGCACGACGTCCGCGTACTTCTTCGCGCGTCCCGGCGACATGCTGGCCGCGATCTGGAACTCGGTGTACGGCGGGTACGAGGCGTTGTTCCGCGGTGCCGTGTTCAACTCCCGTGTCGCCGACTTCGGTGCGCAGATCCGCCCCCTCACGAACACCCTCGGGTTCGCGGCTCCGCTGATCGCGGCCGGTCTCGGCGTCGCGCTGGCGTTCCGCGTCGGCCTGTTCAACATCGGTGGGCGCGGTCAGATCCTCATCGCGTGCGCGTTCGCCGGACTCGTCACGTTCAACCTCGACCTGCCGATGATCATCCAGCTGCCGCTGACGCTCATCGTCGGTATCGCCGGTGGAGCGCTCTGGGGCGGGATCGTGGGTCTGCTGAAGGCGCGCACCGGCGCGCACGAGGTCATCCTCACGATCATGCTGAACTACGTCGCCTACTACCTGGTGACGTGGATGGTGCGCACCCCGGGCCTGCTGCAGCGCCCGGCCGGTGACCAGCCGATCTCGTCGGCCACCCCCGCGAACGCGCAGTTCCCCGAGCTGTTCGGTCCCCAGTTCCCGCTGCTCGACCTCGGTTTCGTCTTCGTGATCGCCGCGACGGTCTTCGTCTGGTGGCTCATGGAGCGCTCGAGCCTGGGCTTCCGCCTCCGCGCGGTGGGCGAGAACCCCCACGCCGCGCGCGCCGCGGGCATCTCGGTGCCCCGCATGTACGTCTACGCGATGCTCTTCGCCGGTGGACTCGCGGGCCTCGCCGGCATGAACCAGATCCAGGGTGCGGTGACCACGGGCTTCGACGGTCTCATCGACTCCGGCATCGGCTTCGACGCCATCACCGTGGCCCTGCTCGGCCGCAGCCGTCCGTGGGGCGTGTTCGCCGCCGGCATCCTGTTCGGTGCCCTCAAGTCGGGCTCGTTCACCATGCAGGCGTCGCAGGGCATCCCGGTCGACATCGTGCTCGTCGTGCAGGCCCTCATCGTGCTCTTCATCGCGGCGCCGCCGCTGGTGCGCACGATCTTCTTCCTCCCCAAGAGCGAGGCCGAGCGCGCGGCCAAAGACCGGGCCAAGGCGGCCAAGAAGGCGGTGGCGGCATGACCGCGACGCATCTCGCGGATGACGCGATCCAGTTGACCACGGTGCGTGTGCGCCACATCAAGCTGGCGGTGAGCCTCGCCGTCGTGACCGTGCTGCTCGCCCTGCTGTTCGCCCTCGTCCCGCGCGACGGACAGAGCACCTTCCGCCTCGGCGACCCGGCCTCCGACATCGACCTCGGCAGCGTCGCGGTTCCCACCGCGGTCACCAGCTGGAGCGTGCTCGTCCTGCTGGTCCTGCTCACCGCGTGGTCGGTCTGGGATGCCGTGGGCTACCGCCGCACCCCGCTCTGGCTGCCGATCGCCTTCGGCGCGCTGGCCGTCTTCGCGTTCCTGGTGTGGGCCGCGGCCGACGGACTGGTCCCCGTGACCGGTCTGCTCTTCGGAGCGCTCTCGCTCTCGGTCCCGCTCATCTTCGGCGCCCTGGGCGGCGTGATCGGCGAGCGCGTCGGTGTCGTGAACGTCGCGATCGAGGGGCAGTTCCTGTTCGGAGCGTTCAGCGCCGCGCTCGTGGCATCCCTCACCCGCAATCCCTTCCTCGGGCTCGTCGCGGCCATGGTCGGCGGCGTGCTCGTCGCGTTCGTCCTCGCGGCGTTCTCGATCAAGTACCTCGTCGACCAGGTGATCGTCGGTGTCGTGCTGAACGTGCTCGTCACGGGTCTGACCGGCTTCCTCTACGGTGCGCTGCTCGTCCCGAACGAAGACGTGCTGAACCGCCCCGAGCGTTTCCCCCGCATCGAGATCCCGCTGCTGGGCGACATCCCGATCATCGGACCGGTGCTGTTCAACCAGACCTTCATCGTCTACCTGATGTACGCCGTCGTCGCCGTGGTCGCGTGGGGCCTGTACCGCACGCGCTGGGGCCTGCGTCTGCGCGCGGTCGGCGAGCACCCCCAGGCCGCCGACACCGTCGGCATCAAGGTCAACTCGAGCCGCTTCTGGAACGTCTCGCTCGCGGGCGCCATCGCCGGCATCGGCGGGGCGTACTTCACCCTCGTCTCGGTCGGGCAGTTCACCAAAGAGATGACCGCCGGCCTGGGCTTCATCGCCCTCGCCGCCGTCATCTTCGGTCGCTGGGACCCGATCCGCGCGACGCTCGCGGCGCTGCTGTTCGGCTTCGCGACCAACCTGCAGAACCTGCTGACCGTGCTGCGCACCCCGATCCCCAGCGAGTTCATGCTCATGCTGCCCTACATCGTGACGATCATCGCGGTGGCGGGTTTCGCCGGCCAGATCCGGGGGCCCGCGGCCGCCGGAAAGCCCTACATCAAGGGCTGACCCCCTTCCCTTCACGAGAGGATCCACCACTCCACGATGACCGACATCGACTGGGACGAACTCCGTTCGGCCGCCACGGATGCCATGCACCGCGCTTACGCGCCCTACTCCCGATTCAAGGTGGGAGCCGCCGCGCTCGTCGCCGACGGACGGATCGTCTCGGGGTGCAACGTCGAGAACGCCTCCTACGGCGTGACGCTGTGCGCCGAGTGCGGACTGGTGTCCGACCTGCACATGAGCGGGGGCGGCCAGCTGGTGGCCTTCGTCTGCGTCGACGGTGAAGGTCGCACGCTCATGCCGTGCGGTCGCTGCCGTCAGCTGCTCTTCGAGCACGCGATCCCGGGCATGCTGCTCGAGACCGTCAGCGGCATCCGGACCATCGACGAAGTGCTCCCCGACGCCTTCGGACCCCGCGACCTCGAGGAGGCGGCACGATGAGCGCCGAGCAGTACGACGCCGTCGACATCATCCGCGCCCAGCGCGACGGGCGGGCCATCACCGAGGGCGAGATCCGCTGGCTGGTCGACGCCTACACGCGTGGGTACGTCATGGACGCGCAGATGTCGGCGTTCACCATGGCGGTCCTGCTGAACGGCCTCGGCCGCGACCAGATTCGCGTGCTCACCGACGCGATGATCGCCTCGGGCGAGCGCATGGACTTCGGCTCGCTCGGCAAGGTCACCGTCGACAAGCACTCCACCGGGGGCGTGGGCGACAAGATCACCCTCCCGCTGGCTCCGCTCGTCGCCGCGTTCGGCGTCGCCGTCCCGCAGCTCTCGGGCCGCGGTCTCGGTCACACCGGCGGAACGCTCGACAAGCTCGAGTCGATCCCCGGCTGGCGCGCGGCGCTGTCGAACGACGAGATCATGGCGCAGCTGCGCGACGTGGGTGCGGTCATCTGCGCCGCGGGCACGGGCCTGGCTCCCGCGGACAAGAAGCTGTACGCGCTGCGCGACGTCACGGGCACCGTCGAGGCGATCCCCCTGATCGCGTCGAGCATCATGTCGAAGAAGATCGCCGAGGGCACCGACTCGCTCGTGCTCGACGTGAAGTTCGGCTCCGGCGCCTTCATGCAGGACATCGACCGTGCGCGTGAGCTCGCCGAGACGATGGTGGCCCTCGGCACCGACTCGGGGGTGAACACCACGGCCCTGCTCACCGACATGAACACCCCGTTGGGACGTGCGATCGGCAACGCCAACGAGGTGCGCGAATCGGTCGAGGTGCTCGCCGGTGGCGGCCCCGCCGATGTCGTGGAGCTCACGGTCGCTCTGGCGCGCGAGATGCTCAGCCTCGCGGGGCAGCCGGACGCCGACGTCGAGGCGGCCCTGTCGGACGGGCGCGCGATGGACGTCTGGAAGCGCATGATCCGCGCGCAGGACGGAGACCCGGATGCCGCCCTCCCGACGCCGCGCGAGACGCACACGGTGGTGGCCGAGCGCTCGGGCGTCGTCACGCGCGTCGAGGCGCTGCCCTTCGGCATCGGAGCCTGGCGTCTGGGTGCGGGCCGCGCCCGTGCCGAGGACGCCGTCGTGCACGCCGCGGGTATCGACCTGCACGTGACCGTCGGTCAGACGGTCGCCGCCGGTCAGCCGTTGTTCACCCTGTCGGCCGACGATGAGTCGCGCTTCGAACGCGCCCTCGGCGCCGTCGAGGGCGCCCTCGAGATCGGTGACACCGCGCCCGTGGCGTCCCCGATTGTGCGCGAGCGCATCACCGCGTGATGGCATCCGGAAAGAGGAACACCATGGCATCCGACGACCTCCGCATCGGCGGCCGGAAACTGCGCGATCTTCCGAAGGTCTCGCTGCACGATCACCTCGACGGCGGTCTGCGCCCGCAGACCGTCCTCGAGCTGGCCGACGAGGTCGATCTCGACCTCCCCGCGGACGACGCGAAGGGTCTCGAGGCCTGGTTCTCGGACCACATCGACGGCGGCTCTCTCGAGGACTACCTCGAGAAGTTCTCGGTCACCGTTGGCGTGATGCAGACGCGCGAGGGCCTCGTGCGCACGGCGAAGGAGTTCGTCGAAGACCTCGCCGCGGACGGCGTCGTCTACGGCGAGGTCCGCTGGGCGCCCGAGCAGCACCTCACGCGCGGGCTCAGCCTCGACGAGGTCGTGGATGCCGTGCAGGAGGGCATCGAAGCGGGAGAGGATGCCGCGGACGCGCGCGGTCGCGACATTCGCGTGGGGCAGTTGCTCACCGCCCTGCGGCACAACGACAACGCCCGCGACATCGCCGAGCTGGCCGTGTCGTGGCGGGGGCGCGGCGTGGTCGGTTTCGATCTGGCCGGGCCCGAGGACGGGTTCCTGCCGCAGCGGCACCGCGAGGCGTTCGACTACCTCGCCGAGCAGTTCTTCCCCACCACCGTGCACGCGGGGGAGGGGGCGGGACTGGCATCCATCCGCTCCGCTCTGCTCGATGGACGGGCGCTCCGCCTCGGTCACGGCGTGCGCATCGCCAACGATCTCGACGTCGTCTCGCGCGAGGGCGAGGAGGTGCAGGTCACCTTCGGCGACCTCGCCCGCTGGGTCCGCGACCGCGAGATCACGCTTGAGCTATCGCCGACGTCGAATTTGCAGAGCGGGGCCGTCACGGCCTGGGGCGACACGATGGACGCCCACCCGTTCGACCTGCTGTACCAGCTCGACTTCTCGGTCACCGTGAACGTCGACAACCGCCTGATGAGCGCGACGACGCTCACGCGCGAGCTGGGTCTGCTCGCTCAGGCCTTCGAGTACGACCTCGATGACCTCGAGGCCTTCCAGCTCAACGCGGCCGCCGGGGCCTTCCTGCCGGTGGAGGAGCGCGAGGAGCTCATCGAGATCATCTCGGAGGGTTTCCAGCGCTGACGCGCGGATTCGTTTCGGCGGCGCTCACCGGTCCGGTGGGCGCCGCCGTCGTGTGAGGGCGCGGTGGCAGCGGCGCACGGCGCGCGAAACTCCTGAGATCTGCGCTCTTACACGGCCCCGGGGCCCTGTAGTCGGCCTCGGCTGCCCCGCCTCTCAGGAGTTTCTGCCCGCCGGGTCCGCCGCTGTCGGTGCGGGCGGGGTGGCCGTCGGTCGGACGCAGGAGCGGGGCGCACGAGTGAGCGGCGCGCGAAACTCCTGACGGTTGCGCGTGATCGCGGTCACACGGGCGGGTCTCAGTCCTGTGGGGGTCGAAGACTCAGGAGTTCGGCCCGGGGGCGCCGTGCGCCAGGATGCGCCCGAGTGCGGCGCGGACACGGTCCGGACGGTACAGGATGTCCTCGGCGAGCAGCCGCAACGTCGCATAGCCGCGCTCCAAAGCCTCCATATCGCGGCGACGATCCTTCTTGTGAACGAGCCAGGCGCTGTGGAACTGCTCGCTGTCGCACTCGACGATGAGCCATCCATCGACCAGCAGGTCGACACGCCCCACGCCGCCGATCTGAACCTGTAGTTCGACACGGCAGCCGAGCTGACGCAGAAGAAGGCGAGCCAGCGACTCTGTCCCCGCTTCGGCACGCGAGTCCAGCAGTGGGCGCAGGGCGTGGAATCGATGGGGGACACGTGCGAAGACCTCGCTGACGTCCGCTTCATCGACGAGCCCGAGGTGCCAGGCGTTGTCGAGCGTGGCGACCGCAGACCGTGGCGGTTGGCACCGTATGGCCTGCGCGAGCGCTTCGACGACGTCGACCGCGGCGCGGTCCCGTGGCGCTGACGACGGACGCCAGTGGTAAATGACGTCGCGGGGTGCCGGAGGTCGGCGGCTCGCCAGCGGGTCCTGCTGCACATGGCGGTGCGAGTGATGATGGACGAACACCCCGCGCAGGGCCAGGAGGGTGACGCAGTCCAGTCGCCCACCCAGACGCGCCGCTGCGACGATGTCGTCGTGCGCGCCCGCCGCGACGAACCGCCCTTGCCGCACGCGCGTCAGAACGCCGTCTGCGACGGCGCGGTTGAGAGCGCGCCGCGTCCACCCGGCAGCGTGAAGTTCGTGGGTCGTCCAGACGGACTCCCGGTTCTCGTCGCGCCAAGGATCAAGGGACGTCATCCGCTCACACTGGTCGGTCTGGTCGGCCCCAGGGCGGCGAGGGCCCGAGCTGTGGATAACGGATGCTGGGGAGGAACCGGTGCCTCAGCCCTCGCTCGTGCCAGACTCCTGACTGTTCGCGCCAGACGGGCCTGCTGCCCCGCCGACGGTGATTGAGCGGAGAGATTCTCAGGAGTTTCGCTCGCGCCGCCCTCCGCCTGCCCCGCGACTGCTCGCCGCCGGGCCCGCACGTCAGGGACGGGGGAGGAAACCGGCGAGCTGCGCGGCGATCACGCGGTCGACCTCGGCCGGGTCCGCCGTCGGGGTGCCGTCGCCCGGCTGCGGGCCGTACGCGCCGAACGAGGCGTGCGAGGCGCCGGGGATCTCCACGAACGTCGCGTTCGCGGGGAGTTCGCCCTTGGCATCCGCGATCTTCTGCGGTGTGGACAGGCCGTCCTCCGAACCCGACAGACTCAGAACGGGCAGACCGGATGCCGAGAGGTCGTTCGCGCAGTACGAGGCGAACAGCACGAGGGCATCGGCGTCGGATGCCAACTGGCAGGCCCGCACGCCGCCGAGCGAGTGACCGCCGACCGCCCAGGTCGACACGTCGGGCGCGAGCTCCGTGAAGGTCGACAGCGGACGCGGGTCGAAGAACGCGAGGTTCAGCCAGGGCTTCGTGATGACGACGGTGACGCCGTCGTCGACGACCGTGTCGGCGAAGGTCGCAATGTAGCCCTCGGCCTCGACCTTCGCCCCCGGGATGAACACGAGCCCCTGCCCGGTCGCGCCCGAGGTGGGGGAGAGGACGATGCCGGACCCGTCGTCGGTGATGGTGAGCCCGGGGTTCGCCTGCGCTTCAGACAGCGGCCCGGGTTCGGCGCCCATGACGCCCACCTGGCTGTAGATCAGGATGCCGCCCACCACCAGCACCACGATCGCGCCCAGGCCACCGAGGATCCAGCGCAGAAGACGACGACGCCGGCGGGGCGCTCGGGGCGCTCCGCCGGCGTCGGACGGGGTCGTGTCGGTCACCTCTCGAGGGTAACGCGGGGCTCAGGCGGGCAGTGCCGCCTTGCGGGCCGCGACGATCTCGACGATGCGCGCGTACAGCGGGTGCTCCGGATCGAGGTCGGTGACCTTCGCCGTGAACGCCTCGGCGTCGAGCTCGCGCAGCATGCGCTGCAGGTCGACGGCCTGGGCGTCCTCGGCATCCGAGAATTCGAGGGCGGCGGCCATGGCGGCGACCAGGGCGTCGACCGGCAGCCCCCGCTCCACGGCCTCGGCGGCGGGTCCGATGAAACGCTCGTGACGCGAGAGCTTGCGCAGCGGCTGACGGCCCACGCGCCACACGGTGTCGGGCAGGGCGGCGTTGCGGAAGCGGCGCAGGATCGTTGCGCGGTACTCGCCCTGCACGCCGGCATCCAGCTCGTGCTTCTCGACCAGCAGGGCGCTGGTCTCCTCCAGCGCGGCCTCGACCTTCGCCGCGATCTCGGGGTCCGCCAGGGCGTCCGAGATGCGCTCGATGCCCGCCTGCGCACCAAAGTACGCGGTGGTGGCGTGCCCGGTGTTCACCGTGAAGAGCTTGCGCTCGATGTAGGGCTCGAGGTCGTCGACGAAGTGCGCCCCGGGGATGTGCGGGGGGTTGTCGCCGAAGGGCGGCCGCTCGATCGCCCACTCGTAGAAGGGCTCGACGGTGACGTCGACGCCGCCGCCGGACTGGGCCGGGACGATGCGGTCGACCGCGGTGTTGGCGAAGACCGAACGGGATGCCAAGGCATCCCAGGACTCACCGGCGAGCTCGACCACGTGCTCGCGCAGCTGGTCGGTCGCCCCGATCGCGTTCTCGCACGCCATGATCTGCAGCGGCGGGAGCGAGGGGTCGCGAAGCGCGAGACCCGCGACGATGTGCGGGGCGACGAACTTCAGGATCGTCGGGCCGACGGCGGTGGTCACCACGTCGGCGGTGGCGATCTCGTCGACGAGCGCCTCGGCATCCACGGAGCTGTCGATCGCGCGGAAGCCGGTCACCTCCTTGTCGACGCCACCCTCGCCCACCTCGTGGACGGTGTACGACGACGCGGAGTTGATCGCCTCGACGAGGGCCGCCGAGACGTCGGAGAAGACGAGGTCGTACCCGCCCTCGTGCAGGAGCAGACCGACGAAGCCCCGGCCGATGTTGCCGGCGCCGAAGTGGACGGCCTTCATGCGTTGACGGAGCCCGAGAGGGCCTGGAAGAGCTCCTCGGGCGAGGAGGCGGCCTTCAAGCGCGCGACGTCGTCCTCCTCGGAGAACAGGATCGCGATCTGCGACAGGATCTCGAGGTGCTCGTCACCCTTGCCGGCGATGCCGATGACGAAGGTGACGGGCTCCCCGCCCCAGTCGACGCCGCCGTCGTACCGCACCACTGACAGGCCGGACTCGAGGATTGCCTGCTTGGTCTCGTTCGTGCCGTGCGGGATCGCGAGCTCGTTGCCCATGTAGGTCGACACGGTCTCTTCGCGCTGCTGCATGGCGGCGAAATAGTCGGCGGTGACGGCGCCGGTGGCCTGGAGCAGGTCGGCGGCCTCCTTCATCGCCTCCTCGCGGGTGGCGCTGCCGGGGTGGATGCGGACGGATTCGCTACGGAGGACGTTCGACATGGTTCTCGCCTTTCTCGTCGTGCTGTCCAGCCTCGCAAACCGCGGGCCGGACGGGAAGACGCCAGGGGCCGGGCTGACGCACCGACCCCTGGCGTGCTAGGGGATTACTTGGCTTCGTGCTGAGCGCGCACCATCTCCACGACCTCGTCGTACTTCGGCGAGTTCATGAAGTTGTCGACCGACACGTGGAGCGAGTCAGGCGACTGCGCCTTCGCGCGGTCGGTGAGCTGGTTCTGGGTGATGACCAGGTCGGCCGAGCCGTCGAGGTTCGCGATCGCCTGGTTGGTGACCGTGACGCCGTCGATGCCGGCCTTCTTGATCTTGTTGCGCAGGACGCTGGCGCCCATGGCAGACGAGCCCATGCCGGCGTCGCAGGCGAACACGATGTTGTTCAGCTGCTTGGTCGCCACGGCACCGGCGGCACCGCCGAGGGCGGCGTCGACGTCGCGGTCGGCCGCCTCGGTCGTGCCCGAGCCGGTCGTTCCGGCGGCACGGGTGCGGAGGGCACCGAGGGCGGAGGACTCCTTGCCCTTGTTGGCCGCGGTCTGGTCGATCGCGGCGGCGAAGCTGTCGCCCTCGGCCTCCTGGTCGCGCTTGCGCGAGGCGCGGAGGATGACGCCGGCCACCAGGAAGGTCACCGCGGCGGCCACGACGACCGACAGGTAGACCACGAGGAGGTTGGCGGGACCGGCGCCGATGGCGGCGACGGTGACGGCGATGATGCTGCCGGGTGCGGCCGGGAAGGCCAGTCCGCCCTGGAAGATCATGTTCGTCGCGACACCCGAGGCGCCACCGGCGATCAGCGCGAGGATCGTCATCGGCTTCGCGAGGGCGTACGGGAAGTAGATCTCGTGGATGCCACCGAGGAACTGAATGATGATCGCGCCGGGAGCCGAGGCCTTGGCCGCACCGACACCGAAGAAGGTGAAGGCGAGCAGCAGACCCAGGCCGGGGCCGGGGTTCGCCTCGATGAGGAACAGGATCGACTTGCCCGACTCCGCCGCCTGCTCGATGCCGAGCGGGGTGAAGACGCCGTGGTTGATGGCGTTGTTGAGGAACAACACCTTGGCCGGCTCGACGATGATCGACAGCACCGGCAGCAGGTTGAACTGCACGAGGAACGCGACGATGCTGCCGAGGACCGCGCTGATGCCGAGGAACACGGGACCGAAGGCGAAGAAGCCGATGATCGCGAGGATCATGCCCAGGATGCCCGCGGAGAAGTTGTTCACGAGCATCTCGAAGCCGGGGCGGATCTTGCCGTCCCACAGCTTGTCCATCTGCTTGGTGACCCAGGCCGCGAGCGGGCCCATGATCATCGCGCCGAGGAACATCGGGATGTTGGTGCCGACGATGACACCCATCACGGCGATGGTCGCCACGACGCCACCGCGGGCGCCGTAGACGATGCGTCCACCGGTGTTGGCGATCAGCAGCGGCAGCAGATAGGTGATCATGACGCTGACCAGGCCGACGTAGCCCTGGTAGGTGCTGCCGTCTTCATTGGCCGTGAGCGCGGTCATCGCCCCGGGCCAGTTGATGGTCGCGGCGTTTCCGCCTCCGCCGAGGATCTCGGCGACGGGGGCCCAGTGCCAGCCGAAGGGGCTGTTGGCACCGAAGAATCCGGCGGGGATGAAGAGCATGGTGATGAAGCCCCATGCGATGAATGCCGCGATGTTCGGCATGATCATGCCGGAGAGGAACGTGCCGAATCGCTGAACCGCGATCCGAGCCCCTCCCGGCTTCTTGGTGGGTGACGTCGTCGTCATTGCTGTGTCTCCTTGACTGACTGCACGGCCGGGGCCGTATGGGGGTGCGGCTGACGCCGCGGTGTCGACGGGGCGGCCGGAACCGCCCCGGGGTTTACGGGGTGTGGACGAGGGTGGAGGCGGCCTGCGCTGCCTCGCGGGCGGAGGCCGCGTCATCCGCGGCCAGGGCGGCCTCGGCGATGCGGCGGGCATCGTCGAGAGTGTGGGTGAGCAGCATCGCGCGCACGTCGGCGAGAGCCGTGGGGGCCATCGACAGCGTGGTGGCGCCGAGCCCGACGAGCACGACGGCGAGCATCGGGTCGGCCGCGGCCTCGCCGCAGATGCCGACGGGCTTGCCGTGCGTGCGGCCCGCGGCGCCGACCTCGCGGATGAGGCGGAGGACGGCCGGATGCCACGGGTCCTGGAACGACGCGACCGAGCCGAGCAGGCGGTCGGCGGCGAGCGTGTACTGCGTCAGGTCGTTCGTGCCGATCGAGGCGAAGTCGGCGATCTCGAGGATGCGGTCGGCCAGGAGGGCCGACGAGGGGACCTCGACCATGACGCCGGTGGTCTTCAGGCCGTAGTCCTTCGCCAGCGCGGTGAAGTACCGGGTCTCCTCCACGGTCGAGACCATGGGCGCCATGACCCACAGGTCGGCGGGGCCGGCCTCGGACGCCCGGGTCGCGGCATCCGCTTCGGCGAGAGCCGTCAGCTGCTCGCGCAGGATGTCCTCGCTGGCACGGAGGGCGCGCAGGCCTCGCAGACCCAGCGCGGGGTTCTCCTCGTGCGCGTCGTTGAGGAACGGCAGGGGCTTGTCGGCGCCGGCGTCGAGTACGCGCACGACGACCTTCTTGCCGGGGAAGGCGCTGAGCAGCTCGATGTATGCCGCGCGCTGCTCCTCGACGGTGGGGGCCGAGCTGGAGCTGAGGAAGAGGAACTCGGTGCGGAAGAGGCCCACGCCCTCGGCGCCGAGCTCGACGGCCTCGTCCGCTCCACCGGGCTTGCCGAGGTTGGCCAGCAGCGGAACCTTCGTGCCGTCGGCGAGGGCGCCGTCGGTGAGGGGGGCGGATGCCGCGGCGGCTCGCGCCTCGGCACGGTTGGCGGCCCGCGCCCTCTCGTCGTCGGTCGGGTCGACGGTCACGACGCCGGCGGCGGCATCGACGATGACCGACTGCCCGTCGACGAGGTCCTTCGCGCCGGCGGCACCGACGACCGCGACGATCGATTTCTCGCGGGCGAGGATCGCGGTGTGCGAGGTCGGGCCGCCCTCGGTCGTGACCAGGGCCAGCACCTTGTCGAGGTCGAGCAGGGCGGTGTCGGCGGGGGCGAGATCTTTCGCGACCAGCACGAAGGGGTGACCGGGGTCGGGGATGCCGGGGGCCGCGACCCCGCGCAGGCGCGCGATCACGCGCTGGGCGACGTCGTCGAGGTCGGCCGCGCGCTCGCCGAGGTAGCCGCCGAGGGCCACGAGCTGCTCGCGGAACGAGGCGAAGGCGTCGTGCACGGCGAACTCGCCGGTCTTGCCGGCGGCCAGGCGCGAGTCGACCTCGGCTTCGAGGGTCGGGTCTTCGGCGATCATCGCCTGCGCCTCGAGCACGTCGCGGGCGGCGCCGCCGGCCTGGGTGCCGCGGGCTTCGAGCTCGCGGGCGACGGCGCCGATGGCCTCGCGCACGCGCGCCGTCTCTTCGTCGACGCTCAGCTCGCTCTTGGCGTCCTTCGGGGCGGGCAGGGGCTCGGCCATGCGCGCGATGGGTCCCTGGGCCACGCCCAGTCCGATTCCGACTCCACGGAGTTCCGTCATGGTGCTGTGTTTCCTTTACTCGGCGTCGTGGTCGGTGGTGAGGAGCTCCGCGAGGCGCTCCAGCGTCGCCTCGGCGTTGTCGCCGTCGGCGGTGAGGGTCACGTAGTCGCCCTGCTCGAGTCCGAGCGCGATGATCCCCAGGATGCTCGCGGCGTTGATCGGCTTCCCCGCGTCCTTGGCGAGGGTCACCGGGATGCCGGAGTCCTTCGCCGCCTGCGCGAAGAGCTTCGCGGGGCGCGCGTGCAGGCCGTGCGACGATCCGATGCGGACGGTGCGTGTCAGGTGGGGCATGGGTGTCCTCTCCGTCGAGTTCAGATCGTGTCCGCGGGCTGGGCGGAACGCAGGGCGTCCTCGACCAGGGCGAGGGTTCGGGTGCCGCTCTGGTCGGCGAAGACGTCGTCGGGCAGCAGGACGACGGTCACGCCGCGCGGGGCGGCCTCGAGGCGGATGCGCTCGAGTTCGGGGGCGAGGTGCGGACCCACGAGCACGAGGTCGGCGGCGTCGAGGTCGATCGGGAGGGACCGCGGGGTTCCCGCCGAGGCGGAGTAGTCCAGGCCCTTCTCGTGCGCAGCACGACGGACGCGTTGCGCGACGAACGTGCTCGACGCACCCGCTCCACACACCACGAGGATCCTCATCGACCGGCCTTTCTTCCTCTCGATTGTCCGCACCTGTCTCACAGCGGACAACCAGGTTCGTTTCCCACCCCCCGGAACGCGGATGCCGCAGCCGCCTCCTGCGCGCGCCGTCCCGAGCCGCGCCCGGTGCGGACGGGCGTGAAAGGATGGATGGAACGCTGCCAACCGGGGCGGTGCGGAGGACGGATCGTGACGACGAAGGCTCGCCAAGACCGCCTGCTGGCCCTGTTGCTGCGGGACGGGGAATGGTCGACCGCGGCGTCTCTCGCCGACGCGCTCGGGGTGACCCCGCGCAGTGTCCGGTCCTATGTCACGGCGATCAACGCCCGTGTCCCCGGCGGAGCGGCGATCGAGTCAGGGCCCCTCGGCTATCGCGCCGGGTCCGACGCCGCCGCAGCCCTTCGGGCGTTGACCGGAACGGATGCCGGCACCCCCCGCGACCGCCTGCACACCCTCGTCCGGCGACTCCTAGATTCCGCCGACGGCATCGACGTCTTCGACACGGCGGACGCCCTGCACGTGAGCGCCGCGACCCTCGAGGCGGATCTCTCACGCGTGCGGGGACTGCTCGGCGGAACGGAGCTGACGCTCGAGCGCTCGGCATCCACCGCCCGCCTGCGCGGAACCGAGGTCGCCCAACGCCGGCTCCTGTCGAAACTGGCGCACGACGAAATGGACGCCGGGCTCTTCGACCTCGACGCCCTGCGGCGCACGCTCGGCGAGCAGTCGGTTGGCGCCCGCGCGTTCGGCCCGTTCAAAGCCGAACTCGTCGCCGAACTCGGCGCCCTCGGCTACTACGTCAACGAGATCGGCATCGGCGACGTGGTGATGCACATCGCGATCGCCGCCGACCGCACCACGCGCGATCGGGCCCTCGGCTCCCCGGGCGGGGATTCGTCGGATGCCGCGGCCGCCGTCGTCGCCCTGCTCGACCGACTGACGGTCAAGCACATCGGCGTGCAACTCGGCTCGGGCGACCTGCGCCACCTCGCGACCCTCGTGCTGACCCGCATCGTCGCACCCGGCTCCCCGGCCGGTGACGACGTGCGCTCCCGCCTCGACCCGGCGGTCGAGGTGGCCGTCCGGCGGGTCGTCGAGAACGCGGTATCCGAGTTCCTCGTCGACATCGCCCACGACGACTTCATCCTGCGCCTGGCGCTGCACGTTCAGAACCTTCTGCACCGCTCGCGTGAGCAGGCGTGGTCGCGCAATCCGCTGACGCGGTCGCTGAAGTCGACGTACCCGATGATCTTCGAGGTCGCGGTCTTCATCGCCAAGGGGCTGCAGGACGGCCTGGGCATCCCGATCCTCGACGACGAGATCGCCTACATCGCGATGCACGTCGGCGGCCGCCTCGAGCGCAGCCGCCGCGCCGACCAACTGCTGACGGCGACGATCGTGTGCCCCGGGTACTACGAGCTGCACGAGCTCCTGCGCTCGAGCGTCGACCGCTCGCTCGGCCAGGCGATCGAGGTCGTGGGCGTCGAGACGCGCATCGACCCGGCGTGGGATTCGATCGAGACCGACCTCGTGCTCACGACCATCGACCCGCCGCGGCCGGGCGACCGGTTCGTGCGGATTCAGCCGTTCCTCACCGACGCCGACGTCGAGCGCGTCCAGGCCGCCGCCGGGCGCATCCGCCGCGGTCGACGGCTGGCGCGCCTGCGGGCCGAGCTCGAGCGGTACTTCGCGCCCGAGGCGTTCGTGCGGGGGCTGGATGCCGCCGACGGCGAGGCCGGCGTCATCCGACGCCTCGGCGGGATGCTCGTGGAACAGAGCGTGATCGACGACGCCTACGTGGCTCGGGCCGTGGAGCGCGAGGCCATCTCGTCCACCGCGTTCACCGACGCGCTCGCCGTGCCTCACGCGATGGGCATGACGGCGACCCAGACCCGCATCGCCATCGGCATCGCCGACCCCTCGATCGCATGGGGCGAGGGTCGCGTGCAGGTCGTGGCGCTCGTGGCCTTCAGCGAGACCGACCGCGAGGCCTTCCAGACGGTGTTCGAGCAGTTCGTCGAGGTGTTCAGCGAGCGCGACAGCGTGCAGCGCATCGTCCGCCGCGCGGTGTCGTTCCCCGCGTTCCTGGACGAACTGGTCGCGGTGATCGACGGCTGACGCTCGGCCTCCCCGAGCTGACGCGGGGCTGGCCCGGCACGGGTCGCCCTCCTCGGTTTGGGGCGGATTTCGCACCTCGGGGCGTGATATTCACGCCCCAGCTGACAAATCTCGCCCCAAACCCGGCCGCCACCCTTCTCCGTCACGCCCGGCGGCGTGATCACGCCCGGGTGCGGAATGTCGGCGCCATGCCGGGGAACGGCCGATAACCTCGGTGTGGGGCGGGATCCGCACTTTGGGGCGGGCAAATCTCGCCCCAAACAGCGAGATCCGCCCCAAACTGGGGGCACGGGGGCCCGCCTCAGCGCGCGCGGATCCCGAAGCTCTTGAGCCGCTGGGCGAGGGTCTCTGCCGAGCGGAGGTGGGCCCATTTCCACCGAGCGAACGGCCGCTGGGTGGTCCCTCGGATCCAGTCCTCGCGCTGCTTCTCGCGCAGCACGACGTCTTCGAGAGAAAGACCCGATCGCATCGCTTCGTCGCGGTACTTCTTCTCACCATCGAACTCGCCCCAGGCCCTCGCGTCGTCGAGGCCGAAGTCCACGTAGTAGTTCTGGCCGGAAGAGCCGGCGACGGGCACTTGGAGGTCGATCCGGGTGAACCCCAGCTCCGTGAGGCGGATGCGACTGATGCTCTCTCCCGGCAGCTGGGCGCGTCCATCGGCGAAGGCGAGGGCGCGGAGCGCACGAGCGCGACCATGGGCCGAGCGCGACGTGATCTCGAGCACCCTCGCACGCAGCTCGCCGGCCGCAGCGATGTCGTTCACGCCGGGTTCCGGGGCGGTCACCGGCCGGAACGCAGCGTCGAGTGCGCAGACCGCGGTCTCGAACGACGCGGTGCGCGCGACGTCGGCCATCGTGCGCTCGAGGCTCGTGAATCGGACACCGTGGCGCTCCACCTGCTCGTCGTCAGGCACCTCGCCGCGGTGCCTGACCACGAGCGACTGCGCGCCGGGCCGCTCGGGCGGCAGGGTGATGTGGACCTTCGTCGAGGCCGGCGCCCGAACCGGGAGCCCGTGTAGGGCGGCCGCGGTGAGGTGAGAGAAAAGCGGAGGCTCCGAGGTGGTCTGGGCGAGGGCTCGAGCCCGTAAGACGATCCACTCCTCCGCAGTGGGCGGCTGCGCAGGGTCGATTCGGGTGTAGACGCCGGGCCGGAGTCGAACCATGTCGCCCTGCTTGATCAACCGGTTCGTCCGTACCGGTCCGAGGCCTTCAGCCCGCAGGTCCTCCCATGACAGAAGAGGAGGGAGCGCGAGCATGATCCGAGTGTGCGCATCGCCGGGCGACGGCATCCGTCTGTCGGCCCCTTCTGGGGACAGTCGTCGGACGATCGTGCTTGTGGAGGAATTGCTGCCGAATAGCCCCCAACGCGGTTTGGGGCGAATCCCGTCGCTCTGGGCGACAAAGATACGCCCCAAACGACAGAATGCGCCCCAAACCGGGAAAACCCTCGCGGGCCGCCGACGCCCGTCAGCGCAGCGACGCCAGCAGCTCCTCGGCCCCGGCGCGCAGGGCCTCGATCCGCCGGCGCGCCTTCTTGGCCGACGAGCCGCGCACGTCGAGGTACAGCTTCAGCTTGGGCTCGGTGCCGCTGGGGCGAACGATCAGGCGGGAGCCGTCGTCGAGCCACAGGCGCAGCACGTCGCCCGGGGGCAGTCCGTCGACGCCGAGCAATAGGTCGTCGATGCGCGACACGGCGATCTCGCCCACCGCGCCGGGGGGCTGGGCGCGCAGCGCAGCCATGATCCCGGCGATCTCGCTGACGTCGCTCACGCGCACCGAGATCTGGTCGCTCGCGAAGGCGCCGAACGTGTCGCGGAACTCCTGCAGCAGGTCGGCCACGGTGCGGCCCTGAGCGCGAGCCTCGGATGCCATGCCCAGAAGAGCCACGGCGGCCGAGATCCCGTCCTTGTCGCGCACGGTCATCGGGTTGACGAGGTAGCCGAGGGCCTCCTCAAAGCCGAACACGATGCCGGGCGCCCGCGAGATCCACTTGAACCCGGTGAGGGTGGAGTGGAACTCGAGACCGTAGTGCTCGGCGACGGCCTGGAGTCCGGGCGACGAGACCAGAGAGCAGGCGAGGGATGCCGGCGCCCCGGCGTCTCCGCCGATGCCCGAACCCGCACCCTCCGCCGCGAGCCGCGCCGCGCGCCACCCCAGCAGCAGCCCGATCTCGTTGCCGGTCAGCCGTCGCCACCCGTCCTCGGAGTCGGCGTCGGGGATCGCGACGGCCAGGCGGTCGGCATCCGGATCGTTGGCGATGACGAGCTCGGCGTCGACGGCGCGGGCCGTCTCGAACGAGAGGTCCATGGCCCCGGGCTCTTCGGGGTTGGGGAACGCGACGGTCGGGAAGCGCCCGTCGGGGTGGATCTGCGCCTCGACGACGGTGGGCTGGGGGTAGCCCGCTTCGGTCAACACGCGCGAGACGGTCTCCCACCCGACGCCGTGCATGGCGGTGTAGACCCAGTTGAGGCCTTCGGCTGCGGCGGGTGCGGGTGCCACCGCGGCGGTGGCGGAGACGTACGCCTCGACGACCGACTCGGGGGCGTTGGCGTAGCCGACCGAGCGAGGGAGGGTGGTGATGTTGCCCTCGTCAGCGATCCGCTGGATGTGGGCGGCGATCTCGGCATCCGCCGGCGAGACGATCTGCGCGCCCTCGTCGGCGCCGCCGAGGTAGACCTTGTAGCCGTTGTCGTCGGGCGGGTTGTGGCTGGCGGTGACCATGACGCCCGCGTCGGCACCGAGGTGGCGCACGGCGAAGGCGAGCACGGGCGTGGGCAGCAGGCGGGGGAGCAGGATCGCGTTCAGGCCCGCGCCGGCGAAGATCTCGACCGAGTCGCGCGCGAACACGTCGGAGTTGCGGCGTCCGTCGTACCCGACCACGACGGTCGGCGCCTCGCCGCCCGAGCGCTCGAGCAGGTACGCCGCGAACCCGGCCGCTGCCTGGGCGACGAGCACGCGGTTCATGCGGTTGGAGCCGGCACCGAGCGTTCCGCGCAGGCCCGCGGTGCCGAAGGCCAGCCGCGTCGAGAAACGATCCTCGAGGTCGGCCGCAGCCTCCGTATCGCCGTCCTCGACGCGCGCGAGCAGCTCCGACAGTTCTTCTCGTGTCACGGCATCCGGATCCTGCGCCATCCAGGCGCGGGCCGCGTCGACGTACGCGCTCACAACGCGCCGATCACGCGGGCGAGCAGCGCCGAGATCACGGGCTCGGCCTCGCGGCCGGCTTCGAGCACCTCTTCGTGGCTGAGGGGCGTCTGCTGGATGCCGGCGGCCAGGTTCGTGATGAGCGAGAAGCCCAAGATCTCCATGCCGGCCTGACGCGCGGCGATGGCCTCGAGGGCGGTCGACATGCCGACGATGTGGCCGCCGATGGTCTTGGCCATCTGCACCTCGGCGGGCGTCTCGTAGTGCGGCCCGCGGAACTGCGTGTACACGCCCTCGTCCAGCGACGGGTCGATCGAGCGGGCGATGTCGCGCAGGCGCTTCGAGTACAGGTCGGTGAGGTCGATGAAGGTCGCGCCCTCGAGGGGCGAGTCGGCCGTGAGGTTGATGTGGTCGCTGATGAGCACGGGCTGGCCGGGCTTCCACGTCTCGCGGATGCCGCCGGCGCCGTTCGTGAGGATCATCGTTTTCGCACCCGTCGCGGCCGCGGTGCGCACGCTGTGCACGACCCGGCGCACGCCGTGGTTCTCGTAGTAGTGCGTGCGGGCGCCGATGACGAGGACGTTCTTGCCGCCGGGGGTGCGGACGCTGCGGAGCGTTCCGACGTGCCCCTCGAGGGCGGGCTTGGAGAAACCGACGACCTCGGTCGCGGGGAACGACGCCGTCTCCTCGCCGATGAGCTCGGCGGCGCGTCCCCAGCCGGACCCGAGGGTCACGGCGATGTCGTGGTGCTCGACGCCCGAGAGGCGGGCGATGTCGGCAGCCGCGGCGGCGGCGATCTCGAACGGGTCGACCGCGGGGTCGTCGAGCGGGTGTGAGGTGCTGTTGGACATTCCCCCACTCTAGAAACTGCGGGGCCTGCGGGCCAGACGGCACACACCTCGGATCATCGTGTCGGGCGCAGCTGTGTGGCGCATCGGCATCCGCCCAGCGCTGACAGAATGGATGCCATGGTGCAGAGCTTCGAGCGCAAGCAGTCCGTCGCGATCGTCGGCGGCGGCCCCGGCGGATACGAGGCGGCTCTCTCCGCCGCGCAGCTCGGCGCCGACGTCACCCTCGTCGAGCGCGCGGGAGTCGGCGGTTCGGCCGTCATCACCGACGTGGTC
The DNA here is from genome assembly GCF_041079455.1 of Microbacterium sp. 16-032. Lineage (NCBI taxonomy): Bacteria > Bacillati > Actinomycetota > Actinomycetes > Micrococcales > Microbacteriaceae > Microbacterium > Microbacterium sp. 16-032. The sequence goes on along the minus strand of NZ_JBFYGQ010000005.1, from coordinate 32,259 downwards.
CCCTCGAAGACCCTCATCGCCACCGCCGACGCGGCCGTCGCGATCCGCAATGCCAGCAGCCTCGGCGTGCAGCTGTTCGCCAAGGACGACCGCGGCAAGCCGCTGACCCCCGAGGTGGCGATCAACCTCGCCGCGGTCAACCAGCGCCTGCTCTCGCTCGCGCGGCAGCAGTCCGACGACATGCGCGCCTCGTTGCTCGAGGCGGGTGTCCGCATCATCTCGGGCCACGGACGTCTCGACGGCAACGGCGCCGTGGTGGTCTCGACCGAGGCCGGCGGAACCGACTTCGACCGTGTCGAGGCCGAGACCCTCGTCGTCTCGGTCGGTGCGTCTCCCCGCGAGCTCCCCTCGGCCAAGCCCGACGGCGAGCGCATCCTCACGTGGACGCAGCTCTACAACATGAAGTCGGTGCCCTCGCACCTCATCGTCGTGGGCTCCGGCGTGACCGGCGCCGAGTTCGCCTCGGCGTACATGAACCTCGGTGCCAAGGTCACGCTCGTCTCGAGCCGCGACCAGGTGCTCCCGGGTGAGGATCAGGATGCCGCGGCCGTGCTCGAGCGCGTGTTCCAGCGCGGCGGCATGACCCTGTTGGCGAAGGCGCGGGCCGATTCGGTCGTCAACACCGGCGATGGCGTCACCGTCACCCTCTCCGACGGCCGCACCATCGAGGGCAGCCACTGCCTGATGGCGGTCGGGTCGATCCCCAACACTGCCGGCATCGGGCTCGAGCAGGCGGGGGTGCAGATGACGGCATCCGGTCACATCCGCGTCAACCGCGTCGCGCGCACCTCGGTGCCCAACATCTACGCGGCGGGCGACTGCACGAACTTCTACCCCCTGGCGTCCGTCGCCTCGATGCAGGGGCGTCAGGCGATCTTCCACGCCCTCGGCGACATCGTGATCCCGCTCGAGACGCGCCGCATCACGGCCAACATCTTCACCGCGCCCGAGATCGCCACGGTCGGCTTCAGCGAGCAGGACATCACCGAGGGGCGGATCGCCGGCAAGGTGCGCAAGCTCCCGCTCTCGGCGAACCCCCGCGCGAAGATGCAGGGCATCACCGACGGCTTCGTCAAGCTGATCGCCCGCGAGGGCAGCGGCACCGTGATGGGCGGCGTGATCGTCGGCCCGAAGGCGTCGGAGCTCATCTACCCGATCGCGATCGCCGTCGAGCGCCGCCTCACCGTCGACCAGGTCGCGCGCGTGTTCGCGGTGTACCCCTCGCTGACCTCGAGCATCACCGACGCTGCGCGCGCCATGCACATCGTCGACCGCGACGACCCCGGCGAGGACTGAGCCCTCCGGATGCCGCGGCCTCGCGGCATCCGTCACCCGTCGGTGCCCCGGCGGGGCGGGGTCGTCGATAAACGCTGCCTGCACGGAGAAACGCTTTCGGCGTGCGTTTGCCGGTGCAGCGCGCGCTCATGAATGCGCCCCGCACGAACGACGGCGCCGCGCCCCCGAAGGAGCGCGGCGCCGTGTCGAACGGAGGGGCGCGTCAGCTGATCAGCAGCAGCTGGTGCCCCGCGGCGACCGTGGTGCCGGCCGAGGCGTCGATGCTCGCGACGGTGCCGTCCTTGTGGGCCTGGATGGGCTGCTCCATCTTCATCGCCTCGAGAACCACGACCAGGTCGCCCTTGACGACCTGCTGGCCCTCTTCGACGGCCACCTTGACGACGGTGGCCTGCATCGGCGACTTCACCGCGTCGCCGGTGGCGCCGGCCGTGGGCGAGGCACCGTGCGCGCGGCGGGACGGGGGAGCGGCGGCCGGACGACCGACCGAGGGAGCCGCGGCCGTGATGCGGTCGGGCAGGCTCACCTCGAGGCGCTTGCCGCCGACCTCGACGACCACCGTGTGGCGGCCGGGGGCTGCGGCGGGGGCTTCGAGCTCGCCGTCCCACGCGGGGATGTCGTTGACGAACTCCGTCTCGATCCAGCGCGTGAACACGCCGAACGCGCCGTTCTCGGCGGTGAAGGCGGGGTCGCGGACGACCTTGCGGTGGAACGGGATGACGGTCGGCATGCCGGCGACCTCGAACTCGTCGAGGGCGCGGCGCGAGCGCTCGAGGGCCTCGGCGCGGTCGCGGCCGGTCACGATGATCTTCGCGAGCAGCGAGTCGAAGGCGCCCGAGACGCTGTCGCCCGCGGTCACGCCGGAGTCGAGGCGGATGCCGGGGCCGCCGAAGGTCTTGAAGACGTGGATCGGGCCCGGCTGGGGGAGGAACCCACGACCCGGGTCCTCGCCGTTGATGCGGAACTCGATCGAGTGACCGACCGGGGCCGGGTCGTCGTAGCCGAGCTCTTCGCCCTCGGCGACGCGGAACTGCTCGCGCACGAGGTCGATGCCGGTGACCTCTTCGGAGACGGGGTGCTCGACCTGCAGGCGGGTGTTGACCTCGAGGAACGAGATCGTGCCGTCGGCGCCGATGAGGAACTCGCAGGTTCCGGCGCCGACGTAGCCGACCTCCTTGAGGATGGCCTTCGACGCCGAGTAGAGGATGGCGTTCTGCTCGTCGGTCAGGAACGGCGCGGGGGCCTCTTCGACGAGCTTCTGGTGGCGGCGCTGCAGCGAGCAGTCGCGCGTGGAGACGACCACGACGTTGCCGGCGGCATCGGCCAGGCACTGCGTCTCGACGTGACGCGGCTTGTCGAGGTACTTCTCGACGAAGCACTCGCCGCGGCCGAAGGCGGCGACCGCCTCGCGCGTGGCCGACTCGAACATCTCGGCGACCTCGTCGAGCTCACGCGCGACCTTGAGCCCGCGTCCGCCGCCGCCGTACGCGGCCTTGATGGCGATCGGCAGACCGACCTCGTTGGCGAAGGCGATGACCTCGTCGGCACCCGAGACGGGGCCGGGGGTTCCAGGGGCCAGGGGTGCGCCGACCTTCTCGGCGACATGGCGCGCGGTGACCTTGTCGCCCAGGGCCTCGATGGCGTCGGGCGAGGGGCCGATCCAGATGAGGCCGGCACCGATCACGGCGCGGGCGAAGTCGGCGTTCTCGGCGAGGAAGCCGTAGCCGGGGTGCACGGCGTCGGCGCCGGAGCGGCGGGCGACCGAGAGGATCTTCTCGATCGACAGGTAGGTGTCGGCGCTGGTCGCACCGTCGAGGGCGTAGGCCTCGTCGGCGAGGCGGGTGTGCAGGGCGTCGCGATCCTGATCGGCGTAGACGGCGACGGAGGCCTTCCCCGAATCACGGGCGGCGCGGATGACTCGGACGGCGATCTCGCCGCGGTTGGCGACAAGGACCTTGGCGATCTTCGGCATCCTCCCAGCCTAGCGAGGGGTTACCCCGGCCTTTTGACCCCCCTCGATAAGAAACGCCGAAAAACGTGTGAGGGAGTCTACGAACGGTTCCACAGGTCGGTCCACGAACCGCCCAGTTCGCGCACAAGTCGGCGGACCGTCGAGAGCGACATGCCCACCACCGTCGAGGGGTCCCCGTCGACCCGCTCGATGAACGCCCCGCCGAGGCTGTCGACGGTGAACGCCCCCGCCACCAGCAGGGGCTCGCCGGTGGCCACGTACGCGGCGATCTCGGCGTCGTCGACGTCGGCGGCGAAGGTCACCGAGGCTTCGGCGACGGCGAAGGCCTCGCGCGGCTCGGAGCCGGGGGAGAGGCGGAAGACGCTGTGCCCGGAGTGCAGCACCCCGGTGCGCCCTCGCATCCCGTGCCAGCGTGCAGTCGCGGCATCCGGGGTATGCGGCTTTCCGAGGATCTCGTCGCCGAGGGCGAACATCGAGTCGCCCCCGATGACGAAGCCGTCGAAGTCGGGCTCCTCGGCGCGCAGGCGATGCGCGACGTCGGCGGCCTTGCGTCGCGCGAGCAGCAGGACGTGCTCGGGGGCGGGCAGGCGCCGGGCCTCGGCCGCCTCGACCTCGGCGATCACGGCTTCCTCGTCGACCTGGGGTGCCCGCGCCTCGGGCTCGATGCCCGCCTGGCGCAGCAGCATGAGACGAGCGGGAGAAGTGGATGCCAAGCACACGCGCATGCGACAACGCTACCCACGCGCGGGGGCGGCGGTCTCCGCGCCGCCCGGACCCCTCGACGAGCTCAGGGACCTCCTACCGGGGCGGTCGGGCGTCGCCGCGCCCGCCCCCGGCGGTCTCCCGGCCGCGTATGACAGGCTCGGAGGATGCACGACGGCGACCTCATCGAACTCGACATCACCGGCATCGCCCACGGCGGCGTCTTTGTCGGACGGCACGAGGGGCGGGTCGTCTTCGTCTCGGACACGCTGCCGGGCGAACGCGTCCGCGCGCGGTTGACCGACACTCGCAAGAAGGCGTTCTGGCGGGCCGAGGCCGTCGAGGTGATGGATGCCGCTCCCCAGCGCCGTCCGCACGTCTGGCGTTCGGCCGATATCGATGTGGATCCCGCGGAACGCGTGGGCGGGGCCGAGTTCGGTCACATCGACCTCGCGCACCAGCGCGCCCTCAAGGAGCGCGTGATCCGCGAGGCCATGGAGCGCGTGGGCCGGCTCGAGCTGCCGGTCGACGTGCGCCCCGCCGGCGACGCCGATCACCCCGAGTCCGTCGACGGAACGGGCTGGCGGACGCGGGTGAGCCTCCACGTCGATGACCGGGGCCGGGTGGGCGCCTACGCCGCGCGGTCGCACCACGTCGTCGAGACCCCCGACTTCCCCCTCGCGACCGAGGCCGTCGCGCGCGCGGCCGCCGAGGCGCGCGGGGGAGCGCGCCCCGGGCGCGTCGACCTCGTCCAGCCGGCCGACGGACGCGTGCGCGTCCTGCCGCGGCCCGAGGGCGAGCGCTCGACCGCTGCCCCCGAGGTCGTCGACGAGATCGTCGGTGAGCGCGTCTTCCGCGTCGATGCGGGCGGGTTCTGGCAGGTGCACCGCCTCGCCGCGTCCACGCTGACCTCTCTCGTCACGGCGGAGCTCACCGCTTCGGTCGGGGCCCTCGACCCCGAGGCGATGCACCTCGACCTCTACGGCGGCGTCGGCCTCTTCGCCGCCGCGCTCGCCGAGCTGGGCGGGTCGTCGACGCGCGTGGTGAGCGTGGAATCCGACCCCCGGGCGACGGAGCACGCCGGTGAGAACCTCGCCGAGTGGGTCGGTGCGCGGGCCGAGACGGCACGGGTCGATCGCTACGTCCAGAACCTCGCCGCCGGCGCTTCCGAGCGGGAACGCGAGCGTCTGGAGCGCGGTGTCGTGCTGCTGGACCCGCCGCGGGCGGGTGCGGGCCGGGTCGCCGTCGAGGGCATCGCCGCGCTGTCCCCGTCCGCCGTCGTCTACGTCGCGTGCGACCCCGTGGCCCTCGCCCGCGACCTGGCGCTGTTCGCCGAACTCGGGTACCGCGCCGAGCGCGGCATCCGGGGTGTCGACCTCTTCCCGAACTCGCACCACGTCGAGGCCGTCACGGTGCTGCGCCGCTGACGCGCCGGGTCGCGCGACCTTCACCCGCGCGGCGGCCCCCGCGCCGATACGATGTGGGGATGACGCGCGTCGCCCTCATCGATGACCACGAGTCGGTCCGACTCGGGCTGGAGGCCGCCCTCGCGCGCACCGAGGCCACCGAGGTCGTCTTCTCGGGCGCGAACGTCGCCTCGTACCTGTCCTGGCGTCAAGCGGCGGCCGCGAACCCCGCCGACGTCGTGGTGCTCGACCTGACGCTCGGTGACGGCACGACGGTCTCCGAGAACGTCGACCGCGTCGTCCGCGACGGCTCCAGCGTCATCATCCACAGCGTCGCCGACCGCGCCGCCGCGGTGCGCGAGGCACTCGCCGCGGGCGCCGCGGGGATCGTCAGCAAGTCGTCGCCGACGCACGAGGTGCTCGGCGCCATCAGCACCGTCGCCCGGGGCGAGGTGCTCGACAACGTCGAGTGGGCGAGCGCGGTCGAAGGCGATCGGGAGTTCGCCGACGCGCAGTTGTCCGCTCGAGAGCGCGAGGTCCTGCGCCTGTACGCCGCGGGCCTTCCGCTCAAGGCCGTCGCCGACCGCCTCGGCGTCGCCTATTCCACCGCCAAGGAGAACATCACCCGCGTCCGCGTGAAGTACGTCGAGGTGGGGCGCCCGGCACCGACGAAGGTCGACCTGCTGCGGCGCGCCATGGAGGACGGCATCCTGCAGGACGCACCCGATGATGCTCCCCGCCATGGCTGAGAACCATCGGTCCGTGCTCGACGAAGCCTGGGGGCGGATCCCCCACACCCGCGAGGGGCAGGCGGAGCAGGGGTCGTTCACGCAGACGCGGATCGAGCGCGTCATCACCCTGATCGTGGGCCCGGGCTCTCTCGTGCTGGGGCTGCAGGCCTTCGTCGCCGCGTTCGGCCCGGGAGATGAGGCGGCCGGGTGGCACATGCCTCTCGTCCTCGCCGTCTTCGTGCCGCTGGTGGCGATGATCGTCGCCTGCACCGTGGGACGCTTCGCGCGGGTGTTCTCGGGTGTCTTCGCGGTCGTCTTCATGCTCGCCCTCGCGTTCTGGCCCGTTGCCACGGCCGGCGGACCCACGCCGGTCCCCACCGAGAACCCCTGGATCTTCTACCTCATCAACGTCGCCACGGTCGCCACCGTGGTCGCGTTCCCCCTCTCGCTGCAGATCGTCTGGACCGTCGCCGCACCGCTGCTGTTCGGGGTGGTGCGCCTGCTGCAGGCCGGCGGGCGGGGAGAGTTCATCCTGCCGATCTCGCTCGACGTCTCGTTCGCGCTGATCCTCGGTAGCGTCCTGGTGACCCTCGGCTGGATGTACCGCTCGATCGCCGCGAACGTCGACCAGGCCCGCGCGTCGGCCGTGTCGAGCTACGCGGCCGCGGCCGCGACGGCCGCGACCGAGCACGAGCGGGTCGCGGTGGCGGCTCTCATGCACGACAGCGTCCTGGGCGCCCTGCTCGCGGCGGACCGCGCCACGACCCCGCGCGAGCGCACTCTCGCCGTCAGCATGGCGCGCGAGGCGCTGACCCGGTTGGCGAACGCCGAGAAGGACTCCCTCGAAGGAAGCGACGAGCCGGTCCCCGCGCTGCGCCTGGCCGACGACATCGAGGCCGCCGCTCGCGAGCTCGGGGTCGACCTGACCGTCGTCCGCCACGTCGACGAGGGCACACCGCATGTCCCCGGGCGAATCGCCCGCGCTCTCGTCCTCGCGGCGATGCAGGCCGTCGCCAACGCCGTACAGCACGCCGATGCGCAGGGCCTCACGGTGCAGTTGACGGGCTACGCCTCCCCGGGAAGCGTGTCGGTCCGGGTGCGCGACACGGGCCCCGGCTTCGACGTCACCGCCATCCCGGCCGACAGACTCGGCATCCGCGGTTCGATCGACGCGCGACTGGCGGCCGTGGGCGGTCGCAGCGAGATCGACTCGCACGCCGGTGGCACGACGGTGACGCTCGAGTGGGAGAGCGGAGACCGCTGGTGACCGTTCGCGCCATCCTGTCGGTCATCGGACTGGCCTTCAGCGCCTACCTCGCGGCGCGCGGCCTCATCTGGACCTCTCCCGAGACCGTCGAGCGCGGGTGGCTCATCGTGGCGGCCCTGGTGCTCTACCTCCCGGTGACGTGGCTGTGGATCTTCGCGATCGGCGCGCGCGGTCGGCGGGGACAGCCGGCGCCGACCGCGGGTGCGCGACTGCCCGCCTGGGGGGTCGTGCTCGCTCTCGTGGTGGCGATCGTGGTGTCGAACGCGACGTTCCTCGCGGTCACCGAGGCCGGTCGCACGCAGCCTTTCGTCACGTGGGTGATCGGCGGTGTCGGCGCGCTCATGACCATCGTCATGGTGCGGCGCCGGCCCATCGTCGCATGGGTCGGGATGCTGATCCTCGCCGTGTCGACGTCGTTCTGGTTGGGGCCGCTGCAGGCGCTCAGCCTGGGCCTGGTCGGCTCGATCGTGTGGGTGACCGCGGCGCAGCTCGTGACCATCGCCCTCGACCGCGCGGCGCGGGACGCCGAGCGTCTCGCCGAGCTCCAGCAAGCGGCATCCGCGTGGCAGGCCTCGCAGAGCGGCCGGCAACGAGAGCGTCGACTTCACGTTCAGCGCGCGCTGCAGGCGGCGGGCCCCATCCTCGCCCGCACCATCGAGAACGGCGGCAACCTGCGCGCGGCCGACAAGCAGGCCGCTCGACGTGCCGAGGCCAGCCTGCGCGATGAGCTGCGGGGCAACCGCCTGCTCGACGACGACGTGCGGGCCGAGATCGACGCCGCGCGCCGCCGGGGGTCCGCGGTGAGTCTGTTCGACGAGGGCGGTCTCGAGGGACTCGGCGCCGCGGATCTGAAGGGCATCCGATCCGAGCTGGCGGGCATCCTGCGGGAGTCCGTGTCGGAGCGCGTGATCATCCGCACCTCTCCGCACCACGAGATCGCCGTCACGATCGTCGGGCGCTCGAGTGGTGAGAGCGCCGGGGGAGACGACGATCAGGTCGACCTCTGGCGCGAGATCCGTCGCCCGCGCTGACCCGCAGGCGGAAGCAGTGCCGCGACCGTGATCTCGGCTGTGATCGAGCCCCGCGTGTGCGCGCCCCCGCGGCCGGCGGCGACGACGTGAGGGGGGTCCGTCGACGCTGCCATGCCCTCCGCGGGGGAAGAGGATGGGGGTGAGGAGCGGCGAATGCGCCTGCCCCTCACCCGTGCGAACGGTTACCCGAAAACCGTCCGCGCGGTCGAATCCGGCTCTAAGGAGCGGTCCGACCGAACGCGTGATGCGTTCCAGCTCCTCCAGTATTCGGCAGTGTCCCTCGCCCGTCTGTAGGTATTTCGGGGGACATTTCGAACACGTGTCAGCCGGTGAAACCGTGCCATCCGGCGGTGCGGTTCAGCGGGGTGCGCAGGCCGCGAGCCGACAGCTCCCAGCGGGAGCGCGGCGTCTCGTCGGGAACCGTGGCGTCGGCCACCTCGCGCACGTATGACTCGCTCACCACGACGATCGCCGCGGCCAGTTCCTCTTCGGTGGGTGTGCCGCGTACGACCTCCGCGACGATGGGTCGGGAGGCGTCGGCGTCGACGGTGTCGCTCACAGCGGGATGTTCCCGTGCTTCTTCGCGGGCAGGCTCGCGCGCTTGTTGCGCAGCGCCCGCAGGGCCTTGGCGATCGAGACACGCGTCTGCGCCGGCTCGATGATCCCGTCGAGCTCACCGCGCTCGGCGGCGAGGAAGGGGGATGCCACGTTGTACGTGTACTCGTTCGCCAGGCGCGTGCGCACGGCCGCGACGTCTTCGCCGGCCTCTTCGGCGCGCTTGATCTCACCGCGGTAGAGGATGTTGACCGCGCCCTGGCCGCCCATGACGGCGATCTCGGCCGTGGGCCACGCGAGGTTGATGTCGGCGCCCAACTGCTTGGAGCCCATGACGATGTACGCGCCGCCGTAGGCCTTGCGCAGGATCACCGTCACCAGGGGCACGGTGGCCTCGGCGTAGGCGTACAGCAGCTTCGCGCCGCGGCGGATGACGCCGGTCCACTCCTGGTCGGTGCCGGGGAGGTATCCGGGCACGTCGACGAGGGTGACGATCGGCACCGAGAACGCGTCGCAGAAGCGCACGAAGCGGCTGGCCTTCTCTCCCGCGTCGATGTTGAGGGTTCCGGCCATCTGCGAGGGCTGGTTGGCGATGATGCCGACGGTGCGGCCCTCGATCCGGCCGAAGCCGATCACGATGTTGGGCGCGAACAGCGGCTGCACCTCGAGGAACTCCGCCGCGTCCACGATGCCGTCGATCACGGTGTGGATGTCGTACGGCTGGTTCGGGGAGTCGGGGATGACGGTGTTCAGCGAGCGGTCGGCATCCGTCGTCTCGAATTCGAAGGGCGTGTCGTAGACCGGGATCTCGGCGAGGTTGTTGTCCGGCAGGTAGCTGATGAGGCCGCGCGCGTAGTCGATCGCGTCGTCCTCGTCGTCGGCGAGGTAGTGCGCGACGCCCGAGCGGGTGTTGTGGGTGTGGGCTCCGCCGAGCTCTTCCATCCCCACGTCTTCGCCGGTGACGGTCTTGATGACGTCGGGGCCCGTGACGAACATCTGACTGGTCTTGTCGACCATGATGACGAAGTCGGTGAGGGCGGGGGAGTACACCGCTCCACCGGCGGCGGGTCCCATGATGATCGAGATCTGGGGGATGACCCCGGATGCCGCGGTGTTCAGGCGGAAGATCTCGCCGTACTTGCCGAGGGCGACGACGCCCTCCTGGATGCGGGCTCCGCCCGAGTCGAGGATGCCGATGATCGGGATGCCGCTACGCAGCGCCAGCTCCATCACCTTGATGATCTTGTCGCCGGCGACCTCGCCGAGCGACCCGCCGAAGGTCGAGAAGTCCTGCGCGTACACCGCGACCGTGCGGCCGTGGATCGTGCCGGTGCCGGTGACGACCGAGTCGCCGTAGGGGCGCGACTTGTCCATGCCGAACGCGGAGGTGCGGTGGCGCACGTACTCGTCGAGCTCGACGAAGGAGCCGGGGTCGACAAGCATCTCGAGACGCTCGCGGGCGGTGAGCTTGCCCTTCGCGTGCTGCTTGTCGCGGGCGGCGGCTTCGGCGTCGACGACCGCCTCCTGGAACCTGTTGCGCAGGTCCGCGATCTTGCCGGCGGTGGTGAAGAGATCGGGCTGGTCGGTCACGCTTTCCACCCTAGCGACAGCGTCGGCGCCCGCGTTGGAGGGTGCGCACAAGCGAATGCGCGAGGCACTGTGGCATCCGCCCATGTCCTCCCGTGTCGGGACGCCGGGACGAGCGCAAGAGGATGCCGCGAGACCGGTGCGTTCTCTAGGGTGTGCTCATGCCGATCCCCGCCGCCGGATACCCGCTCGCCGCCGCCCGCAGCCCGCGCGTGCAGGTCGTCGAGACGACCGACTCCACGAACGCCGACGTAATCGCGGCGGTCACCGCCGATCCCGAGGGGTGGCCGCACCTGTCGCTGCTGGTGACCGGCGACCAGCGCGCCGGGCGCGGGCGGCTCGACCGAAGCTGGACGGCGCCGGCGGGAACCGCGCTCGCCGTCTCGGTCGTCGTCGACGCGGCGATGATCCCGATCGCCCAGCGCGGGTGGATCCCGCTGGTCGCGGGGGCCGCCATGACGCGTGCGGTGCGCGCTCAGCTCACCGGTCACGGCGGGTCGGCCGAGCTGAAGTGGCCGAACGACGTGCTCGTCGACGGGGGCAAGATCTGCGGCATCCTGGCCGAGGTCGTACCCGGCGCGGCCGACACGGTCGTGGTCGGGGCGGGCGTCAACACGCGCATGAGCCGCGCCGATCTTCCGGTCACCACCGCGACCTCGTTCGCCGCGATCGGCGCGGAGTGCGACGACGACCGCCTCCTCGCCGACTACCTCGAGGATCTCGGCAAGATGCTCTCGCGCCTCGCGCACGACGACGTCGAGCGCGTGCACTCCGAGATCGAGAAACTCTGCGTCACCGTCGGCAAAGAGGTGACCGTCGCAATGCCCGACGGCTCCACCCTCCAGGGCACGGCCACTCGCCTCGACCGGGACGGGCGCCTCGTCGTCGAGGCCGGCACCATCGAGACCGTCGTCTCGGCCGGAGACGTGGTCCACGTCCGCTGACGGCGGGGCGCCCCGCGTGGCACCGGCCCGCCGGGGCCCGCGCGTCGCACAATGAGACCGTGACCCAGCCGTCGAACTCGATCGGGCGCCCGCGGATGCCGGCGCCGGGGACGGCCGCGCCCGAGTTGCGCATCGCTCGACTGCGCTCGCACGCGCGGCGCCTGTTCTGGTCGGCGCTCGTCCTGATCGGCGTCGCGGGGGCGACGGCCTTCTTCTACGACAACCTTCCCGCGCCCTACGAGAACTGGATGCTGCTGACCGCGGCGGGCGTGCTCGTCCTGCTGCTCGTGGTCGTCCCCTACCTCGTATGGCTCTCGCACACCTGGACCATCACGACGCGCCGCGTGATCGAGCGCTCCGGCCCGTTCGGGGCCAACCGGCGCGAAGTCTCCCACGTGCGCGGGTACGCCATCGAGATGCGGCGCGGCATCCTGCAGCGGATGTGGGGCGCGGGCACGCTCTCGCTCTCGAACGGCGTCGAGCCTCCGCTGCGCCTGAAGAACATCCCGCACGCGGTGCTCGTCCACGAGACGCTCGTCGACCAGGTCGAGGTCAACCAGATCCTCGCCCACCGCGACGCGCAGACCTTCGGCTCGGGCGCCGTCGGCGGTCTCTGACCGCACCGCGGACACCGTCCGCCCTTGGGGTGCGTCGTGGCCTCCGCCCGGCGCTCCGCCGATCGGCTGCCATCTTGATCGCGGCGGCCCGCCGGGCCCGGCTCGCGCCCCCGCGGGCGGCCCGACAGAATGGATGCCGACGGAAGGAGCGGCATGGCGCTGCGAGTCGGAGTGGTCGGTGGCGGACAGCTGGCGCGGATGATGATCGCGCCCGCCGTGGAGATGGGGGTCGGGATCCGCGTCCTCGCGGAGGACGAGGGCATGTCGGCGGCACTCGCCGCGACCGCCGTCGGCGACTACCGCGACGCCGCAACGGTGCTCGCCTTCGCCCGTGACGTCGACGTCATCACCTTCGACCACGAGCACGTGCCGCAGGACGTGCTGGCCGCCCTGGTCGACGCCGGCGTCGCCGTCCACCCCGGACCCGCACCCCTCGGCGTCGCTCAGGACAAGCTCGTCATGCGCGCGAAGATGGCCGAGCTCGGGCTTCCTCAGCCCGACTGGGCCGCCGTGTCCACGGCATCCGACCTGCAGGAATTCCTCGACGCGCACGGTGGGCGAGCGGTCGTGAAGACGCCGCGCGGCGGGTACGACGGCAAGGGCGTCCGGGTGGTCTCCGCCGCCACCGAGGCGGACGACTGGTTCGCCGCGCTCGCCGAGGACGGCAACGGCGGTGCCCTCCTCGCTGAAGAACTGGTCGACTTCACCCGAGAACTGGCCCAGCAGGTCGCCCGACGCCCCTCCGGCGAGGTGCGCGCGTACCCCGTCGTCGAGACCGTGCAGCGCGGCGGGGTCTGCGCCGAGGTCGTGGCCCCGGCGCCCCGCGCCGACGCCCGCGTCCAGCGCGTCGCCGCCGAGATCGGCGTCGCGGTCGCGGAGGGACTGGGCGTGACCGGCATGCTCGCCGTCGAGCTGTTCGAGACGAGCGACCAGCGCATCCTGATCAACGAGCTCGCCATGCGTCCGCACAACAGCGGTCACTGGACGCAGGACGGTGCGATCACGAGCCAGTTCGAGCAGCACCTGCGCGCGGTCCTCGACCTGCCCCTCGGATCGACGGATGCCGTGGCCCCGTGGACGGTCATGATCAACGTCCTGGGCGGCCCCGCCGAGGGCGGCCTCGACGAGCGGTTCGCCGCCGCCATGGCCGCGCACCCCGCCGCGAAGATCCACACCTACGGCAAGGCCCCGCGCCCGGGCCGCAAGGTGGGCCACGTCAACGTCATCGGGGAGGACCTCGACGACGTCGTCTACGAGGGTCGCGCGGCCGCCGCGTTCTTCGACTGAGCGCGCCGTTCCGAGATCTTCCAGCGAGCCGCCCTACCCTGGACCGGTGACCCGGCCGCTGCATTCTTCCGAGACGCCCGTGGTCGGCGTCGTCATGGGCTCCGACTCCGACTGGCGCGTGATGAACGCCGCCAGCGAGGTGTTGACCGAGTTCGGCATCCCGCATGAGGTCGAGGTGGTCTCCGCCCACCGCACCCCCGACAAACTCGTCCGTTACGGGCGCGAGGCGCGTGGGCGCGGGCTGCGCGCCATCATCGCGGGGGCCGGGGGAGCCGCGCACCTGCCGGGCATGTTGGCATCCGTCACCGCCCTCCCCGTCATTGGCGTCCCCGTGCAGCTGGCGACGCTCGACGGCCTCGACTCGCTGCTCTCGATCGTCCAGATGCCCGCGGGCATCCCCGTGGCCACCGTCTCGATCAACGGGGCGAAGAACGCTGGCCTCCTCGCCGCGCGGATCCTCGGCAGCGCCGACACCGCGCTCGCCGAGCGCGTCGAGGACTACGCGCGCGATCTCGAGGCGCAGGTCGAAGAGAAGAACCGTCGCCTGAAGGACTCCCTATGACGCTCGCCGCCGCCCGGCCCCGCTCTCGGACGCACGTCGTCGAGCAGCGTCCGATGCGTCACCCCGACGCGAACTCGCGGGCGGTCATGACCCGTCGCGGGTGGTGGCTCGTCGCGCTCAACTTCCTCCTTCCCGGTTCCGCTCAGGTTCTGGCGGGCAACAGGCGGCTCGGCCGGATCGGCCTCGGCGCCACCCTTGCGATGTGGACGATCCTGGTGCTCGCCGGTCTCGGAGCCCTGCTCATGCCCAGCGGACTGTTCGCCCTGGCGACCGGATCGTTCATCCCCGACTTCCTGTCGTGGTTCCGGCCGCTGCCGCTGACGCTGGTGCAGATCGCGCTCATCGCGTACGCCGTGCTCTGGATCGTGCTGACCATCGACACGCTGCGGTTGGTCCGACTGGTCAAGGTCGGGCCTCTGTCCCGCGTGGCCATCGCCGTCGTCTCGGTGGCGCTGCTCGTCGTGTCCGGCTCGGGCGCGGCGTGGGCGGCGCAGGCGGCGGGAACGACCCGCGACACCTTCTCGGAGCTGTTCGCGCAGTCCGCCCCCGTCGTCCCGCCGTCCGACGGCTACTACAACATCCTCCTTCTGGGCGCCGACTCCGGCGAGGGGCGCGACTCCATGCGCTTCGACAGCATCTCGGTCGTCTCGATCAACGCCGACACGGGCGCGACCACGATCACTGGCATTCCGCGCGACATGCCGCACTTCCCCTTCGCGCCGGGGCCGATGCAGGACAAGTACCCCGACGGGCACACCGGATACGCCAACGCGACGTGCGGCTGGGGCAGCGGTATCAACCAGCTCCGCACCGAGGTCGAGGTGTGCCAGGACGGCAACAAGCTCTACCCTGACGCGGTCTCGCGGGGATCCGAGCCCGGCATCGAGGCGACGAAGGACGCCGCCGAGGGGATCATGGGCATCCAGATCCCGTACTACGTGCTGATCGACATGAAAGGCTTCGCCGACCTCGTCGACGCGCTCGGCGGTGTCGACATCGACGTCAAGGAACGCCTGCCCAAGGGCGGCCCCGCCTACGACGGTCAGCCGGTCGACGACTGGGCCTTCGGCTGGATCGAGCCCGGGCAGCAGCACATGAACGGCGACACCGCCCAGTGGTACGCCCGCTCGCGGTACACGACGAGCGATTTCGACCGCATGCGCCGCCAGCGCGAGCTGCAGGAGGCGATCCTCGCGCAGACCACCCCGCAGAACGTGCTCGCGCACTTCCAGGACGTGGCCACCGCCGGAACCAACATCGTCGAGACCGACCTGCCGCAGGGGCTCATCGCCCCTACCCTCGTGAACCTCGCCCTCGAGGCGAAGGGCCAGCCGGTCGGAACGCTCGAGCTAACCCCGGCGGGTGGGGTCGACGAGTTCGATCCCGACTACGCCCAGGTGCAGCAGATGGTGCACGACAAACTGCACCCGCCGACCGAGACGGAGGCGCCCTCCTCGTGACCGTGACCCTGCGCGTCGTGCTGGACCAGCTCGTCGCCCCGACCTCCCTCGACCTCGCCGAAGCGTCCGCCTCGTTGACCGAGGCCCTCATCGCCACCGCCCCCCGCGGGTGCGATGTCGGCGCGATCGTCCCCTCGCCCGGAATACCCGACAGCGAGGCCATCGCCGGCCTGAGCTCCGAGACCCGTCTGTCGATGCGCCGCCGCGAGCTCGCGGCATCCTGGCAGCTCGGCGTCGCCCCCGGAATCGGCAAGGGGCTCATCCACTCGCCGACCCCGCTCGCCCCGCTCGTGCGCCACGACCGCGTCAACGAGACGCACCAGATCGTGGTGACCCTGTGGGACCTGCGCGCGTGGGAGACCCCCGAGGAACTGCCCAAGGCCGAGGTCCTCGCCGGCCGAGCTCTGCTCTCGCGCGCGACCAAGCACGCGGACGCCGTGATCGTGCCCACGCACGCGATGGCCGAGCGCCTCGCCGAGGTGGCCAAGCCCAAGCTCGTCAAGAAGCTGCGCGTCATCGGCGGCGCTCCCGCCGCGGGACTGCGCGTGCCCTCCGACGCCGTCGGGCGCCTGCGCGCCCTCGACCTGCCGCAGACCTTCGTCGCGGCAGCCGGGGGGAGCGCGGCCTCCGACGCCCTCGGGAGCGCGTTCGCCGCCGTCGTCGCCTCGGGGTGGGAGGGCGACGTCGTCGTCCTCGACGTGCCCGAGGGCGACGAGCCCGCCGTGATCGACCTCGCCGCCGCCGCGGGGCTGGCCGAGGGGCGCGTGCACGCCCGTGGCGCGCTCGACCGCTGGGACCGGGCGGCCATGCTCTCGCACGCGGTGGCGTTCGTGGCCTCGTCCGCGCGCGCGGACTGGCCGTGGCGCGCGGTCGACGCCCTCGCCGTGGGCATCCCCGTCGCGGCGGTCGACAGCCCCGTCCTCCACGAGGTCCTCGCCGACGCCGCCGCCTTCGCCCCGGCCGACGAACTCGGTGCCGCGCTCTCGCGAGCCCTGGGGGAGGACGCCGAGCGCTTGCGCGTGCTGGCCGGCGACCGCGCCAAGGGATTCGCCTGGGGAGCCTCGGCCGACCGGGTGTGGGCGCTGCACGCGGAGCTGTGAGGCGGGCGCCGGCTTCTACTATGGAGCCATGCAGCGTTCGCGCCTTCGAGGTCTGATCCGGCGCCTACGCGAAGCCCGTGGGGCGGGGGCGCTGGTGCGTGCCGCCGATCGGGTGTGGTGGTACCGCGTCATCTCGGCCTCGCCTCTCGTCGACCCGGAGTACTACGCCGCTCAGCTGGGTCTTCGTCGGCTGCCGGCATCCGTCGCCATCGCGCACTACGTCATACGCGGTTTCCGGCGGGGCATGAGCTTGAACCCCCTGTTCGACGATGTCGTCGCGGGCTGGGAACTGCCCGAGGTCACGCGCGTCCCCGCGTTGTACGCCTACCTCGTGAACGAGCGCGAGACGATCTCGATCCACCCATGGTGGGATGCGGTGGCCTACGGAGCGCAGCACGGCGGGCCCGGGCTCGAGGCGGCATGGGGGCGTCGCGAAAGCGGTCTGCAGGTGCGCGTGGCGGGCCACGAGTGGACCCTGACCGTCGCGGAGATCCGTCGCCGTGCGATCTCCGCCGCTCGCCAGTGGCGCCGGGGAACCCGGAAGGGCCAGGCGGCCCCTCCTCGCGACGTCGCCCTGATCCGTATCGTCCAGGCCCACGATCGACGTTACGTGCGCAAGCTCGTGCAGGCGGCGCAGCGCGTCGACGGGTGGGACGTGCTCGTTCCCCTCGTGGACGTGGATGCCAGTCAATGGGTGTCCACTGCTCTGCTCGCGGATCTCGTGCCCGGGCTGCGCGTGAGCGGTCATCGGCGGGGGACGAGGTGGCTCTCGGTGGTCGCCGCCGCGGTTCGCAGCACGTCGGCACCCGTCGTGGCGGTCCTCGATCCCCGAGCGGAGTTCGACGACGCCCAGCTCGACGCCCTGGTCGCGCAGGCATCGGCGGGGGCGGCCGTGTGCGCGGCTCATCGCGCCCCCGACGGCACGATCGACGCCGTGGGAGCCGCCGATGTCGGTGGGGATAGGCCGTACGCCCTGTTGTCCGGCTTGCCCGGCGATGACCTGGCGGGACTGCCCGAGTCGGTCGATGTGCCCCTCCTGTCCGGCCGCACGTTCTCCATGCCCGCCGCGATTTTGCGCCGCTCGCTCGACACCCTCGACGACGGAGAACCCGACGCCCTCTCCGCGATCTCGCGGACCGTTCGCGACGAACTCCCCCTTCGAGCGCTGCCCCGCGTGAACCCGGTGCTGGACGAACCCGCTTTCGCCTTCTCGGCGAGGCCCGCCGCCCGCCGCGGCGTTCGTCGGCATGGCGCGGACGATCGCTCGGGCGCGGAGGCCGTGCTTGCGACCGCCGGGTTCCGCGTCGAGAGCTGGAGCGAGGCGGAAGCGGGGCGCATCGAGCCCGTCCTGACCTGGGTCAGGCCGCACCCCGACGCTCGGCGGTGGGCGATCAAGATGTGCGCACCCGCCGGTAAGCAGGGCGCCGTCTGGGGCGATGCGCACTTCGCTCGCGGGCTCGCCAACGCTCTGCGCCGACTCGGCCACACCGTGGTCGTGGACGCCTACGACGCGCGGGCGCGTTCGACGAGCTCGGTCGACGACGTCTCTGTCGCGATCCGCGGGCCGTATGCGTTCGAGTCGACGTCGACGGGAGTGAACCTCGAGTGGATCATCAGCCACCCCGACTCCCTGACCCGCGAAGAGGTGGCGGGATTTGACCGCGTCTTCGCCGCGTCGCACGGCTGGGCCGAGCGGGCGGGCCGTCGATGGGGTCTCGACATCGCGACGCTGCTGCCGTGCACCGACACCGACGTGTTCCACCCGCGCGGTCTACCGCGGGACGAGGACATCGTCTTCGTCGGGAAGACGCGCGGGGCGGTCCGCCCGAGCGTGGTCGAGCCCGTGAAGGCAGGCATTCCCGTGCGCGTCTACGGGCCCGACTGGGCGCACTTCGTGCCCGCGTCATCGATCGCCGCGAAGTCCATCCCGCACGAACGTCTTGCAGAGCGCTACGAAACGGCATCCATCGTCCTGAACGATCAATGGCCCGACATGCAGCGGGAAGGATTCATGACCCTGCGTCCGTTCGACGTCGTCGCGGTCGAGGGTCGTCTCGTTTCCGAGCCGGTCGAGGGCCTCGAGGATCTGTTCGACGGAGCCGTGGTCACCTATCGCGACACCGCGCACCTCGTCGAGATGCTCTCGGCCCCCGCCGACGACCTCTTCCCCGACGCCGAGCGGCTCCGGCAGATCGCCGCGCGCGTGCGTGAAGAGCACTCGTTCGACGCGCGAGCCGCCGTTCTCGACCAGGCGGCGCGCGAGATCGCCGCTCGCCGCCGCTGACACCGGTCGGACTCTACCTCACCCCTATGCTCGGACCCATGCCTTCTCGCGTGGGAATCGTCGTCCGAACCCGCAGGCGCCCCGACTTCCTCCGCCGCGCGCTGGCGGATGTCGCGGCGCAGACCTTCCACGACTACCGCATCGTGGTCGTGAACGACGGGGGAGTCCCCGACGAGGTCGAAGCAATAGTCGCTGCCTCCGACGTACGAGACGCCGTTCAGGTCCGCCACATCGCGGAGGGTGAGGGCGGCCGGTGCATCGCCGCGAACGCCGGCGTGCGCGACGCCGGGACGGACCTCGTCGTGCTCCACGACGACGACGACCGCTGGCATCCGGAATTCCTTTCTCGCACCACGGCGTGGCTCGAGGGTCATCCCGGAGCCCCCGCCGTCGCCGTCCCGACCGAGATCGTCTACGAGGAGCGGCGCGGCGGCACCTGGACCGAGGTCGGCCGGGCCCCCTTCTGGGCGGGGATGCAGCGCATCTCGCTCGGCGAGATGATGAGCGTCAACCGGGCGGTCCCGATCTCGGTACTGTACCGCCGCTCGATCCACGACGAGATCGGCTGGTACGACGAATCCCTCGACGCGGTCGAGGACTGGGACTTGTACCTCCGCATCCTCCGCGCCGGCGAGATCGGTTTCCTCCCCGGCGAGGCGCTGGCCTTCTGGACGCAGAGACCGGATGCCACGGGCCTCGACGCCAACAGCATGTTCGCTCTCACCGAGGCGCACGCCGTCGACGATGCGCGCGTCCGCGACAGAGCCCTCGCGGAGTGGGTGCGTCGCGAGGGGCCGGGTCTGCCGCTGTACATGGCGAGTCTGCATGCGGAGCTGAAGGCGCACGTCGACAGGCGCATAGAAGACGGGGCCGACCGCTTGCGCGCGCAGATCCGGGACGATCTTCGCCACGAACTCGATTCGCATCAGCCGCTGTGGTCGCGGCTGCGCAGCCTCCGACGCCGGCTGGGTCGTCGGTAACGTCCTGGTGTCCTGCGGCGTGGGCGGCAGCGTGTTCAGGGCGTCGCACGCATAATGATCGCGTGAAGAATGCTATCGACGCGGCCGTTCCGTCATCCTTCCGGCGCGCGCGCTTCGTGCTGCCCCTTCTGCTCGCCGTCGGCGCACTGACCTTCTCCGGGTGCGGAAGCACGCCGGGCTCCACCACGCCCACTCCGACCGGCGCGGAGACCAGCGCCACGCCGACGGGTTCGCCGACCCCCGGTGAATCCTCATCCCCGACCCCCACCGCGAGCGAGGGGAGCTCGGAGGCGACTGACGCGCCGTTCAACGGTGAGATCCTCATCATCACCTCCGAGGTGCGTGACGGGGCCCTGCAGGTCTCCGCAATGGTCCCGGGGGTATCCGAGTCCGGTGGCACGTGCACCCTCACCTTGGTGTCGACAGGGGCCAAGGTCGAGTCCACCGCGAATGAGGGTAAGGACGTCACCTACTGCGGTCTGATGTCGATCGCCGTCGGAGACTCATCGGCTGACCCTGCCTTTCAGGTCGCGTATTCCTCCCGCACCACCTCGGCGAAGTCCGCGGTGACGACTGTCGAGCCGACCTCGTGATCCGTCCCACCGGTCGCCGTCGTCTGGCGGCGGTCGTCGCGGCATGGGCCTGTGGACTCGCTCTGCTCGTCGCGGCACCGATCGCGTTGCCCGCCACCATCGCTCCGGTAGAACCCGCCGCGGCCGCCAACGCTGCTGATTGGAACCCCGGCAACATCATCGACGACGCCGTCTTCTACGACGGCAACGCACTGGGTTCGCCCGAGATTCAGGCGTTCATGGAGCGTCAGGTCCGCAATTGTCAGTCGGGTTACACCTGCGTCAAGGACTATCGGCAGAACACCGACAACCGCCCGGTCGACAAGTACTGCAACGGGTACGCCGGCGCGCCGAACGAAAGCGCGTCGACGATCATCGATAAGGTCGCTCGCTCGTGCGGCATCAGCCAGAAAGCCCTGCTCGTCCTTCTGCAGAAGGAACAGGGGCTCATCACCTCGACGGCACCGTCGTCGTGGAATTACTCGGCTGCAACGGGCCAAGGCTGCCCTGATACCGCGCCGTGCGATGCCGCAACCGCTGGGTTCTTCTACCAGGTGTACTACGCGGCGCGCCAGTTCGAGGTCTACCGCCTCAACCCGACATGGTGGGGTTACCAGTCAGGGCGTTGGAACAATATCCTGTACAACCCCAACGGCGGCTGCGGGACGCAGCGTGTCTACATCGAGAACCAGGCAACTGCGGGGCTCTACATCTACACGCCCTACGTGCCGAACCAGGCGGCACTGAACAACCTCTACGGCACCGGGGATGGCTGCTCCGCTTACGGCAATCGCAACTTCTGGCGCACTTTCGTCGACTGGTTCGGGACCACACGAGGAACGAACCCGAGCGGACCCTTCGGCGCCGTCGACGCGGTGACCGCGGTTCCCGGGGGCTTCGAAGTCTCGGGGTGGACGGCGGACCCCGACACGGCCGACCCGATCAACATCCAGATCTCGGTCGAGGGCACATCGAAGACCGTCCGTGCCGACGCCAACCGACCGGATGTGGGTGCCGCCTATCCCGCGCAAGGCCCGAATCACGGCTACTCCGTTCTCGTGCCGGTTGCGAAGACGGGGAGCAACACGGTCTGCGTCACGGGAATTAACGTGGGCGCGGGCGGGGACAATCGCCTCGGGTGCATGACGGTCACGGCGATGGCGGGCTCGCCCATCGGAAATCTCGAGGCGGCGGTATCCGCCGCCGGCGGAATCACGGTCGCAGGCTGGGCCCTCGACCCCGACAGCACGCAGTCCATCGACGTCCACGTCTACGTGGACGGCGTCGGAACGATCGTTCCCGCGAACCTCCGCCGCGACGACATCGCCAACGGATACCCGCCTTACGGGAATGCGCATGGTTTCAGCAGGACCATCCCCGCGTCTCCGGGAAACCGTCAGGTCTGCGTCTACGCGATCAACGTCGGGCTGGGTGACAACGTCCAGTTGGCGTGCCGCACGGTGAACGTCGCCACACCGGTCGACAGGGGACTTCCTCCGATGGGGGCGCTCGACGCGATCACCGTCGATGGGCCGACTATCACCGCGAGCGGATGGGCGATCGATCCCGATACCGCGCTTCCGATCAGGGTCCGGATGGATGCAGGAGGTGCGCAGAGCACGACAGTCGCAGACGCCCTCCGCCCCGATGTGGATGCGGCGTTTCCCGGGTACGGGGCTGCTCACGGATTCACCGCCCGGTTGACGCTCTCGGGCGGAACCTACAACGTCTGCCTGACGGCGCTCAACACGGGCTCCGGCTCCGACACCACTCTCGGATGCCGGACCGTCACCGTAGCCGTGCCCGATCTCGGTCGCGCTCCGATCGGAGTCGTCGATGCGGTGTCGGTGTCCGGGATGACGGCCACGGTCAGCGGCTGGGCACTCGATCTCGACACGGTCGATCCCTTGTCCATCCACATCTACGTCAACAACCGCAGCGCGGCGTACGTCGCGAACAAGAGTCGCCCCGACGTCGGGGCTGCTTATCCGCTCCAGGGGGCGAACCACGGGTACACCGAGTCGGTCGCCGTGCCGGCCGGAACCTCGTCGGTCTGCGTCTACGCGATCAACAACGGAGCGGGTGGCAATTCGCTCATCGGATGTCGGACGATCGATGTGCCGGACCACTCCCGTCCGCCGGTCGGCAACCTCGAATACGTAGGAGTCTCCGGGCGTTCCATCGTGGTCGCCGGATGGGCGTTCGATCCGGACACCACCGCCCCGATCGACGTGCACGTCTACGTCGACGGTATCGGTCGGGCCATCCGCGCCGACGCGGCGCGTGCGGACGTGGCAGCGGTGTATCCCGGTGTGGGCTCTCAACACGGTTTCTCGAGCACGATCGCATCGACGAGCGGCGCTCACACGGTGTGCGTCTATCCGATCAACGACGTGACGGGACCGAACACCTTCCTGGGATGCCGCACGGTCACGATCCCCTGAAGCGCCATGACGAAGGCCGCCACCCCGAGGGGCGGCGGCCTTCGTCATGTATTGGGCGGTCAGCCCTCGAGATAGCGGACGAGGGAATCGTCTCCCACCCGCGGAACGAAGCCGGATTCGCGCAGTCGATCGAGCGCGAGAGTGCTGGACAGCGGTCGCGGGGCGACCGGCGCGCTCGCGGAAGAGAAGTACTCCTCGGTGGCCACGCCCGTGACCTTCATCGGGTCGTGCCCGGTCAACTCGAAGACGCGTCGCGCGATATCCGCCCAGGTCATATCGGCACCTTCGCTCGTCACGTTGTACGTCCCGAAGGGTGCCCTCGTGTCGAGTAGATGCCGCACGGCGGCCGCGATCTCGTCTGTGAAGCTCAGCCGACCACGCTGGTCGTCGACCACCCGCGGACTGATCCCACGCTCGGCGAGCGACGCCATGGTTCGGACGAAGTTGGGACCGTCTCCGATGACCCAGCTCGTCCGGAGAATGTAATGGCGGGGAACACCCGACACGATCGCATCCCCCGCAGCTTTCGTCTGGCCGTATACACCCAGCGGCGAGAACGGCGCTTCCTCGGTGTATCCCCCCTCTTCGCGTCCATCGAAGACGTAGTCGCTCGACACATGGACGAGGGTGACCCCGTTCGCGGCAGCGACGCGCGCGAGGCTCGCCACAGCCGTGACATTCGACGCCCAGGCCGCGACCCGTCCCTCGGGGGTCTCGGCCGCGTCGACCTTCGTGTACGCGGCGGCGTTGATGATGGTGCCGTAGTCGCGCCAGCGGCGCGCGCCATCCAGATCGGGGGACGTGAGGTCGAGGTCGTCGCGCGTCGCGTACTCGATCCAGGGATGCTCTCCGAATTCCGCACGGAGGGCCCGGCCGAGCTGGCCGTTCGCACCGGTGACGAGGATCTTCTGCGGCGGCATCGGGATCACGTCGGACAGTCGCGGGTGCGCCTTGTCTTTCGCGCTGATCTCGACCTGGGACAGGGGGATGGGCCACTCGATCGCGGCTGTCTCATCGGCGAGGTTGAGGAACGTGTACGTCGCGTCGGGAGACCAGTGGTCGTTCACCAGGTAGGTGTAGGCCGTGTCGGCTTCGAGGGTCTGATAGGAATTGCCGACTCCGCGGGGAACGAAGATCGCGGTCGACGGGTCGAGTTCGGTCGTGAAGACGGCGCCGAAACTCTCTCCCTCGCGAAGGTCGACCCAGGCACCGAAGATACGTCCCGTGGCGACGGAGACGTACTTGTCCCAGGGTTCCGCGTGAATGCCGCGAGTGGTGCCGACGGCGTCGTTGAACGAGATGTTGTTCTGGACCGGGCCGAAGTCCGGCAGATCGACGCCGGCGGCGGTCATCTTCTCGCGTTGCCAGTTCTCCTTGAACCATCCGCGTGCATCTCCGTGCACCGGGAGGTCGAGGACGACGAGACCCGGGATGGGTGTCTCGCGCACGGACAGGGTCTTACCGAAGGCGATCGACATCGCAGTCACTGACCCTTGCTCGCGTAGAACGCCTCGACGCCGTCTTTGGTGGGCGCCCACCAGGCCTCGTTGTCGCGATACCAGTCAATGGTCGCGGCGAGTCCGGATTCGAAGTCGCCATAGGCGGGGGTCCAGCCGAGCTCGGTCCGCAGTTTGCTCGAGTCGATCGCGTAACGGAGGTCGTGGCCGGGACGGTCGGTGACGAGGTCGTACGCGTCCGCCGGCTGACCGTTGATCTGCAGGATCATTTCGACGACGCTCTTATTGTCCTTCTCGCCGTCGGCGCCGATGAGGTACGTCTCGCCGATCTCGCCCTTGTCGAGGATGGTGAGGACGGCGGAGGAGTGATCGTCGGCGTGAATCCAGTCGCGGACGTTCTCTCCGGTCCCGTAAAGCTTCGGGCGAATCCCTCGCAGTACGTTGGTGATCTGCCGGGGGATGAACTTCTCCACGTGCTGATAGGGCCCGTAGTTGTTCGAGCAGTTGCTGATAGTGGCGCGGACACCGAACGAGCGCACCCACGCCCGCACGAGCAGGTCGGAACCCGCCTTCGTGGACGAGTACGGGGAGGAGGGGTTGTACGGCGTCTGCTCGGTGAAGCGCGCCGGGTCGTCGAGCTCTAGGTCGCCGTAGACCTCGTCGGTGGAGATGTGGTGGAAACGCACATCGTGGCGACGTGCGGCCTCCAGCAAGGTGTAGGTGCCGATGATGTTCGTATCGAGGAACGGCCGCGGATCGTGCAGGGAGTTGTCGTTGTGTGACTCCGCGGCGTAGTGCACGACGGCGTCGGCGTCGGCGACGAGCGGGTCGACGACGGCCGCGTCGGCGATGTCTCCGACGACCAATCGGACGCGGTCGGCGGGCAGCCCCTCCAGCGACGCGCGGTTGCCGGCGTAGGTCAGCTTGTCGAGCACAGTCACCGTGTGGTCGGTGTGCGCGACGACGTGGTGCACGAAGTTGGAACCGATGAAACCGGCGCCACCGGTCACGAGAAGACGACTCATGCCGTCCAGGTTAGCGGGGAGGCGCGTCCTCGCCTGGTGATCCCGGATTGGCGGTCCTTGCGGGATGAGCCAGACTTGACCTCATGCGCGGAATCATTCTGGCGGGCGGCACGGGCTCGCGACTCCACCCCATCACGTTGGGCATCTCCAAGCAGCTCGTCCCCGTCTACGACAAGCCGATGATCTACTACCCGCTGTCGACTCTCATCCTGGCCGGTATCCGCGACATTCTCATCATCACGACGCCCCAGGACTCCGAGCAATTCCAACGGCTCCTCGGTGACGGTTCTCGCTTCGGCATCTCGCTGACGTACCGGGTGCAGCCATCGCCTGACGGCCTCGCGCAGGCATTCATCCTGGGCGAAGAGCACATCGGGTCCGATTCGGTCGCCCTCGTCCTCGGAGACAACATCTTCTACGGGCAGGGGATGGGCACACGCCTGCGCCAGTACACAGAGCTCGACGGTGGCGTCGTCTTCGGCTACCGCGTCGCCGACCCGACGGCGTACGGTGTCGTCGAGTTCGACGGAGAGGGACGCGTCGTGTCTCTCGAGGAGAAGCCCGCCGTTCCAAAGAGCGATTACGCCGTCCCCGGCCTGTACTTCTACGACAACGACGTCATCGACATCGCACGTGAACTGAAGCCCTCGCCCCGCGGCGAACTGGAGATCACGGACGTCAACCGCACCTACCTCGAGCAGGGGCGCCTCCGCGTCGAGTTGCTCCCGCGGGGCACGGCATGGCTCGACACCGGCACTTTCGACTCCCTCAGTGAGGCGACGGAGTTCATCCGCACGGTCGAGAAGCGTCAGGGCCTGTCGATCGGTTGCCCCGAGGAAGTGGCGTGGCGCATGGGCTTCTTGACCGACGACGAACTGCGGGATCGGGCCGAGCCGCTGGTCAAGAGCGGGTACGGCAACTACCTGCTGAAGGCACTCGCGCAGGGGCACGAATGATCGACGAGAACCCCGGCCGTTTCCCCCTCGGGGGCCGACGGGCCGTCGTTTACGCGGCGACCGCCCGTAAGGGGCGATTGTCGGGCGCCGTCCATCACGCGCTGACCGGTCTTCGAGAGCTCGCCGATCACCTGGTCGTCGTGACCGGTGCCCTGTCGGCGGAGGAGCGCTCCCGTTTGGGGCAGATCACCGACGAGATCGTCTCGCAAGGCGACGCCGGAGAGGGATTGCACGCGCACGGGCCCTTCGTCCGGTCGCAGGCCGAGCGGATGAGCGTCTTCGACGAAGTGGTCCTCACGAACGATCAGTGGTTCGGTCCCGTCGGGCCCCTCCAGCCGGTCGTCGAGCGTATGGAAGATCGTTACCTCGACGTCTGGTCCCTCACCGATCGGCGCGCGGGCGTGCCGGGTTCCCGGACGGAAGGCGGCGACGGTCGCGTCCAGCTCAGCGGATACTGGCTGGCCGTGCGGCAGAGGGTGTGGCAGTCGGACGCGTGGGAGCGCCTGTGGCGGGGGATCAGCGCGACCCCGTCGGAGCGTCGCCACGCGAACGGAGCAGAGGTGGCGCTCAGCGAACAGCTCTCGGCGGCGGGTTTCCGTCTGGCCGCCGCATTCCCCAGCGAGAACTATCCGGCGGAGCACCCCGACATGTTCAATGTCGACCTGCTCCTGGCCGACGGCTGCCCGGCCGTTAAACGCGAGATATTCAACGGCTACCCACTCTTCTACGATCAGCACGCGATCGTCGGTCGACGCATCGCCGCGGCCATGGCGGAGCACGGCTACCCCGTCGATCTGTTGTGGAGCGATCTCGCCGCGACGGTGGCGCCCAAGCGCCTCCACACCAACGGCGCCATGCTCGAGGTGCTTCCCGACCGCGAGCTCGCGACGGGGCATGTGCCCCTGCGCATCCTGGGTATCGTCCACGTCGTCGACCTCGAGCCCCTCCCTGATCTGATCGCCCGCACCGTGCTCGTGCCGGGGATCGAGCGGATCGTGTTCACAATGGCGGATGCGCGTCATCGCGGTGCTATCCAGGCGGCATGGGAGGCGACGGGCCACGTCGAGGGGATCGCGGTCGAAATTCGAGAGGCGCTGGGCAGAAACACCCCCGACACCGCCGTCGTCTTCGACGAGTGCCGCGACCTCACGTTCAGCGACGAGGTCGATCTCGTCCTCGCCGTCCACACCGGGGCCGCGCCGTCAGTGACGAGGAACGCCCGTTCTTATTTCGAGAAGCAGCAATACGACTGCCTTCTGCACAGCCCGGGCTACACGGCCAACGTGATCCAGCTCTTCCGCGATCGCACGTCGCTCGGCATCGTCTTCCCACCGACTCCTCATATCGGCATGTCCACGCTCGGCGAGGGATGGTTGGGGCAGGCGGATGCCGTCTCCAAAACGATGAAGCGGTTGGGGATAGACGTCCCCCTCGACTGGGCCAGTCCCCACGCTCCCGTCGGGGGGATGTGGCTCGGTCGCCCCGAGGCACTGCGGTTGCTGGGAGGGCAGGAGTGGCCCGTCGGCGAGAAGACGAGCCTCGTTCACTCGCGGTTGCACGCGTACGCGGCGGGGGAACTCGGCTACCACGCCCGCACGGTCGCCACCGCAGAGCACGCAGGCCTCAGCCACGGCTCACTCGAGTACACGACCGATTTCATGTCACGGACCTCCTACGGGTATCCGGCGGGATACACCGCGCTCCTGCACCGCGCCGGCCCCGTCGGCGCGGGCCATGGCGTGGATTTCGCGCGCATGTGGGTGCGATATCGACGTCCCCACTGGTGGGGCGTGCTGTCGCGACTGGGTCGAGTGGCGCGCGCGACGCGCGCGGTCGGCCGGTCCGTTCGACGACGACTCCGAAAGAGAGCCTGACGTGGAAACTCCTTACGACACCATGAGTCGAGCCATCGTCTACGTGATCTACGACAAGCGCGGCCGCGTCGACGAAAGCGTGCTCTACGCCCTGCGCGGGCTTCGGCCCTTCGCGCGACGGATCGTCGCCGTCGTGAACGGGCGTCTGATCGACGACGCTCGTGCTGAACTCGAGCTCGTCGCCGACGATGTGCTGCAGCGTGAGAACACCGGTATGGACATCTGGGGGCAGAAGGCGGGCCTGGAGGCTCTCGGCGACGAGATCGAGTCGTACGACGAGGTGCTTCTCACCAACGACACCTGGTACGGACCCGTGCGACCGTTCGGCCCGATCTTCGAGCGGATGGACGCCGAAGACGTCGACTTCTGGGGGCTCACCGACCACCCGCGAGTGGAGCTCGAATCGTCGTGGACCGGTGAGATCATCCCCTATCACCTGCAGTCCTTCTGGATCGCCGTGCGTCGGCGCATGTTCTCCTCCGCGCAGTGGAAGGACTACTGGGCGGGATTGCCTGTTCTCCAGGACTGGACCGAAGCGGTGACACGGCATGAGGTCACCTTCACCGACCGTTTCGCCGCTCTCGGTTACCGTCACGGTGTCGTCTTCCCGCATCAGGACTACGACACCGAGAATCCGTCGATCTTCAACGCGGCGCAGATGCTCGACGCTGGCAACCCGATCGTCAAGCGCAAGCCGTTTTTCTTCTGGCCGATCACCATGGACCACGAGGCGTCCATCGGAAAGTGGCTCCTCGACAAGGTCGAGTCGTACGGTTACCCGCGCCGGCTCGTCTTGTCGTCGGCTGCGCGGACGTCGCCGCCGCGCGACCTGACGACCGACCTCGGGATGACCGATATCCTCCCCGACATCGATGTGTCGTACGACCCGACGCGTCCGCTCCGGGTCGTGGTCGTCGCTCACATCTTCTATGTGGACATGACCGACGAGATCCTCGATCGAGGCGATCTCCTCCCGTGCGACTACGACCTTGTCGTGACGACTCCCGACGCGCATCGCGCGAAGGCCATCGAAGAGATCCTGTCGGCGCGCGCGCGCGCGGGGCGTCGGACGGAGGTTCGCGTCCTTCCGTCCAACGACGGACGCGATCAGAGCGCATTCCTGATCGAGTGCCGCGACATCATCCTGGGCGACGACTACGACCTCATCGTCAAGGTGCACACGAAACGCACGCCGCAGCAGGGATTCACGGTCGGGCAGCACTTCAAGTCCCAGCAGCTCGACAACCTCCTTCCCAACGCGGGGTACGCCGCCAACCTCGTCGCTCTGTTCCAGAAAGAGGAAGGTCTCGGCCTCGCCTACCCCCCGATGATCCATATCGGGCAGGGAACGCTCGGCCACGCCTGGTGGGGCAATCGCCCACGCTTCGAGCAGGTAGCCGACCAGCTGGGCATCGAGGTCCCAATCGATTCGGTGTCTCCACTGGCGCCCTTCGGGTCGATGTACGTCGCGCGTCCGCGCGCCCTTCGACTGCTCGCCGAAGAGCGTTGGCGCTACAGCGAGTTCGGCGGCAAAGAGGCGTACAAGGACGGCGGGCTCGCACACGTCCTGGAGCGGATGCCGTCTTATGCGGCGGCCGAGAGCGGTTTTCACACGCGTACAGTCCTGACCGCTGAGTACGCCGCGTTGAGCCACACGGCGCTCGAGTTCAAGCTCGACGAACTCGCCGCGACCATCCCCGGAACCCTTCGTGACAAGGCCCTCTTCCTGCAACGCGCGGGGTGGATCGGCACCGGGCGCGCCGTGGACTTCTTCTTCATGTATCTGCGCGTCAACCGTCCCGACAAGCTGCCGCAGGCCGAGAAGGTCCGGCGGATCGCCGGGGCTCCCGGTCGGGCCGTCGATCGAGTGAAGCGTCTCCTGGGAGTTTCCAGCACGCCGTCCACATGAGCCGCAGATAGAATTCTGCTCTCCCGAAAGACGATGGTCAGGCTTGGAAAAAACACAAAGATTCGCGGTCCTCGAGGCGTTGCCGTTCGCGACCGTCGATGCGCGTGGAATGACACTGCCCGGTCGCGGGGGGAAGATCCGTGAGCTCTTCGCTCGCCGGGACCTCCTTTTCCTGCTGATCCGGCGTGACCTTCAAGCGCGGTACCGGGACAGCTTCCTGGGATTCCTCTGGACTGTCATCCGTCCATTGATTCAATTCCTCATGTACTTCATCGTGCTGGGGCAGTTCCTGCGCGCGGCCGAGGGCATTCCGAACTTCGCCATCTACCTCTTCGCCGGCCTCACGCTGTATCAATTCTTCAACGACACGGTGGCGGGCGCGACGGGATCGATCCTGATGAACGGCGGGCTGGTCAAGAAGATCTACCTCCCCCGTGAGATCTTCCCCTTCGCCAGCGTGGGAGGCGCAGGGTTCATGTTCCTGGTGCAGCTCGCCGTCCTCGTCGTGGCCGCCCTCATCTTCGGTGCCCTCCCCGAGCCCGCGCAGATGCTGTGGTTCTTCCCGTCGCTGGGTCTCGTGCTGCTGTACGGCACGGCCATCGGTCTGCTCTTGAGCGCGGTGAACGTCTATCTTCGCGACGTTCAGTACCTGACTGAGGTCGTTTTGATGCTCGCCATGTGGGCGTCGCCGATCGTATACTCCTGGCGGATGGTGAGCGATGTGATCGCCCGATTCTCGCTGCCGTCGTGGATGTTGGAGATCTATCTCGCGAACCCGTTGACGCTCGCCATCCTGGGGTTCCACAAGACATTCTGGGGGGCGGGTTCCCCGTCCGACTACCCGCCGAATCTGGAGTTGCGCATGCTGATCGCGGGTGTCGTGGGTCTCATCTTCCTGGTGGTCGCTCACCGTGTGTTCACCCGCCTTCAGGGCAACTTCGCGCAGGAGCTGTGACCGTGACGATGACAAAGGCCCCCGTGGTCGTCCGACTCACGGACGTCCGCAAGCGCTTCAAAGTCCGCCGCGACAACAGCCTGAAAGACCGGATCGTTCATCTCGGGCGGCAGGGCAAACGGCATCGCGAGGATTTCGTCGCCGTGAAAGACGTGTCCATCGACATCGAGGCCGGCACGACTGTGGCTCTCATGGGTGCCAACGGTTCGGGCAAGAGCACACTGTTGAAGTTGATCGGTGGAATCGTTTCGCCGTCCTCAGGCAGCGTGCAGACGAGAGGCCGCATGGCGGCCCTCCTCGAACTCGGTGCGGGGTTCCACCCGGATCTCAGCGGTCGTGAGAACATCTACCTGAACGCGTCCATCCTGGGGCTGACGCGTTCCGAGATCGACGACCGGTTCGACGACATCGTCGAGTTCAGCGGCATCAGTGACTTCATCGATACGGCCGTGAAGTTCTACTCCTCGGGAATGTACGTCCGGCTGGCGTTCTCCGTCGCCATCCACACCAACCCCGACGTCCTCCTGGTCGACGAGGTTCTCGCTGTCGGAGATGAGGCATTCCAGCGCAAGTGCATGGACCGCATCGCCCAGTTCCGCGCGGCGGGGTGCACCATCATCCTCGTGAGCCATTCCGCTCAGCAGGTCGCAGAGCTCTGCGACCGCGGAATCGTCCTGCGCAAGGGCGAGATCGTGCACGACGGCGACGTCGATGAGGCCATCGGCGTCCTGCGAGACGTTCTGGAAGGGCGTGATGAAGCCACCGCTACGGCGTCGGCCACATCGGCGCCCATCGCCGTGACGTCGATCGACATTCTCGACGAAGAGGGCGAGCGTCGCCGCACCTTCTCCTCGGGTCAGATGATCGACATCCGACTGACCCTTCTCTCCGGCCACCGCATCGACAAATGGGCCGCCGGGTTCAGCGTCAACACGCCGTTGGGGCACACCGTTTTCGCATCTAACACCGATCTCCTCCGAGCGGATCTTGCCCCGATCGAGGGAGAGACAGTGCTCGATTTCCGAGTCGATGCGTTGCACCTGGGGTCGGGCACGTATCACGTGCACGCGAACGCCGTCGCGCCGGACGAGGGTGGCGTGCATGGGATAGCGCACGGTGCGACTTTCTCCGTCGAGACGGCCGTACCGACCCTCGGATCGACGACCGCCGACGTCACCGTCGGGGTCCGCGGACCCCGAGACTGACGTCGGCGGTCACACGTCCGAGGTCACACGTCCGAGGTCACACGTCCGAGGTCACACGTCCGAGGTCACACGTCCGAGGTCACA